>NZ_CP134876.1:2116945-2419366 GCF_032108445.1 Micromonospora halotolerans | reverse complement strand
GGCTCGGCACCTCCGCGTCGGCCGGGTCCTCGCGCAGGGTCCGGAGCAGCAGGGTCGACATGCGCAGCAGCATTGAGGCAGCGTACGGCGGGTGGCGTCGGCGGGCGATCGTATTCGTCCCCGTTCCGGCGGATCCCGGCCGTCCGGTGTCCGGGGTGGAGGCGCCGGTGCGGGGGTAGGAGAGAGGAATGGATGAGAGGCCTCGGCTGACGCTGACCACGACCGTGCTGGACGCGCCCGACGCGGGCGAGCTGGCCGGGTTCTACGAACGGCTGCTCGGGTGGTCCCGGGACGAGGACGAGCCGGACTGGGTCGTCCTGGTCGCGTCCGGGGGCGGTGCCGGGCTGGCATTCCAGACCGAGCCGGCGTACGTGCGACCGGTCTGGCCGGCCGGCCCGGGCGAGCCGCAGATGATGGCCCACCTCGACATCAAGGTCGACGACCTCGACGCGGCGTCGGCGTACGCGGTGTCCCTGGGTGCCACCGTGGCGGACTTCCAGCCCCAGGACGACGTCCGTGTCCACCTGGACCCCGCCGGCCACCCGTTCTGCCTGTACCTCTGAGCATTGTGGGTGCATCCGTTGCTGCCCCAGTGACAACAACCGCACCCGGAGGGGCGGTCCACCCTCCAGTGGCCCGCCCCTTCCGCGTCGTGTCGGTCAGCGCAGCACGGTGATCGCCCGGTCCGCCACGACGTGCTTCCAGGGCACGATCACGACGACCCCGTCCCGCTCCATGACCTTGGCGTCCTCACCCTCGAAGCCGGCCGACGACGGCCCCTTGGCCACCGGGCTGACCGTGCCCGTCGCGGCATCGATCCGGACCAGGCGCGGCGGCACCTTCCGCCGGTCGCCGGTCTCCCAGGCCAGCAGGCCCTGCTCGTCCCGGCGGATCAGCTCGACCTTGCTGGGGCTGTGCCCGGACGAGATCCAGCGCCGCTTCCCGGTGGCCAGGTCGATGGCGATGATCTGGTTGGCCGACCGCCCCGAGCCCGGCACGTTCTTCGGGAACGTCGGGTAGTAGAGCGTCTCGTCGTCGGCGAGGAACTGGTAGACGGCCGGGCCGTCGATCGCGTTGGACCGGTTCGGCGGCACGTCCCACAGCTCGGTGCCGTCGATCGGGTCGGTGAACGAAGCGGTCTCCCGGCCGGTCTTCGGGTCCCGCACCGTGTAGCTCTCGTGCCCCAGCGCGGGCAGGCCGATCAGCGGCCGCACGCTCAGCACACCGTCGGTGACCTTCGCCTCGGGCAGCCGCTGCCGCCAGCGCACCTTGCCGGTGGCCGGGTCGACGGCGTCCACCTCGCCGCCGACGGAGCAGCCGTAGGTGACCACCACGAGGTCTTCGGCGGCCCGCATGTCCTTGAAGCCGCAGTCCCGGCCGGGCAGCAACTTCTCCCCGGTGGTGCGCCACAACTGCTTCCCGTCGGCGAGCGAGAACCCGATCATGGTGTCGCCGGAGCGGACGATCACCTGCTGGCCGGCGACGGAGAGGTCCGGCGCGGCCAGTGCGTCCCGGCCCTCGCGGACCGGCGCCGGGACCTTCGCCTGCCAGGTCAGCTTGCCGCTGGTCAGGTCGAAGCCGGCGACTGTGTTGCAGGACTGCTCGGAGCCGACCGCCACCGCCCCCCGGCCCTCCGTCACCGCCTGCGCGGCGACGCAGAGTGAGGTGCCCTCCGGGGCGGGGGCGCCCCAGGCCTGCCCGCCGTCGGAGAGCCGGTAGGCGAGCAGCCCGTCCCCCTGCGCCCGGACCACCGTGTCACCGGCCAGCCAGGCGCCGAACATGTCCTGCTGGTCGTAGGTGGTCAGGCCGGTGTCCTGCCGTTCGGGGAAGTCCAGCACCCAGGCGGTGTTCAGCTCGTCGTCACCGTCCGAGCCGCCGCCGACCAGCCGGGAGACGCCCCAGGCGGTGCCGGCGCCGACGGCCAGCACGGCCACCAGCCCGCCGGCGATCAGCAGCGCCAGGCGACCGCGCCGCCTGGGCGCCGCCGGCGCGGTCGGGGCCGCCCCCGGCCAACCCGGCGGCGGGTACGCCGGCCGGCCGGCCACGGGGTACGCGGGCTGACCAGCCACCGGGTACGCGGGTTGACCGGCCTGCGGTGCCGGCGGCCAGCCCGGGTGCCCGCCCCGCACGGGCGGGGCCTGCGGCGGCTGCGGCCAGCCCGGCTGCGGAGGCGGTGGTGCCCCTCCACTCGGGGCCTGCGGCGGGACCTGCGCCCCGGGCGGTGGCGGCGGAAACTGGGGCTGCGGCGGGACCTGGGCCCCGGGCGGTGGCGGCGGGAACTGGGGCTGCGGCGGGACCGGTGGGCCGCCCGGTGCTCCGGGCTGCGGCTGCCAGGGGGACTGCGGGTTCGTCATCGTTCGCTCCTCGGGTTCCCGCTCAGCGCGCCTGCGCCCGCACGTACGCCGCCCAGCCGGTCTGGAACTCGGCGAGCGGGACGCCGAGCACCTGCCGGCTGGCCTGGTCGGCGGTCGCGCCCCGGTAGCGGGCGGTCACGAACTGGAACAGCTTCTGCTCGCCGTACTTCTCCGCGAGGTGGGTCATCGCCGCGTGCCCGAGCCAGTAGTGGAAGCTGACCCGGCCCGGGGAGTCCCAGTCGATGTTGCTCGGCAGGGTGCCGTCCCAGTCGCCGGAGCGGACGATCGACCGGGCCTGCGCGCTGCGGCCGCTGGACCGCAGCGGCTCGCCCCGGTGGGCCAGGTACTCGGCGAAGCCCTCCACGACCCAGTTCTCGATGCCGTCGAAGGAATCCTGCTTGTCGGCGTCCTCCAGGCTGGCGACCAGGGAGTGACCCACCTCGTGCCGGAAGATCTCCCTTGGCCCGCGCGTGTTGCCGGCGGCGAAGAACGACCGGTCGGCCACGTCGATCACGATCCGGCTGCCGCCGATGTCGATGTCCTGCTTCCGGTCGGCGGCGATCATGCCGATCGAGACGCCGGACTCGGTGGTCTTCTCCTTGTTGATCCGGTAGAGCGAGCCCAGGTCCTGCTTTCCCTTGACCAGGCTGATGACGAAGCCCTTCGGGATGCTCGCGGTGACCCCGCCGGCCTGCCAGGCGGCGAAGTCGTCGGCCACCGCCGCCTCGGCGGCCGGCGCGTACCGCTTCGCCTGGGCGGCCAGTGCGGCGTCGGTGATGACCAGGGTGTGCGCGGTGCGCTCGACGTGGATGTCGCGCCACTTGTCCCAGGGGCCGGGGTAGTAGACCGTCTTCGAGTTGCCCAGCGCGGCGGGCGCCCCGGTGACCGCGGTGACCTTGAGCGGGGCGCTCTGGCTCTCCCGGACGACGGTCCAGCGGTACCACTCGGCGACCGGGGTGAGGTCGTACCCCTCGAACTGGTGCACGAAGGAGACGTCGAGCTGGAAGCTGACCCCGCGGCCGAAGCTGTCGGTGGTCCGCCCCTGCTGGGCGACGGTCCGGTACTGGCCGACCGCCAGCGGCAGCTTGCCCAGGTTGGTGAAGAGCCGGGTCTGGCCGGCGACGAGGTCCTTGCGGGCCGGGTCGAAGGGGGCCAGGTAGCCCTTGAGGTCCTTGTCGGCGAGGGCCTTGCTGTGCCGGGCCAGCAGGTCGTCCAGCTCCTGCTGGGTGACGGTCACCCCGTTGGCCGCGGCGGCGGCCTTCGGTGCCGCGTCCTCGCCGCGGTTGCTCAACCCGACGCCCACGCCGATCGCCGTGCCGGCACAGAGGGTCAGCGCCAGCGCCCCGGCGCCCAGCCCGATCCAGAGGCCGCGCCGCGACTTCGGCGGCGGCGGGGCCGGCGGGTACGGCCCGAAGCCCGGCTGCCCCGGCCCGCCCGGGTACGCCCCCGGCGGCCCGTAGCCGGGCGCGGCGGGGAAGCCCGGTGGTGTGGCCGGATACGCCTGGCCCGGCGGGTGCGGCTGACCGTCGGCCGGGAAGGCGGCCGCGGGGTGTCCCTGGGTCATGCGTTCCTCGTTCGCGCCGTCGCTGACCAGCCGCGGCGGCGGGCGCCTCCACCCCGGGCCGGATGACGGGCAACATCATCCCCGGTCCCGCGGACGGATTCTGCCCCGGACCCACCAAGCGGGACATTTGTCCCGATGACTCTGCTCACGCCTGGCCGTCGATGACCTCCGCCACGTCGCGCCCGGGGGTCGGGCGGGCGGAGCCCGGTCGGTGCGAGACTGGCCGACGCAGCTCTGCCGGGTCAGTCAGAGGGAGGCGCAGTGCGCTGGCGCAGCTTCGTGGCGGTGGGCGACAGCTTCACCGAGGGTATGGACGACGCGTATCCGGACGGCACCTACCGCGGCTGGGCCGACCTGGTCGCCACCCGGCTCGCCGCCGAGGCCGGCCCCGACTTCGGTTACGCCAACCTGGCCATCCGGGGCCGGCTGTTCCCGAACATCGTGGCCGAGCAGGTGCCGGCCGCCCTGGCCATGAAACCCGACCTGATCAGTTTCGCGGCCGGCGGAAACGACGTGCTGCGCCGTACCTTCGATCCGGACGCCTTCGTGCCGCGCTTCGACGCGGTGATCGGCCAGCTGCGCGCCGGGGGCGCCGACGTGGTGCTGTTCCGGTTCGCCGACGTGATGGCCCGGCTGCCCGGGCAGCGGCTGGTGGCACCCCGGGTGGCCCTGCTCAACCGGGTGGTCGGCGAGGTCGCCGAGCGGCACGGCGCCATCCTGGTCGACCTGTACGCGGACGACACCTACCTCAACCCGATGCTCTGGAGCACCGACCGGCTGCACCTGTCGGCGGCCGGGCACCGGCGGGTGGCCGGGCAGGTGCTCAGCGCGCTCGGCGTGGGCTGCGACGAGGAGTGGCTCATGGTGCCGCCGCACCCGGCGCCCACCCCGTGGCTGGCCGCCCGGGCCGCCGACCTGCGCTGGGCCGGCCAGCACCTGGCCCCCTGGATCAAGCGGCGGTTGACCGGCCGCTCCTCCGGCGACCTGATCACCGCCAAGCGGCCGGTGCTCGGGCCGATCACCCTCGACTGACCGGTGCGGACCCTGCACGCCGCGTCCCTGCTGCGGCTCACCCTCGACGACGAGCCCCGGCCGGGACACGCCGTGCTGGTGAGCGGCGACCGGATCGAGGCGGTCGCGCCGGTGGACGAGCTGACCGGGGCGTACCCGGAGGTGCGGGTGCGGCGCTGGGCCGGTGCCCTCGGGCCGGCGCTGGTGCACGACGGGCCCCTGCCGCCCGCGCCGAGCCCACGCGAACGGGTGCACGCCCTGTTTCGGCTCGGCGCTGCCGCGGTGCTCGCCGAGCACGTCACCGACCCGGCGCTGCGGGCCGCCGCCGCGCGCAACGAGGTGGCGGTGCTGGCCGCCGCCCGGCCTCCGGCGCTCGTGGTCGGCGGCCGGGCCGACCTGGCGGTGTTCGCCGCCGACGGCTCCTGCCTGGCCACGGTGGTCGCCGGACGGTTGGTGCACCGCCGCGCCTGACCGGTGTTCGCCCCACCACACGCCGATGGCCGGTCGCGGTGCCGTGATCCGGCGTACTTTGGGGACCATGCCTGTGCCGAGCGATCCGAATCCCCACCTCCAGTCCTACGCCGACCCCCAGCGTCTGGTCACCACGGAGTGGCTGGCCGAGCACCTGGGCGACGAGGGTCTCGTGGTGGTCGAGTCCGACGAGGACGTGCTCCTCTACGACACCGGCCACATTCCCGGCGCCGTGAAGGTCGACTGGCACACCGAGCTGAACGACCAGGTGACCCGGGACTACCTCGACGCCAAGAGCTTCGCCGAGCTGTGCGCCGCCAAGGGCATCGGCCGCGACGACACGGTGGTCTTCTACGGCGACAACTTCAACTGGTGGGCCGCGTACGCCCTCTGGGTGTTCGGGCTCTTCGGTCACGCCGACGTCCGGCTGCTCGACGGTGGCCGGATGAAGTGGGTGGCCGAGGGCCGCGAGATGTCGAAGGACACGGTGAACCGGCCGCGCGCCGACTACCCGGTGCCGGAGCGCGACGACGCGCCGATCCGGGCGTTCCGCGACGAGGTGATGGCGCACGTGACCGCCGGCCGGCCGCTGGTCGACGTGCGGTCGCCGGGTGAGTACACCGGCGAGATGCTGCACATGGCGGCCTACCCGCAGGAGGGCGCGCTGCGCGGCGGGCACATCCCGGGCGCGGTGAGCAAGCCGTGGAAGGCCGCCGCGAACGAGGACGGCACCTTCAAGCCGGTGGACGAGCTGCGCGCCATCTACGTCGACCAGCTCGGGCTGAGCCCGTCGGACGACGTGGTGGCCTACTGCCGGATCGGTGAGCGGTCCAGCCACACCTGGTTCGTGCTGCACCACCTGCTCGGGTTCCCGCGGGTCCGCAACTACGACGGCTCGTGGACCGAGTGGGGCAACCTGGTCCGGGCCCCCGTCGTGCGGGGCGAGGAGCCGGGCAGCTTCGCCGGCTAGGCCGGTCGACCGGTCAGGTAGCGCTGGAGGGTCGGGGCGACCCAGGCGACCACGTCCTCCGGCGCCATCTCCACCACCGGCGGCAGCCGGACGATGTACCGGGTGAAGGCCAGCCCGAGGATCTGGCTGGCCACCAGGCCGGCCCGGCGGCCGGTGGTCGCCGGGTCGGTGCCGAAGCCGGCCACGGCCGCGGCGAGCTGGTCGGCGAAGACCAGGCGCATCCGCTCGGCCGCGCCCGGGTTGGTGCTGGCGGCGCGGAGCAGCGCCGCGAGGGTCTCGTCCCCCTCCCAGCGGCCGAGGAAGTGCCGGACCAGCGTCTCGCCGAGCCGGTCGGGTGGCACGGCGGCCAGGTCCGGCAGGCGCAGGTCGAACTCGGCCGCCGCGGCGAACAGCCCTTCCTTGCTGCCGTAGTAGCGCATGACCATCGACGGGTCGATGCGCGCATCGGCGGCGATGGCCCGGATGGTGGCCCGCTCGTAGCCGTCGGCGGCGAAGCGTTCGCGGGCCGCGCGCAGGATGGCCGCCCGGGTGGCGTCCGAGCGCCGGGCGCGGGGTGCCGTGTCGGTCATGCCCACAACTGTAGGCCAACAAGCGTTGACACCGAAACCGGGACGCGCCTACCGTTGTCAACAAGTGTTGGCAAACAGTTGTTGGCGAGCCTGGAGGTGGGCCATGCTGCCCGAGCGCACCGACGTCCTCGTGGTGGGGGCCGGCCCGACCGGCCTGGCCGCCGCCGTCACCCTGGCCGGGCACGGCGTGACCGCGACCGTGGTGGACCGGTTGCCCACCCCGCCGGTCACCTCGCGGGCGGCCGTCGTGCACGCCGGCACCCTGGAGGTGCTGGACCGGATCGGCGCCGCCGCACCGCTGGCCGCCCGGGGGCTGCCGTCGACCCGGTTCACCGTCCGCGACCGCGACCGGGTGCTGCTCACCGTCCCCTTCGACCGGTTGCCGTCCCGCTACCCGTACGCGCTGCTGGTCTCCCAGGCCGAGACCGAGGCGGTGCTCGCCGACCGGCTCACCGCGCTCGGCGGCCGGGTGCTCCGGCCGTACGAGCTGACCGGCCTCGACCTCGACGGTGCCGGCGCCACCGCGACGTTCGCGGGCGGCGAGACGCTCCGGGCCCGGTGGGTCGTCGGCGCCGACGGCATGCGCAGCCCGGTCCGCGAGCTGGCCGGCATCGACTTCGGCGGGCCGGCCGACCCCGGCGAGTCGTTCCTGCTCGCGGACGTCCGGGTGGACAGCGCGCTGCCCCGCGACCAGGTCAACCTCTTCCTGGCTCGGCGGGGCCCACTGGTCTGGGCGCCGCTGCCCGGCGGGCTGGTCCGGCTGGTCGCCGCGGTGGACGACGCGCCGCGCGAGCCGGAGGCGCGGCACTTCCAGGCGCTGCTCGACGAGCGGGGACCGGCCCGGCGCCCGGACCGGGTCACCGACGTGCGCTGGAGTTCCCGGTTCCGGATCCACCACCGGATCGCGAGCAGCTACCGGTCCGGCCCGGTGCTGCTCGCCGGGGACGCGGCGCACGTGCACAGCCCGGCCGGCGGGCAGGGCATGAACCTCGGCCTCCGCGACGCGGTCGCCCTCGGCGACACCCTCGCCGCGGTGCTCACCGGGGGTCCCGACACGCTCCTCGACGGGTACGCCACCGCCCGCCGCCCGCTCGCCGAGGAGGTGCTCGGCTTCGCCGCCGGGCTCACCCGGCTCGCCGCCGTCCCGCCGGCCGCCCGCCCGCTGCGCGACCTGGTGCTCCGGGTCGCCTCCGGGCTGCCCCCGGCCCGGCGGCGGCTCGCCGTGCGGCTGGCCGGGTTCGAGCCGGACGGCCGCTGACCCGGATCAGGCGGCCCCGCGCAACGTTCCCCACGCGCCGGCGGTGACCAGTGCGAACACCCCCGCCGCCGCGCCGACCACCCAGCCCACCCCGTACGCCTCGCCGGCCAACCCGGCCAGCGCCGCCCCGAGCGGTGCGGCGGCCAGCCCGATCACCCGCTGCGCCGCGCCGACCCGCCCGAGCAGTTCCGCCGGCACGTGCCCCTGCCCGTACGCGGACCACAGGCTGTTCCAGATCGTCGTGCCGGCGGCGAACACGGCCAGCACCACGCCCCCGGCCAGCGGGCCGCGGGCCAGGGCGAACGCGGCCAGCGCCACGGTCTGCCCGAGCAGCACCCCGCGCAGCGCGGGAAGGGTGCCGAACCGGGTCGCAATCCGTCCGGCGACCAGTGCCCCGAGCAGCCCACCGACCACCACCCCTGCCGCGAACAGCCCGTACGCCTGCGCCGGCACCCGCAGCGCCCCGAGCGCGTAGAGCACCAGCACGGCCATCAACCCGCTGATCGCCAGGTTCGACCCCGCCGCGGCGAGGGTGACTCCCCACAGCACCCGGTCCCGGCGCACCCACCGCACCCCGGCCCACGCCTCCCGCCACACCCCCGGCCCCGGCGGGCGGGGCGGCGCCGCTGGCAGCGGGCGGAGGGCGAGGGCGAGAGCGGCCGCGAGGGCGAAGGTGAGCGCGTCCACGGCGAAGGGGAGTGCCGCGGCCAGGGCGAAGAGGACGCCGGCCAGCGGGGCGCCGAGGAGCCCACCGGCCACGGCCGTGCCGGCCTGGAGCCGGCCGTTGGCGGTGGGCAGCGCGGCCGGCGACACGAGCGACGGCAGCAGCGCGAAGGCGGACGCGTCGAAGAGCGTGCCCAGGGTGGCGAGCAGGAACGCGGCGGCGGCCAGCGCGGCGACCCCGGCCCGGCCGGAGGCGACCAGCCCGGCCAGCGCGGCCACCACCACGGCCCGGGCCCCGTCCACCGCCGCCATGGTGCGACGCCGGTCCCACCGGTCGGCGTACGCGCCGCCGAGCAGCCCGAACAGCAGCGGTGGGAGCTGTCCGGCCACGGTCACCGCGGCGATCGCCCGGGGGTCGCGGGTGAGCGCGGCGGCCAGCAGGGCCAGGGCCGGCGTACGCAGGGCGTCGCCGAACCGGGACGAGACGGCGGCGGACCAGAGCAGCCGGTAGTCCCGGCCGAGCACGGTGGCGGTCATGCCGACGGACCCTGCGGCCTGAACCGGGTCGAGGGTCAAGTGGCGGGGGTGTGGGGCAACCGACGGGTAACCGAGACTCCACCAGCTCGGGCGCGCGGTCTAGGCTGGTCCGGTGGCGGTGGAACAGCAGGCGCGGGGCGCGGCGAACGGCGCGACGGGTGCGGGCCGGCGCCGGTCCCGGCGCGACGAGATCCTGGAGATCGCGGTCGGGCTCTTCGCGGCGCGGGGCTACCACGGTGTGTCGATGGACGACATCGGCGCCGCCGCCGGTGTCACCGGCCCGGCGCTCTACCACCACTTCGCCGGCAAGGAGGCGATGCTGGTCGCCGCGCTGATCCCGGTCAGCGAAGGGCTGCTCGCCGGCGGCCGGGAACGGGCCGCCAACCACCCCGACGACCCCCGGGGCACGCTGGAGTCGCTGATCGACTTCCACGTCGACTTCGCGCTGGCCAACCCGGCGGTGATCGCCCTGCACCTGCACGAGCTGGACCGGCTCCCGGACGAGCCGCGCCGCCGGATCCGCCGCCTCCAGCGGATGTACGTCGAGGAGTGGGTCACCGTGCTGACGGCGCTGCACCCCGGGCTGCCCGACGGCGAGGCGCGGGTGATCGCGCACGCCGCGTTCGGCCTCATGAACTCCACCCCGTTCCTCGGCGGCGAGGTGGACCGCCGCCGCCGGGCCGAGCTGCTGCGCGGCGCCACGCTGGCCGCGCTGCTGGCGCCCACCGACCCGGCCTGACACCCGACGCGCCTTAACGCCCGTTAAGCGCGCGCGTCCTCCGCGTGTTAAGAAGGGGCCCCTGCTATGCAAGAGGCGTCAAGAAGGGACCCTTCCTTGTTCGAATCGCTGTTGGTGGCCAACCGGGGCGAGATCGCGCGCCGGATCATCCGCACCGCGAAGCGGCTCGGGATCCGGGCGATCGCGGTGCACTCGGAGGCCGACGCCGGCCTGCCCTTCGTGACCGAGGCCGACCAGGCGGTCTGCGTCGGCCCGGCCAATCCCGCGCTCAGCTACCGCAACGTCGAGGCGATCCTCGCCGCCGCGAAGGACACCGGCGCCCAGGCGATCCACCCCGGCTACGGCTTCCTGTCCGAGAACGCGGACTTCGCCCGTACCGTCCAGGCCGGCGGCCTGATCTGGGTCGGGCCCGGCGCGGACGCGATCACCGCGATGGGCGACAAGATCAACGCGCGGAACCTGATGGCGGCGGCCGGGGTGCCGGTCGCGCCGGGCACCACCGAGCCGGCGGCCGACCTGGACGCGGCGGTCACCGCCGCCGCGGAGATCGGCTACCCGGTGATGGTCAAGGCCGCGGCCGGT
Organism: Micromonospora halotolerans; assembly: GCF_032108445.1. NCBI lineage: Bacteria > Bacillati > Actinomycetota > Actinomycetes > Micromonosporales > Micromonosporaceae > Micromonospora > Micromonospora halotolerans. Next base: position 2,408,648 of record NZ_CP134876.1, on the reverse strand, counting down.
GGCGGCGGCATGGGCATGGGCGTGGCGACCGACGAGGCCGCGCTGCGCACCGAGTACGACAAGGTCCGCTCGTTCGCCGAGCGGATGTTCGGCGACGGCTCCGTGCTGATCGAGCGGTACTTCCCCCGGGTGCGCCACGTCGAGGTGCAGATCCTCGGCCTGGCCGACGGCCGGGTGGTGGCCCTCGGCGAGCGGGAGTGCTCGGTGCAGCGGCGCAACCAGAAGCTGGTCGAGGAGTCCCCGTCCCCGGCGGTGTCGCCCGAGCTGCGTGAGCGGTTCCTGGCGGCGGCGGTCCGGGCGGGCGAGGCGGTGGGCTACCGCAACGCCGGCACGGTCGAGTGCCTTCTCGATCCCGCGTCCGGTGAGTTCTTCTTCCTGGAGATGAACACGCGGCTGCAGGTCGAGCACCCGGTCACCGAGTACGTCTACGGCGTCGACCTGGTCGAGGAGCAGTTGCGGGTGGCCGCCGGCCTGGCCCCGACCTTCGACCCGGACGCGCTCGCCCCGCGCGGGCACGCCATCGAGCTGCGGATCAACGCCGAGGACCCGAAGCGCTTCCTGCCCGGCCCGGGCGCGATCAGCACCTGGAACGAGCCGGCCGGCGAGGGCGTACGCGTCGACTCCGGCTACGTCGCCGGCAACACGGTCACCCCGTTCTACGACAGCCTGCTGGCCAAGCTGATCGTCAGCGGAGCCACCCGGGACGAGGCGGTGCAGCGGGCGAGGGCCGCGGTGGCCCAGTTCGAGATCGCCGGCCCGAAGAACAACCTCCCCTTCTTCGCCGAGCTGCTGGAGAACCCGGAGTTCCTGTCCGGCGACTACGACACCGGCATCGTCTCCCGCATGCGCTGACCCGGCCCGCCCCTGCTCCTCCCCGGCGCGGTTGATCATGAAGCTGGCGGCGACAAAACGGGCAGAATCTGCCGCCAACTTCATGATCGCCGGGGGGCCGGGGGTGGGTGGGATGCTGGGAGGACCCATCACCCAACACCGTCACAGTGAGGTGACCCCTTATGGCGGAACTGCCGGAGTTCGTCTCCATCCGGGAGGTCGGGCCGCGGGACGGGCTCCAGAACGAAGAGCCGATCCCGACCGAGGCCAAGGTGCGGCTGCTCGATGCCCTCTCGGGCACCGGCGTGCGGCGGATCGAGGCCGTGTCCTTCGTGCACCCGAAGGCGATCCCGCAGATGGCCGACGCCGACGAGGTGTGGCAGCGGGCCGCGAAGGCCGACGGGGTGCGCTACTCGGCGCTGGTGCCGAACACCCGGGGCGCGCAGCGCGCCCTCGCCGCCGGCTTCACCGAGATCGAGGTGGTGGTCTCGGCCAGCGACACCCACAACCGGCGCAACGTCAACCGGTCCACCGAGGAGTCGCTCGACGACATCGCCGAGCTGATCGACCTGCTGCACGGCGCGGGCGCGACCGCCGAGGTGATCGTGGCGACCAGCTTCGGCTGCCCGTACGAGGGTGACGTCGACCCGAAGCGGGTGGCCGGCATCGTCGACCGGGTGGTCCGGGACGGCGCCGACCGGGTGGCGTTCGGCGACACCACCGGCATGGGTACGCCCCGCCGGGTCCGCGAGCTGGTCACCGCCGTACGGGACCGCAACGCCCACGTGCCGGTGCTCCTGCACTTCCACAACACCCGGGGCACCGCGCTGGCCAACATGCTCACCGCCATGGAGCTCGGCATCACCGAGTTCGACGCCAGCGTGGGCGGCCTCGGCGGTTGCCCGTACGCCCCCGGCGCCAGCGGCAACCTCGCCACCGAGGAGGCCGTGCACATGCTGCACGACATGGGCATCGACACCGGCATCGACCTGGCCGCCCTGATCGAGGCGGCCGAGCTGGCCGAACACCTGGTCGGCAAGAAGCTCCCGTCCGGCGTCCTCCGCGCCGGCCCCCGCACCCGCCTCACCCCGATCCCCTCCTGATCCCACCCCACACCCACCCGCACCCGCCCCTGACCAAGTTGATCAAGAGGTTTGCGTCGGATTCGAGCCCGAGCCAGACGCAAACTTCTTGATCAACGCCGGCAGCGGGCGGGCGGCCGGCGGGTGGTGGGCGGGTGGCGGGCGGGTGGGGCGTGCGTGGGTGGGTCGCCGGAGGGGGTGGGAATGCGCTAGCCTAACGATCGTTCAGGTCGGTCGGCGCGCTCACGAGGCAGCCGGTGGCAATGGGAGTCGGCGTGACGCTCGACGGTGAGGCTCTGGAGCAGCTGCGCAAGCGCGCCCGGGCCGGCGGTGCGGACAAGTACCACGCGGCGAACGCCGCGAAGGGCAAGCTCTTCGCCCGCGAGCGGGTCGCGTACCTGGTCGACGAGGGCTCCTTCGTCGAGGACGGGCTCTATGCCAACGCCATGGCCGAGGGGCTGCCGGCCGACGGCGTGGTCACCGGCACGGCCACCATCGACGGCCGGCCGGTCTGCCTCATGGCGAACGACTCCACGGTGAAGGCCGGCAGTTGGGGCGCCCGGACCGTCGAGAAGATCATCCGGATCATCGAGCGGGCCTACTCGACCAGCGTGCCGATGGTCTACCTGGTCGACTCGGCCGGCGCCCGGATCACCGACCAGGTCGACCTCTTCCCCGGCCGGCGCGGCGCCGGCAAGATCTTCTGGAACCAGGTCCGCGCCTCGGGCGCGATCCCGCAGGTCTGCGCCCTGTTCGGGCCGAGCGCGGCGGGTGGCGCCTACATCCCGGCGTTCTGCGACGTGGTGGCCATGGTCGACGGCAACGCCAGCATGTACCTGGGCTCCGACCGGATGGTCGAGATGGTCACCGGCGAGAAGACCACGCTGGAGGCGATGGGCGGGGCCAAGGTGCACTGCGCTGAGTCCGGTGTGGGGCACTTCCTCTGCAAGACCGAGGCCGAGGCGCTCGACGTGGTCAAGCGCTACCTGTCCTACCTACCGACCAACTGGACCCAGGCCCCGCCCGCCGTCGAGGCGGCGCCCGCGCCGGAGAAGGCCGACCTGGCCGCGCTGGTCCCGGTCAGCGAGCGGCAGGCGTTCGACATGCGCCGGTACGTCAAGGGCCTGCTCGACGAGGGCAGCTTCTTCGAGATCCAGGCGCTCTGGGCCAAGGAGCTGACCATCGGCTTCGGCCGGCTGAACGGCGAGGTCGTCGGCGTGGTCGGCAACAACTCGATGTTCAAGGGCGGCGTGCTCTTCGTCGACTCGGCCGACAAGGCGACCCGGTTCGTGCAGCTCTGCGACGCGTTCAACGTGCCGCTGCTGTTCCTGTCCGACGTGCCCGGGTTCATGGTCGGCAGCGCGGTGGAGAAGCAGGGCATCATCCGGCACGGCGCCAAGATGATCACGGCGATCTCCGAGGCGACCGTACCCAAGATCTGTGTGGTGGTCCGCAAGGCCTACGGCGCCGGCCTCTACGCGATGGCCGGCCCCGGTTTCGAGCCGGACGCGACGCTCGCGCTGCCCACCGCGAAGATCGCCGTGATGGGGGCGGAGGCCGCGGTCAACGCCGTCTACGCCAACAAGATCGCCGCGATCGGGGACGAGGCCGAGCGGGCCGCGTTCGTCGCCGCGAAGCGCGAGGAGTACGAGCGCGACATCGACATCGTCCGGCTCGCCAGCGAGCTGGTGGTGGACGCCATCGTCGAGCCGCACGAGCTGCGTGCCGAACTGGTCCGGCGGTTCGCCGCCGCGCGCGGCAAGGAGCGGCACTTCGCGAGGCGCCGGCACGGCGTCACGCCGGTCTGACCGCACCCCGACCCGCACCACCCGACCCGGCGCCACGAGCGCCCGGCGGCCCGTCCACAGAGGCATCCCATCAGGAGGATCAGATGGACTTCCGGCTCAGCGAGGAACAAGAGGCGCTGCGGGAGAGCGTGCGGGACTTCGCCCGCGAGGTGGTCGCCCCGGCCATCGCCGAGCACTACGAGCAGCACACCTTCCCGTACGAGATCATCCGGCAGATGGGCAAGATGGGCCTGTTCGGTCTGCCCTTCTCCGAGGAGCACGGCGGCATGGGCGGCGACTACTTCGCGCTCTGCCTGGCCCTGGAGGAGCTGGCCCGGGTCGACTCCAGCGTGGCCATCACCCTGGAGGCGGCGGTCTCGCTCGGCGCCATGCCGATCTACCGGTTCGGCAGCGACGAGCAGAAGGCCCGGTGGCTGCCGAAGCTGCTCAGCGGCGAGGCCCTCGCGGGCTTCGGGCTGACCGAGCCGGGCACCGGCTCGGACGCGGGCGGCACGCAGACGAGGGCCGTGCTGGACGGCGACGAGTGGGTGATCAACGGCTCGAAGGCGTTCATCACCAACTCCGGCACCGACATCACCGCGCTGGTCACGGTCACCGCGGTGACCGGCACGAAGCCGGACGGCTCGAAGGAGCTGTCCACCATCATCGTCCCGTCCGGCACGCCGGGCTTCACCGTCGCGCCCGGCTACTCGAAGGTCGGCTGGACCGCCTCGGACACCCACGAGCTCACCTTCGACGACTGCCGGGTGCCGGCGGAGAATCTGCTCGGCGAGCGCGGCCGGGGCTTCGCCCAGTTCCTGCGCATCCTCGACGAGGGGCGGATCGCCATCGCGGCCCTGGCCGTCGGCCTCGCCCAGGGCTGCGTCGACGAGTCGATCAGGTACGCGAAGGAGCGCGAGGCGTTCGGCCAGCCGATCGGCGCGTACCAGGCGATCCAGTTCAAGATCGCCGACATGGAGCTGAAGGCGCACACCGCCCGGCTCGCGTACTACGACGCGGCCGCCCGGATGCTTGCCGGCGAGCCGTTCAAGCGGCAGGCGGCCATCGCCAAGCTGCACGCCAGCACCATCGCGGTGGACAACGCCCGCGAGGCCACCCAGATCCACGGCGGCTACGGCTTCATGAACGAGTACCCGGTGGCCCGCTTCTGGCGCGACTCGAAGATCCTGGAGATCGGCGAGGGCACCAGCGAGGTGCAGCGCATGGTCATCGCCCGCGATCTCGGCATGTGAGCGGAACCCGCCCGGTCCGGTCGGACCCGGGCGGGCTCCACCGTCTGTCGGATATCGGCAGTGGACGGTCAGCTGCCCGACGATGGGCTGTGGAGCGTCCGACCCGATCCGTACTCTTCGTGCCCATGACTCCGGCTCATGATCGTTCGCGGAGCCCGGGCGGTCGTACCCCGCTGCCCGACCTGTTGCGCGGGCATCGGCTCGCCGCCGGGCTCACCCAGGCCGAGCTGGCCGCCCGGGCCGGCGTCGGCGTGCGGACCGTCCGTGACCTGGAGCGGGGTCGGGCCACCCGACCCCAGCGCACCACCGTCGACCTGCTCGCCGACGCCCTGGGCCTGACCGGTCCGGCCCGGCAGGCGTTCCTCGCGGCCGCCCGCCCGGTGCAGACCGCCGCGCCCGACCTGCCGGTGAGTGGTCCCGACGTCGCCGCCGCGCCGGGCCCGGCCGCGCGGCACCTTCCGGTCACCGGCGCCGGCGCCACCGATTCGGGTACGCCGATCGCGCTGCCCCAGCCGGTCCCGCTGCTCGGCCGGGACCGCGACGTCGACGAGGTGGCCGCCCTGCTCGCCGAGCGACCGGTGGTGAGCCTCGTCGGGCTGGCCGGTGTCGGCAAGACCGCGCTCGCCCTCACCGTCGCCTACCGCGCGGCCGCCGACCACCCGGCCGGCGTGGCCGGGGTGCTGGTCGGCGAGGGCTCCGACGCCGCCGACGTGCTCGCCGCCTCCGTCGCGGTGCTCGGCGTGAACCGGCTGGCCGACCTCTCCTGCCGGCTGGGTGGCCGGCCCGCGCTGCTGCTGGTGGACGCGGTGGAGCGGGCGCCCGGCCCGGTGGCCGAGGCCCTGCGCGCCCTGGTCGCGGCGGCGCCGACGCTGCGGGTGCTGGTCACCGGCCGGCGTCCAGTGGGGCTCCCCGGCGAGCTGGTCCGGCCGGTCGCGCCGCTCGACGTGCCGCCGGCCGGCCAGGACCCGGCCGATGTGACGGAGCTGGCCCGCTGGCCCGCGGCGACCCTGTTCATCGCCCGGCTCGCCCAGGCGCGCCGCGAGCCGCCGACCCGGGCCGAGCTGCCGGCACTCGCCGCGCTGGTGCGCCGCCTCGGCGGGCTGCCGCTGGCCATCGAGCTGATGGCCGCGCGCGGCCGGATCCTCGACGTCACCGAACTTCTCGACCGCTACGGTGACCGGGTCCTCGACCTGGCGGGCGGGCGTCCCGGCTGGGAGGCCGCCGACCTCGCCGCCGGCACGGTGACCCTGCGCGAGGCGGTGGCGACCAGCTACCACCTGCTCGCGCCCGCCGAACGGGCGGCGCTGCGCCGGCTCTCCGCATTCCGCAACCGCTGGTCCGTGGAGCTGGCCGAGGACCTGCTCGCCGACGGCGAGGAGCGGCGGGACGCCGTTCCCCTGCTGGACCGGCTGCGGGAACTCGGGCTGCTCAGCGTCCGCGGCGCCGGCCCGTTCCGGTTCCGCCTGGTGGACGCCGTCCGCGACTTCGCCACCGAGCAGGCCGCCGTCGAAGGGGAGCTGACCGGGATCCGGCGCCGGCACGCCGTGGTCGTCGCCGGGCTGGTGCGCCGGACCGCCCCGAACCTGGTCGGCGGGGAACTGCCCGACGCCGTGCACCTGCTCGATGAGGCGACCAGCGACATCACCGCCGCCCTGGCGCACGCCGCCGAGGACGATCCGGCGACCGCGCTGCTCCTGGCGGCGGCACTGCCCCGCTGGTGGCGGCTGCGCGGACGGGACGTGTCCGGGCGCCGCTGGCTGCGCCGGCTGCTGGCCGACCCGCGTACCGCGGACGCGTCGCCGGTGCTGCGGGCCTGGGCGCTGCTCGGGACGGCCCGGCTCGCCGCCGAGCACGGCGCCGGCGGCGCGGAGCTGCCGGCCGCCCGGAACGCGCTCGCGATCTTCCAGGCGGCCGGGGACGTGACCGGGGAGCTGTCGGCCCGGTCGGTGCTCTGCGTGCTGCTCAGCGCGGCCGGCACGCAGGGGCAGGCCCGGGAGCAGGCCGAGGCGGCACTGGAGCTGGCCACCCGGCACGGCCGGGTACGTGAGATGGCCGTGGCCCACCAGCACCTCTCCTGGCACGACGTACGGGTGGCGGACCTGGCCGGCGCGCGGCGCCGGCTGGCGACGGTCGACCGGCTGGCCACCCAGTGCGGGGAGCAGCGGCTCCGCCTGCTGGCGCGGGCCGACCTGGCCGAGGTGATCCGGCTGGAGGGCCGGTACGTCGACGCCGTCGAGCAGGGGTGGCGGGTGGCGGGCGCGCTCGTCGAGCTGGGCGAACCGGGGCGGTGGCGGCGGGTGCTCGGCACGGTCGGGCTCGCACTCGCCCTGCAGGGGCGGGCCGCGGAGGCGCTCGAGGTGGTGGCCGAGCTGCGGCCCGCCCACCCGGTGCCGGGGCGGCGCCGGCCGCTGGACGTGGAGACCCTGGACCCACCGGGGGAGCGCCGGGACGTCCCGCCGGAGGAGGTGGTCTGCGCGGTGATCGAGGGCCATCTCGCCCTGCACCGGGGAGACCGGGAGCTGGCCGCGGAGTGGTTCAGCGCGGCGGCCGACTCCGCGGCCGGCGGTGGGGAGCGGCGCGACCTGGTGGAGGCGCTGGTGGGGCTGGCGGCGAGCACCACCGACGTGGCGGTGCTGGACCGGCTGGACCGGGCCTGCCGGGCCACCGGGATCAGGCTGGTGCCCCGGGAGGAGGCCCTGCTCTACGCGCTGGTGGCCCGCCGGGAACGCGCCGGCCGGGGCGGCTGAGGCGGGCGGGAACAGAAGGCGCGGGGGTGGCGCGAGCGAAGAAGCCCCCTGGTGCTGCCCCTCGCTCATCGCTCGCGCCGGCACCCCCCGGTGCCCCCCCCGCTGTCCGGAAGCCTATCCAGCCAGCGTGGGAGATTTTTCCGATATTGCGGAAGTTTGACCCGGTGTCCCGCCGGTTCTGCCGGTCTTTCTGCCGGTGACCCGTCGGTACGCCCCGGGCCGTCCGGCGATCAGCAGTCGGCGGGCGCCGGCTCGGTGCTGCCGGCGGTCGCCCCGGGGTGCACCGCGTCGCGGACCCGGCGCAGCCCGTCCAGGAGCGCCTCCAGTTGGGGCGGGGTGAGCTGACCGGTGAACCACTCCTCGATGATGCGCAGGTGCCCGGGCAGGGTGTCGTCCAGCCGGCTCAGGCCGGCCGCGGTGACCACCGCGTACGAGCTGCGCCGGTCGGAGGGGCAGGCCCGGCGGCGGAGGAGGCCGTCGCGCTCCATCCGGTCGACCACACGGGTGACCCCGCTGGTGGACAGGGAGGTCTGCGCCGCGAGGTCGGTCATCCGCAGCTGGTGACCCGGCGACCGGGTGAGCCGCATCAGCACTTCGAACTCGACCGGGGAGAGGCCGTGCTCCTCGAACTGGGCGGCGAACCGGGCCGACAGCCCGGCGCTGGCCTCGAAGAGGAGGCCGATGGCGGTGATCCGGGGATCGTCGAACACGTTCTGGTCCACGCTGCCATCCTAGCAGTCCTTGACACGGGGAATATTGCTGTGCCTATAGTTGCTCAGTCAGTCGTTGGGTTACTAAACAATCTCTCCTGGAGGACAGCAGCATGACCAGCAGCATCGAAGCGGTTACCCGCGACTGGGAGGGTCTCACCATCCCGACCGCCGGCACCTACCTGCTGGACGCGGCTCACAAGCGCGTCGGGTTCGTCGCCCGGCACATGATGGTCAGCAAGGTACGCGGCGAGTTCGCCGAGGCGAGCGCCACCATCACCGTGGCCGAGGACCCCACGCAGTCGTCGGTGACCGCCACCATCCAGGCGGCCAGCATCAACACCGCCCAGGCCGACCGCGACGCGCACCTGCGCAGCCCGGAGTTCCTCGACGCCGAGCAGTTCCCCACCCTGGAGTTCCGCAGCACCGGCGTGAAGTCCCGCGACGGCAACGAGTTCGTCCTCTCCGGTGAGCTCACCATCAAGGGCGTGACCCGCCCGGTCGACCTGGACGTCGAGTTCGAGGGCGTCGGCCGCAGCCCCTTCGGCCAGGACATCTTCGGCTTCTCGGCCTCCACCGAGATCGACCGCGAGGAGTTCGGCCTGACCTGGAACGTCGCGCTGGAGACCGGCGGCGTCCTGGTCGGCAAGAAGATCAAGATCGAGATCGAGGGCGAGGCCGTCCGCCAGGCCTGATCCTCCCCGTACGACACCACGGGCCCGCGCCGTCACCCGACGGCGCGGGCCCGTCGTCGTACGCGGTCGGTGCGAATTGTCACGTGGTGTTCGCAGGCTGACCCCGGTGCCGCGGCCCCCGGCTGGGTAGGAGTGCAGACCTGCGCCCAGCCTCCGATCGGCGGCCCCGGGCGCACTTACGCACTCAACGTGAATGGTTCACAATGCGTTGCGGAACAGTACGGTTCCGTGGCGCCGGCGCCGGGAGGACAGATGGGCAGAGACGTCGAGCAGGGCGCCTTCTCCCGGGAGGACCGGGTCCGCTACCGGCAGAAGGTCCGGCGGTGCCTGGACGTCTTCGCGCTGATGCTGGACGACTTCGGCTTCGACGCCGACCGGCCGATGACCGGGCTGGAGATCGAACTCAACCTCGTCGACGCCGCCGCCGAGCCGGCCATGCGCAACGACCAGATCCTGGCCGACATCGCCGACCCGCTCTTCCAGACCGAGCTGGGGCAGTTCAACCTGGAGCTGAACGCCTCCCCCCGGCTCATCGAGGGCACCGGCTTCGCCGACTACGCCCACGACCTGCGCAGCAGCCTGAGCCGCGCCGACGAGCGGGCCGCCAAGTCCGACGCCAAGATCGTGATGGTCGGCATCCTGCCCACCCTCACCGAGCGCCACCTGGTCGCCGACAACCTGTCCACCGACGAGCGCTACCGGGTGCTCAACGACCAGATCGTCGGGGCCCGGGGCGAGGACATCGAGCTGGACATCCGCGGCGTCGAGCGGCTGCGTACGCACACCGACTCGATCGCGCCCGAGGCGGCCTGCACCAGCCTCCAGTTCCACCTCCAGGTCGCGCCGGACAGCTTCGCCGACTACTGGAACGCCTCGCAGGCCATCGCGGGCGTGCAGGTGGCTGTCGGGGCCAACTCGCCGTTCCTCTACGGCCGTCAGCTCTGGGCGGAGACCCGGATCGCCCTGTTCGAGCAGGCCACCGACACCCGCCCGGACGAGCTGAAGGCCCAGGGCGTACGCCCCCGCGTGTGGTTCGGCGAGCGCTGGATCACCTCGATCTTCGACCTGTTCGAGGAGAACGTCCGCTACTTCCCGCCCCTGCTGCCGATCTGCGAGGACGAGGACCCGGTCGAGGTGCTGCACGCCGGCGGGGTGCCCGAGCTCGGCGAGCTGCGCCTGCACAACGGCACCGTCTACCGCTGGAACCGCCCGGTCTACGACATCATGGACGGCCGCCCACACCTGCGGGTGGAGAACCGGGTGCTGCCGGCCGGACCGACCGTGGTGGACATGCTCGCCAACGCGGCCTTCTATTTCGGCCTCGCCCGCGGCCTCGCCGAGGCGGACCGGCCGATCTGGAGCCAGCTCACCTTCAGCTCCGCCGAGGAGAACTTCCACGCCGCCGCCCGGCGCGGCATCAACGCCGCGCTGCACTGGCCCGGGCTCGGCGACGTGCCGGTCACCACGCTCGTCCTCGACACGCTGCTGCCCACCGCCGCCGAGGGGCTGGACCGGTTCGGCGTCGCCCCGGCCGAGCGCGACCGCCTCCTCGGGGTGATCGAGGAGCGGTGCCGCACCGGCCGCAACGGCGCGGTCTGGCAGACCGAGACGGTGTGGGGGGCCGAGCGCCACCGCGGCATGGACCGGGAGGCCGCCCTGCACCACATGGTCCAGCGCTACGCCGAGCTGCAACGCGGCAACGAACCCGTCCACACCTGGCCGGTCGACTGACCGCCGCGGTCCAGGAACGCGCCGGGCGGCCCGGCCACCTCGAGCCGGGTTCGCCCGCCGCTCATCGGCGGCCGGCGTCAGCGGTTGCGGCGGCGGGCCTTCGGGTCGGTGGCCGGCGCGCTCGCGGCGCTCTCCGCCGCGCTCGCCGGCCCGCTCCCGCCCGGGGCCTCCGCGGTCTCCGGGTCCGCCGCCACCGGATCGGCGCCGGTCCGGGCCGGCTCGATGCGGATGGTCGAGCTGGATTCCGGGCGCCGCTGGGGCGGCACGGCCCGGCCACGCCGGCCACCCGCCACCGCCCGCGCGGTGTCGTCCGGTGTGCCGGCGGGTGCCGCCGCATCCCGTCGATCCGCCTTCGCCGGTTCGCCGACCGTGCGCGCGGACGGGACCGGCTCGCCGCGCCCGCCCCCGGAGGTGACCGGCCGGCCCGGCTCGCCGACCGGCGTGACGGGCTCGCTGATCGGGTCCGTCCCGCCGGCCGGGCTCTCGGCACCCGGCGAGGCCGGGCCGGCACCGGCCGGGCGGCGCCCGAAGAACCGGCGTGCCGGCTTGTCTTCGGTCGGCCTGTCGTCGGTCGGCCCGTCCTCGGCGGATTCACCGGTCGGCGGGTCGTCGTCGGGGGCCGTCAGCTCGTCCGCCGCCCCGGTGCGCTGGCGGGGCACACGGACGCCGGCCCCCTCGGGAGGGCGGCGCCCGGCCCGCTGGGCCAGCGCGGCCATCAGGACCGAGCCGCCGATCCCGGCGATCACCGCGTACGGGGCGATCAGGTGGGCCGACACCTGTTCGGCGGCGATCCCGGCGAGCCTCGGCACGGCGAGCAGGTAGGCCAGCGCGACCAGCAGCGGACCGGCCGCCCCGGAGGCGGCCGCCCCGACCCGCCGCTCCGGCACGCGGACCGCCCGCCGGGCGGCCAGTACCCCGATCAGCAGGGCGGAGCCGAGTGAGAGCAGTGCCCCGGGCCAGTAGAAGTAGTCGCGGATCCAGAAGCTGCCGCTGTCCGCGCTGATCTGCCAGATGCCGAGCTGGGCGGTGGTCAGGCCACGGCCGGAGAGAACCCCGTCGACCACCGACACCACGGCGAGCAGCCAGAGCCAGCCGGTGGTGGCGATGAGGTTGGTGGCGGCGGCCCGGGTGTGCAGCGCCCACGTCGCGAGCAGCACGCCGAGCACCAGCCCGGCGGCCGCGTACCCGGCGGCCACGGCCTGCGGCGACGACGTGTCCGGCACCCGGGCGGCCCGGGCCGGCACGGCCACCAGCAGGACGGTGATCACGGCGCCCACCCCGGCGGCGAGCGCCAGGCCGAGTCGCGGCAGGCTGCCCGCCGGCTCGTCGTCGTCGGCGCCGCGCAGTCGCTGGGCGCAGACCGCGCCGGCGATCACCGAGGTCGCGGAGATCCACGTGGCCCAGGCGAGGCTGGCCACCCAGGCCGGATCGACGCGGGCGGCGCCGGCCGGCGCCCAGTTGATGATGCCGAGCCCGTAGCCGAAGCCGAGCTGTGCGGCGCCCGTACCGGCGGCGACGCCGAGCGCGGCGGCGGTCGATCCTCCCCAGCCCCGTCTGGCCATGCCGGGGAGCGTAGCGTCCCAAGGTCGGCGCGGCGAGTGGTGGCGGAGCCCGGATCGGCCGCGAGGGGCTTGGTGGCGCCGGATACGGTCGCCGGTGACTGAGGCGAGGGACGTGATGACGGACGAGGGGTACCCGGACGGGCAGCCGGGTGTACGCGCCGAATCCACGCGGGACCGGACCCGGCTGCTCCTCGGTGGCGGCCTGGCGATGGTCCTGCTGGCGGTGATCGGGGCGAGCGGCGGCTGGATCCTGGCCGGCGAGCCGGACGGGCCGACCCCGCCGCCGGCGGCGGGCCCCACCGCACCCACGGTCGACGCCACCACTCCGGCCGCCGCGGAGCCGAGCACCGGAGACGACCGGCCGACCGGTACGCGCACCACCAAACCCGCAGGCCTGACCGTGCCGCAGCTGGTGGGCACCGACTTCGAGCAGGCCCGCCGAGAGCTGCGGGACCGCAAGCTCGGCTGGCGGCTGGTGTTCGGCAGCGGCTCCGGCCGTACCGTCCAACGCACCTCGCCCGACCCCGGCACTCCCGTGAAGCGCGGCGTCACCGTCACCCTCTGGGTCGCCGGCCCGGCGCCGACCGTCGCCGTGCCCGACCTGCTCGCCCAGGGCTGTGCCGACGCGGCGGACGACCTGGTGGCGGCCGGTCTCTACCCCCGCTACCGCACCGGCCGCCAGGGTCCGGTCACCGCGCAGGACCCGGTACCCGGAAGCGCGGCCCGGTGGAACGACCCGGTGACGCTCACCTGCGGCGACGACCCTTCCACCGCGCCGACCGCCAGTCCGCTCCCCTCGCCGTGACGGGGGGAGCGGCGCGCTGATGCCGGCCGATGGTGTGGCGGACGGCTACCGTGGACGGCGGAGGGCCAGGCCGCCCTGTCCCGGTGGGGAAAGGACGTGCGATGAGCGACGACCGCCAGGAGCCGCCCGCCGAAGACCCGGACGCCACGAGGGCCCTGCCTCCCGACCCGGACGCCACCCGCGCCACGCCACCCGACCGCCCCGCCACGCCAGAGGACGCGGACGCGACCCGTGCGATGCCGCGTGGCCCGTCCCGGGGCGAGGATGCCGATGCGACGCGCCCGATGCCGCGAAACCCGGCCGGCGCCGAGGATGCCGACGCCACCCGGGCGATGCCGACGAACCCGGCCGGCGGCGGGGGCGCCGACGCGACCCGCCCGATGCCCCGCGGGGACGGCGGTGCCGGAGCGCGGCGGCCGATCGACGCCACCGCCCGTGAGGAGCCGGTCAGTCCCGCCTGGTCCGGGCGCGCCGGAGTGCCGCCACCCCGGCCGGCCGGGTACCCGGAGCCCGGCAGCGAGTGGTACCCGGAGGAGCAGTCGGGTCGTCGCTGGTGGATGCCGATCCTGCTGGGCGTCCTCGCGCTGGTGCTGATCGCGTTGATCGGCCTGGGTGTCTGGCTGGCGCTCCGCGCGGCGGACCGCGGCGCCGAGCCGGGCCTGGCGCCCTCGACCGCGCCGAGCACCGCCCCACAGACCAGCGCGACGCCGAGCACGGCCGCGCCGAGCAGCTCGCCGCCGAGCAGCCCGCCGACCACCACGGCGGCCGCCGAGGTGCCGATGCCGCCGCTGGTGGGGCTGCCGGAGTCCGCCGCCCGGGCAGCCCTCGACCGGCTGGGCGTGGACTACCGGGTGCGGTACCGGACGTCGGACCGGCCGGCCGGAACGGTGATCGACACGAGTCCGGAGGCCGGTGAGCCGGTCGCCGAGGGGGACCGGGTCAGCATCGTGGTCGCCCGGGCCGCGGAGCCGACGACGGACCCCACCACCGCGACGCCCTCGCCGACGGCCACCGCCACCGGCTGAGCATCACCACTGGCGGCGGCGGGTGCCGACCAGGCCCAGCCCGGCCAGCGAGATGCCGAGGCCGAGCAGGCCGGAGTAGAACAGCGACCGACTGAGTTCGGTGGCGGCCGACGGGTGCTCCGCGAGCGCGGCCTCCCCGGCCCCGGTCCCGCCCCCGGCATGGTCGGGGGTCGGCGGGGGGACGAGGTCGCCGGCCCGCGCGTCGGCCACCGGTGGATCGACCCAGGCCGGCCCGTCCTCCTCCGTGGCCGGCCGGTTGCCCTCACCGGCCACGGTGATCTCCGGAGCCGGTACCGGCTCCGTCAACTCCTGGGTCGCGGAGAAGGCGGGGTGGCGGACCACGAGCGCGAGTGCGGTCGCGACGCCGAGGAACGCGAGGAGCCCGAAGGCGTAGCCGATACGGGACCGGTGGTGCCGCCGCGCGGCGGGCAGATTGACCATGACCATCCCAGGTTCAGGGTCCGGGGCGCGCGGGGTGGAGCGTTTGCCGGGGTGGGCGTACCGATTCTATGGCCGGCGGTACGCCCCCCGACCGGGATTCGTGAGGTCAGCCGACCCGGACCGGAGTCCGGACCACCGGACGGCGGGCCGTCCGGACGGTGTGCGGGCGCGGTGCCGGTGCGGCCTGGAGGTGCCGCAGCCCCTCCTGCTGTACGAAGATCGACCGCCGGTTGACCGCGTCCCCCGCCGCGTTCAACTCGTAGCCGTCGAGCCAGAGCCAACCGTCATAGGTCGGCCAGTCGAGCACCCGGATGACCCGGAACATGATCGGTCGGAGGAACTGGACACTCGCCGCGCGCGTCACGTGCAGTACGTCACCGGAGCGGGGAAGCACATGGGCTCCTGGGAAGGATCGGCCGGCGGGCGGCCGGCGTGGGCTGATCTGGGGGACAGGTCGGTCCGGTGACGGGGGATCTACCTCGTGGACCGGCTGATCAGTGGGTCGGTGCTGGTCGGGCCGTACCCGCGGTGGCGGACCGCCACCCGACCATCACCCGGCTGCTCCCGGTTACCGCTCCCGCCGCCACAGCCAAGCTGGCGTGCAGCGGCGGGGTCTTCATCCCGGGGCAGGTCACAGGGCGCGGGACGGCTCCCCTCCCGCCGTCCCGCGGCCCGTGGGTGCGACCACGCCCGGAGATCATGCGAAGACGGTGAGTAACCCGTGCCATACCGACAGAGTGCATCAGCGACGTGCTTCATGCAAGTTGCACGTCGACTTTTGCCGATACGCGAGCAGGACACGTGAACGGGACGCTTGAAGCCTCAGGTCCCGGGGCGGCACACTGGACGCCGGCTTCGCCCGTCGCGGCCGGTCGATGACCGGCACCACCCCCTGCCGCGAACGCTCGCCCGCCGTACGCCGGTCGCGCCCACGGCGGGTGTGAAACCGGGCGCGACCGACCGGAGGTAGCCGGGTGCGCGCGAGGAGCGGGAATCCCCATCCATCGTCCCGTGGGGTGACGTCGTGAGCGAACGGCGCAGCCCGACCATCCGGCGTCGACGCCTGGGGGCGGAACTCCGCCGGCAGCGGGAAGCCGCCGGCATCACCATCGAGACGGTCGCCGAGCAGCTGGAGTGCTCGGCCTCCAAGATCTCCCGTATCGAGACCGGTCACACCACCGCGACACCCCGGGACGTGCGGGACATGCTCCGCATCTACGGGGTGGTCGGCGCCGAGAGCGACGAGCTGGTGCAGATCGCCCGCGAGGCCCGGCAGAAGGGCTGGTGGCATCCGTACAGCACGGTGCTGGTCGGGGCGTATGTGGGACTGGAGGCGGCGGCCAGCTCGATCCGGGCGTACGAACAACAGGTCGTGCCGGGCCTGTTGGAGACCGAGGAGTACGCGGGGGCGATGATCCGGGCCGCTCGGCCCGACTTCACCGCCGAACAGGTCGAACAGCGGGTGCGTGTCCGACTGGGCCGTCAGTCGTTGTTGACCCAGGACGATCCGGTCGATCTGTGGGTGGTGCTCGATGAGGCGGTGCTGAGCCGGCCGGTTGGCGGCGACGCGGTGATGCGTGGCCAGCTCAAACGGCTGGTGGAGGTGGCCGAACTGCCGAACGTGACGTTGCAGGTCCTGCCCTTCGAGGTGGGCGCGCACGCCGGCATGGACGGGACCTTCACGATCCTCAGCTTCCCCGAACCGAGTGATCCCGATGTCGTGTACGCGGAGAACGCCACGGGTGGGCTCTTCCTCGAGAAGAGCGACGAGCTACAGAAGTACAGCTTCATCTTCGATCACATTCGAGCAGCGGCCATTCGCCCGGAGGAATCCATCGCACACATCGCAAAACTGGCAGAGGAGCCGTTGTGGAAATGGCGACCAAGGAGTTCCCCGTGGACCTGACGCAGGCGACGTGGTTCAAGAGCTCCAAGAGCGGGCCGAACTGTGACAACTGTGTGGAGGTCGCGTATGTGACCGGGGCGGTCGGCGTCCGGGACTCGAAGGACAGGACGGGCCCGGCCCTAGTCTTCGCCCCGGGTGACTGGCACGCCTTCGTCGCCGGCGCCAGGGGCGGTGCGTTCGCCGGGCACTGACCCGGTGACCCGCCCCCAGAAGCGTGGTCCCGCCCGGCAGCGTCGCCGGGCGGGACCATTTCGTCTGCGGCCGGCCGGTCCCGGGCACCCGTCGCCAGTTCCGTTCCGCCTCGTTGAACCGCACAGATCGGCAACCGAGCGAGGCAGGCGAAACGGATGACGACGATCGGTTCAGAGAATCTGACCAACGGCCCGGGCAAGCCCGAGCGGTTCGGTGGCAAGTACCGCGGGGCGCGCCGGGACAGCGTCCTCACCGAGGTGGGCTCCGGCGACGCCGAGATCGGCCGGGACGCCGCCGCGCCGGAACAGCCCGGCCCGCCGCTCTCGCTGCCGTCGCTCGACCCGAACCCGCTCAC
Organism: Micromonospora halotolerans; assembly: GCF_032108445.1. Taxonomy (NCBI): domain Bacteria; kingdom Bacillati; phylum Actinomycetota; class Actinomycetes; order Micromonosporales; family Micromonosporaceae; genus Micromonospora; species Micromonospora halotolerans. The sequence goes on along the minus strand of NZ_CP134876.1, from coordinate 2,391,526 downwards.
CGAGCCGTCCTTCCCGCCGACCGGCTGGCCGATGGAGCAGCAGGAGTCCCTCGTGGACCATCCGCTGCTGCGCGGTCTGCTGATGGAGCTGCCGCCGAAGGGCAGCGTGCCCCCGCCGGGCTGGCTGGACCGCTGGTTCGAGGCGACCCGGGCGATCCTGGAGCTGCTATACGTGCAGGGGGCGCCCCGCCCGCGCTGACGCCGTGGCCGCCGGCGGCAGCGCCCGCTCGGCGAGGCGGTTGTGCCGGAGGGCGTGGCGTACCCCGATCGCGATCACACCGAGCACCGCGACGGTGATCGCGGGCCCGGTGACGGCCGGTCCCGCGAACAGGTCGACTCCCGCGGCCGGCAGCACCGTGCCGAGCGCGGCCAGCGCGGTCACCTGGAGCGGCAGCCCGATCAGGGGATGCGCCGCGGCCGCCCGCAGCCCGTGCGGCGCCGGGGTGTCCGGCGCGGCGGCGAACGCGCCCGCGCCGGCCCGCAGCCACCGGACCCGGCGTACCGTGCAGACCGCGACGACCAGCGCCGGGGCCGCCGCGATGGTGAGCCCGGCGGCGGCCCGGTCGAGCGCCGTCGCCCCGGCGCTCTGCAGGCCCACCGCGAGGACCGTCGCGGTCAGCGCCAGGCCGGTGAGGACCAGGGCGGACAACCATCCGGTACGCCGTCGCAGCGCGCGGGCGCGGTCCAGCCGGGGCAGCCCGTCCGCCACCACGCCGGCGGCCAGCCAGACGGCGGCGACGGGGAGCAGCACGGTGAGAGGCTCGTCCATGATGTCCAGCCTGGCCCGGATCGACGCCCACCGAATCCGGGGCGGCACCCCGGTTCCTCCCGTACGCCTCCCGTAGGGGTCATCCCGTCGGCGTTATGGCGGATCCGGCATGTTCACAGCGTCCGCACCGCTGACCTAGCCTCTTAACGACCGGTCAGCGTCGATCGGCCCGCTGCAGACGCCGAGCGTCGTCGACGACACGGCGGTGAACGTCCCCTGAGCCAACCTCTCCCACCGGCGTCCGGCGGTCCCCCTCGGGGCGACCGCCGGACGTCGTTGCGGGCTCAGACGTCGAAGGTGGCCGGGCGTTCCGTGGCCGGGGGCGGCGGGGTGGCCTTCCACACGCCGGTCTTCTGCGCGGCCAACCGGGCCAGGTAGGCCGGGTTGAGGATGACGTAGCGGCGCCAGAGCCGCTTCGGCTCCAGGCCGAGCCGCCAGAACCACTCCAGCCCGGCCCGCTGCATCCACGGCGGCGGGTTGCGCAGCAGCCCCGCGTGGTAGTCGAACGCCGCGCCGACGGCCATCAGCGGCATGTCCAGCAGCGGCCGCATGGCGTAGGTGAAGACCTCCTGCCGGGGGCAGCCCAGCCCGACCAGCACGAGCCGGGCGCCGCTGGCCTTGATCCGGTCGGCGATCTCGGCGTCCTCGCCCGGCTGGAGCGACCGGAACTTGGACGGCTCGACGCCGGCGATCTTCAGCGCCGGGAACTTGTGCTCCAGGGCCGGGACCAGGCGGGACAGGGTCGCCTCGGTGGAGCCGTAGAGGTAGACCGGCAGCCCCTCGGCGGCGAAGCGGGCGAGCACCCGCAGGGTGAGCTCCGGCCCGTAGACCCGGTCGGTGAGGCCGGCGCCGTGCAGCAGGTTGAGCGCCCAGCGCACCGGCTGCCCGTCGGGGGTGACCACGTCGAAGGAGTTGAGCCGGGCGTTGTGCGCCCGGTCGAGCACCCCGGTCATCACGCCGTGCACGGCCAGCGCGGTGAGGGCCAGCGGGCGGCGGTCGTGCGCGGCCGCCACCACGGCCTCGGTCGCCCGGGCGTAGTCGGTCGCGTCGACGAGTACGCCGAGCACGTTCCGCTTGGTGCCGGTGGTCATGCCTTCGGCACCCACTTGTCGACGTTCGCCTCGTAGATCTCGCGCAGGATCATCGGCACGTCGTAGGTGATCTTCCAGTTCGGGTAGTGCTCCTCGAACCGGGCCATGCTGCTCACGTACCACTGGTGGTCGCCGGTGCGGGCCTGCTCGACGTAGTTGATCTTCGCTACCCGGCCGGTGATCTCCTCGGCGATCCGGAACGCCTCGATGTGCGAGGTGTTCGAGTGCCGGCCGCCGCCGAGGTTGTAGACCTGCGCCGAGCGCGGCTCGCGGAAGAACGCCTCGAACGCGGTGAGCACGTCCCGCGAGTGGATGGCGTCCCGGACCATCTTCCCCTTGTAGCCGAAGAGGTTGTACGTCCGGCCTTCCATGACGCAGCGCATCAGGTAGGCCAGGAAGCCGTGCAGCTCGGCGGCGGAGTGCGCCGGGCCGGTCAGCGTGCCGCCCCGGAAGCAGGCGGTCTTCATGTCGAAGTACCGGCCGTACTCCTGGACCATCACGTCCGAGGCGACCTTCGAGGCGCCGAAGATCGAGTGCAGCGACTCGTCGATCGACATGTCCTCGGTGATGCCGTCGTACCAGTGGTGGTCCTCGGGCAGCTCGTAGCGCGTCTCCAGCTCGATGAGCGGCAGCGTGTTCGGGCGGTCGCCGTAGACCTTGTTGGTGGAACAGTGGATGAACGCCGCGTCGATGGCGTGCCGCCGGGTGTTCTCCAGCACGTTGAGCGTGCCGCCGGCGTTGACGTCGAAGTCGGTGTACGGCTCCTTGGCGGCCCAGTCGTGGCTCGGCTGGGCGGCGCTGTGGATCACCACGGCGATGTCCGAGCCGTACTTCTTGAAGACCTGCTCCAGGCCGTCCCGGTCCCGGATGTCCACGGCGTGGTGGGTGTAGGCACGGCCCAGCTCGCCGGCGAGCCGGTCGAGGCTCCAGGCGGTCGAGCCGTCCTCGCCGAAGAAGTAGCGCCGCATGTCGTTGTCGATGCCGACCACGTCGAGACCGAGCCCGGCGAAGTGCCGGGCCGCCTCGGAGCCGATCAGACCGCCCGAACCGGTCACCAACGCGACACTCACACGCCACTCCTGGTCCATCGGGGGCAGGGAAACCATCGGAGCATAGCGTGACGTCCGGCACGCCCCGATACGGCGCGAGGGCCCCGCTGAGTGCGGAGCCCTCGTGATGGTGGGGAAGGGGGGAGTTGAACCCCCACGCCCTTTCGGGCACACGGACCTGAACCGTGCGCGTCTGCCATTCCGCCACTTCCCCGTGGCTTGACCTGCAACACCGTATCTCATCCCGCTCCCACCGTCTGCGGCGGGTGCCCGGACATATTACGCTGTTCCCGGTCATCGCCACGAGCGATCACCGTTCGTGGCGGACGAAACTTTAGCACGATCGCGGGGCTGGTCACGAACGGGCCGCCGGCAGCCGGCCGAGCGGCGTGTGAGCTGCGGAGGCGGTGTCCGGATACCATCATTGCCTCGGGACCCGAGGAGGAGCCGGTGAGCGTGCTGCAACGCTTCGAGAAGCGTCTGGAAGGCCTGGTCGAGGGGGCCTTCGCCAAGGTCTTCAAAGGGGTGGTCCACCCCGTGGAGATCCTCAACGCCATGCAGCGGGAGGCCGAGGCGCACAAGGCGATCCTGGCCGGTGGGCGCACGTTGGTGCCCAACCGCTACGTGATCGATCTCTCGCCGTACGACCACAGTCGGCTGGCGCCGTACGCCGCCGCGCTGGCCCAGGAACTGGCCCAGTCGCAGGCGGAGTTCATCGGCGAGCAGGCGTGGACGGTCTACGGCGACGTGATCGTCGAGGTCGAGCGTGGTGAGGGGCTGGACACCGGAATGTTCCGGGTCACCGCGGAGGTCTACACCGGCGGCGACGTCGCCCCGGTCTCCGCGCCCGGTGGCTACGACGCCGGTCCGGCCTACCCCGCCTACGACCAGGGCGGCGGCTACGGCCCGCCGCCGGGGCACGGCGGTGGCCGCAACGTCCGGCTCGTGTCCGGCGACGGCCGCACCTACCCGCTCCAGATGGGCTCGACGGTGATCGGCCGCGGCGACCAGGCCAACCTGCGCCTGCCCGACGTCGGCATCTCCCGGCGCCACGCCCGGCTGGACTTCGACGGCGGCCAGGTCGTGCTGACCGACCTGGGCTCCACCAACGGCACGATGGTCAACGGCCAGCGTGTCTCCGCGGTCGCCCTCAACCCGGGCGACATGATCCAGCTCGGCACGACGACCCTGACCTTCCGCGTGGACGGCTGACCCGCGTTGCCGGAACTCGTCATCACCGTCGCCCGGTTCGGGTTCCTCATCCTGTTGTGGATCTTCGTGTTCACGGTGGTCGGGGTGATCCGCCGGGACCTCTTCGCGGGGGCCCGGTCGGGTCGCCTGGTGGCCGCGCCACGCGCGGTCGGGGCGTCGACCGGGCAGGCGGCGAAACCGGCGAAGGTGAAGCGGGGCAGGGCTGCGCACCAGCTGGTGGTCACCGCCGGTCAGCTGGCGGGCACCCGGATCACCCTCGGCGAAGCCCAGATCACCATCGGCCGGGCCGAGGACTCGACTCTGGTGATCACGGACGACTACGCTTCGGCGCGGCACGCCCGGCTCGTGCCGCGCGACGGGCAGTGGTTCGTCGAGGACCTCGGATCGACTAACGGCACCTACCTGGACCGCGCTAAGGTCACCGGACCAACCCCCGTCCCCCTCGGCGTGCCGATCCGGATCGGCCGCACTTCCCTCGAATTACGGCCATGACTCTGACCCTGCGCTACGCGGCCCACAGCGACCGCGGTCTGATCCGAGACGGTAATCAAGATTCCGTCTACGCCGGGCCGCGGCTACTCGCCGTTGCCGACGGCATGGGCGGCATGGCCGCCGGTGACGTCGCCAGCAACATCGTCATCGGTGCCATGGCGCCCCTGGACGAGGACGTCCCCGGGGACGCCCTCGTCGACGCGCTGCGTTCCGCCGTCGGCACCGCCAACCAACAGCTCCGCGACACCGTGGACGCCAACCCGCAGCTGGAGGGCATGGGCACCACGCTCACCGCGACCCTCTTCTCGGGCAGCAAGCTCGGCATGGTCCACATCGGTGACTCGCGGGCCTATCTCCTGCGCAACGGTGAGTTCGCCCAGATCACCAAGGACGACACGTACGTCCAGATGCTCGTCGACGAGGGCCGGATCAGCGCGGAGGAGGCGAGCAGCCACCCCCAGCGCTCGCTGCTCACCCGGGCGCTGGACGGCCGGGACATCGACCCGGAATACAGCGTCCGGCAGGTGCTCCCCGGCGACCGCTACCTGATCTGCTCGGACGGCCTGTCCGGTGTGGTCAGCGCGGACACCATCGCCGACACGATGCGCGAGTACACCGACCCGCAGCAGTGCGTGGAGCGCCTCGTGCAGCTCGCCCTGCGCGGCGGCGGCCCGGACAACATCACCGTGATCATCGCGGACGCCACCGACCAGGACATCGTCGAGGCGTCCCCGATCGTCGGCGGCGCCGCCGCCCGGGACCGCGGCATGGCCACCTCGGCCGACGTCTCCACCCCGGCGGCCCGCGCCTCGGCGCTGTCGGCTCCCCGTGCGCCCGCGCCCGAGGAACCGGCGGACAACCGCGACGACGAGCCCGAGCGGCGTCGCGGGCACCCGCTGCGCACCGCGGCCATGCTGCTGGCGTTGCTGGTCATCGTCGGGGGCGGCCTCTTCGGCGGGTGGAGCTACACCCAGCGGCAGTACTACGTCGGTGCCACCGACGACGGGCAGCTCGCCGTGTTCCGCGGCGTCCCGGGCCAGGTCGCCGGGCTCGACCTCTCCAACGTGCACGCCACCAGCGAGGCCAAGCTCGACGACCTCACCCTGGCCGCCCAGGAGCAGGTCAAGCAGGGCATCCAGGCCAGGAGCGAGCCGGACGCCGAGCGCCGGCTGGCCGAGCTGACCAGCGACGACCCGGCCAACCCGAACCTGAAGCCGCTCTGCCCGCCCAGCCCGACGGCCGGACCCGTCAGCCCGACCCCGTCCGTGGCCGGCAGCCCGTCGGCGCCGGCGGTCAACGGCAGCGCCGTCCCCACGGCCACGGCCACGGCCACGGCCACGGTCGCCGTGACTCCGACGCCGACGCCGACCACCACGCCCGACGCCGGCCCCTCCGACACGGTTCCGCCGGTCGACCCGGCCGGCTGCCGGTCGCCCGAGTGAGCGCCGGCTCGACCCCGAGGACACATCCGTGACCGCAGCCGCCGCACCGGCCGCCTCGCCCGCTTCGACGGGCGAGCAGCCCGGCGTGCGCCTGGCCCGGTCCCGGCGCAACGCCGAGCTGTCCCTGCTCCTGCTCGCCATGGTCCTGGTGGCGGCGTACGCGGCGACGGTCGAGGCGAACGTGCTCGACACGGTCACCCCGGACTTCTGGATCCCGGCCGCCGCGCTGGGGCTGGTCTTCCTGGGCCTGCACCTGGTGATCCGGTGGCTGGCGCCGTTCGCGGACCCGGCGCTGCTGCCCGCGGTGGCCCTGCTCAACGGCATCGGCGTGGGCTTCCTGCGCCGCTACGACCTGGCCGAGGCCGCCCCAGAGCAGCGGGAGACCCTGGGCATCTTCGCCGGCTTCGGCGGGCAGCAGCTCGCCTGGACGCTCGGCGCGGTGGTGCTCGCCGCCGGGCTGCTGGCGGTCATGCGTGACCACCGCTCGCTGTCGCGCTACGCGTACACCCTGGGGCTGGCCGGCATCGTGCTGGTGATGATCCCGGCGGTGCTGCCGGCGCGGTTCTCCGAGCGGAACGGGGCGAAGCTCTGGATCATCGTGCCCGGGCTGGGGCAGATCCAGCCGGGTGAGTTCGCCAAGCTCGCCCTGCTCGCCTTCTTCGCCTACTACCTGGTCCGCAAGCGCGAGGTGCTCTCGCTGGCCAGCCGCCGGGTGCTCGGCGTCGACTTCCCGCGCGGCCGGGACCTCGGTCCGGTCCTCGTGGTCTGGTTGATCAGCCTCCTCGTGCTGGTCTTCGAGAAGGACCTGGGCACGTCGCTGCTCTACTTCGGCATGTTCGTGGTGACGCTCTACATCGCCACCGAACGGGTGAGCTGGCTGCTCATCGGCCTCATCCTGTTCTTCGGCGGCGCCTACCTGGCGTACGTGCTGGGCGACACGGTGGGGGGCCCGTTCGCCAACTTCTACGACCGGGCCCAGATCTGGCTGGATCCCTTCGCCGAGCCGTACGACCGGGGCTACCAGCTGGTCCAGGGCCTGCTCACGCTCGGCACCGGCGGCCTGTTCGGGGCCGGCCCGGGTGGCGGCCAGCCCACCCTGCTGCCCGAGGTGCAGACCGACTTCATCTTCGCCGGCATCGGTGAGGAGATCGGCCTGTTCGGCCTCTCGGCGCTGCTGGTGGTCTACCTGCTGATCGTCGAGCGGGGGCTGCGCGCCGCGCTGGCGGTCCGGGACTCGTTCGGCAAGCTGCTCGCCGGCGGCCTGGCCTTCACCCTGGGCCTGCAGGTCTTCGTCATCGTCGGCGGGATCAGCAAGCTCATCCCGCTGACCGGCCAGACCACCCCGTTCCTCTCCGCCGGCGGCTCGTCGCTGATGGCGAACTGGCTGCTGATCGCGGTGCTGCTCCGGGTCTCCGACGGCGCTCGCCGGCCGGTGACCGGAGGCGGTGGCCCGGCGGCTCGGCCCTCGGGCGGCCCGCCGGAGCAGCTGCACGGTGCCCCCACGGAGGTGATCCGGCCGTGAACGCACCCCTGCGCCGCGTCGGCGTGGTCGTCATGATCCTGTTCGGGTTGCTCTTCGCCAACCTGAACTGGATCCAGGGCTACAAGGCCGACGAATACCGCAACAGCGACTACAACGGCCGCGTCCAGGTCGCCGAGTACGACCGCAAGCGCGGCAACATCGAGGTCGGCGGCACCGCGGTCGCGCTCAGCAAGGAGACCGACGGCAAGCTGAAGTTCCAGCGCACCTACCCCGGTGGCGCGATGTACGCGCACGTGCTCGGCTACAAGCCGGTCAACCTGGGCGACACCGGCATCGAGCGGCTGGAGAACGACTTCCTCGCCGGCACCAGCGACCAGCTCATCGCCAACCGCATCAAGGACATGTTCACCGGTGACCAGACCGGTGGCGGCAACGTGCTGCTGACCCTCTCGAAGCGGGCCCAGGAGACGGCGTACAAGCAGCTCAACGACAACCAGGTCGGTGCCAAGCGCGGCGCGGCCATCGCGATCGACCCGCGGACCGGGGCGGTGCAGGCCCTGGTCTCCATGCCGAGCTTCGACCCGAACCCGCTGGCCAGCCACGACACCAGCAAGGCCACGGCGGAATACAACAAGCTCGACAAGGACAAGGACCGGCCGCTGGCGAACCGCGCGCTCGCCGAGACCCTGCCGCCCGGCTCCACCTTCAAGATCGTGGTGGCCGCGGCGGCGCTGGAGAACGGCGTCACCCAGCAGACCGAGATTCCGGCCGGGTCGACCTACACGCCGCCGACCTCGGGCACGCCGATCCGCAACGCCGCCCCGACGATCTGCCCGGAGTCGCAGGTCACCCTGCGTGAAGCGGTGACCGAGTCCTGCAACACCGGTTTCGCCCGGCTCGGCGGCCGGCTCGGCGCCGACAAGATCAAGGAGAAGGCTCGCGCGTTCGGCTTCGAGGAGGACGACCTCACGGTCGGCGAAGCCGGTGAGAAGGGCGGCCTGCCCGTGGCGGCCAGCCGCACCGGCGACATGCAGAACCCGGACGGCAGCACCGACCCGGCCGCGCTGGCCCAGTCCTCGATCGGCCAGAACAACGTCCGGATGACCCCGCTGCAGGGCGCGCTGATCGCCGCCACGGTCGCCAACGGCGGCAGCCAGATGCGGCCGTACCTGGTCAAGCAGTTGCTCGGACCGGACCGCACCACCGTCTACGACGCCGCCAAGCCGCGCGAGCTGCGCCGGCCCGTCAGCGGCCCGGTCGCGGCCGACCTGCAGGACATGATGCTCAACGTGGTGAAGGAGGGCACCGGCCGGAAGGCCGCCATCGAGGGCTACACCGTCGGCGGCAAGACCGGCACCGCCCAGTCCGGCCCGAACACCCCCGACCACGGCTGGTTCATCGGCTTCGCGCTGGACAAGAACGGCACCCCGGTCTCGGCGGTGTGTGTCGAGCTGGAGCAGGCGGGCAGCGGCGGCAGTGCCGAGGCGGCCCGGATCGGCGGCCGGATCATGGCGGCGGCCATCGCGGAAGGCCGCTGACATGCTCAGCCCGGGTGTGCAGCTCGGCAACCGCTACCGCCTCGACGAGCGGATCGCCAGCGGTGGCATGGGCGACGTCTGGCGCGGCACCGACCAGGTGCTGGGCCGTACGGTCGCCGTCAAGAGCCTGCTCCCCGCCCTGCTCGACGAGCCGGGTTTCGCCGAGCGCTTCCGCGGCGAGGCGCGCACCATGGCCACCATCAACCACCCCGGCGTGGTCGACGTCTACGACTTCGGCAGCGACCAGCAGATCGCCTTCCTCGTCATGGAGTACGTGGAGGGCGACGCGCTCTCGTCGACGCTCAGCCGGGTCGGCCGGCTCACCCCGGCCCGGACCATGGCCCTGCTCGCCCAGGCCGCCGACGCGCTGCACGCCGCCCACGAGAAGGGCATCGTGCACCGGGACGTGAAGCCCGGCAATCTGCTGGTCCGACCCAACGGCACGCTGGTGCTCACCGACTTCGGCATCGCCCGTTCCGACCTGGTCGGCCAGCTCACCGCCGCCGGCTCGGTGCTCGGCACCGCCTCCTACATCTCGCCCGAGCAGGCCACCGGCGCCGTCGCCACCCCCGCCTCCGACGTGTACGCGCTCGGGGTGGTCGCGTACCAGTGCCTGGCCGGCCGGCGGCCGTTCGAGGGGGACAACCCGCTCGAGATCGCCATGAAGCACGTGCGCGAGACGCCCCGGCCGCTGCCCGCCGACATCCCGCCGCAGGTGCGGGCCATCGTCGAGCGGGCCCTCACGAAGGACCCGGCGGCCCGCTGGCCCAGCGCCGCCGCGCTGGCGAGCGTCGCCCGGCAGGCCAAGCTCGCCCTGTCGCAGCAGGCGCGGGGCGGTCACCCGATCTCCGGCGTACCCGCCTCCCCGGCCGCGCCGGCCGCGCGGGCGCAGGTCCCGACGGCCACGCGACCGCAGCCCCGCCCGCCCGCGGTGGCCGCCCGACCGCCGGTGGCGCCGCGCCCGACCGCGGTGGCGCCTCTCCCGCAGCCCCGCCCGCCGGTGGCGCCGCGCGGTGCGGCGGCCGTCCCGCCGCCCCGGCAGCCCAACCCCCTCGGGTACGCCCGACCGCCGGTCGCGCCCGCCCCGCGCCGGTCCCACGCCGGACGCTGGGTGCTGGCCATCGTGCTGGCCGTGCTGATCCTTGTCTGTTCCGGGGTCATTTCCTACCAAATCCGGGACAACGCAGCGGCCGGTGACCCCGGCGCGCTTGCTCCGGTGAGCGTGACCTCCGGCGCGGTGCGGGCCCACGGGGGCGACTATCCGGTTCCCACGTCGTACCGTCGTGAGGTACGGCTCCGGCCGGCTGGCGGCGAGACGACGACGAGCGAAGGACGAGAGACGCGATGACAGCGCAGGCCCGCCTGCTCGGTGGCAGGTACCAGGTCGGCGAGCTGCTCGGCTACGGCGGCATGGCGGAGGTGCACCGCGGTCGCGATCTCCGGCTCGGTCGGGATGTCGCGATCAAGATGCTCCGGGCCGACCTGGCCCGGGACGCGACCTTCCAGATGCGGTTCCGCCGGGAGGCGCAGAACGCCGCCTCGCTGAACCACCCGGCCATCGTCGCCGTGTACGACACCGGCGAGGAGACCGCCCCGACCGGCGAGACGCTGCCGTTCATCGTCATGGAGTTCGTCAACGGGCGGACCCTCAAGGAGGTGCTCGGCGCCGAGGGCCGGCTCCAGCCGCGCCGGGCGCTGGAGATCTGCGCCGACATGTGCGCGGCGCTGGAGTTCAGCCACCGGCACGGGATCATCCACCGGGACATCAAACCCGGCAACGTCATGCTCACCCAGACCGGCCAGGTCAAGGTGATGGACTTCGGCATCGCCCGGGCGCTGGCCAGCGGCGCCACCACGATGACGCAGACCAGCGCGGTCATCGGCACGGCACAGTACCTCTCTCCCGAGCAGGCGCGCGGCGAGGCGGTCGACGCCCGCTCCGACGTCTACGCGGCCGGCTGCGTGCTCTTCGAGCTGCTCTGCGGGCACCCGCCGTTCGTCGGTGACAGCCCGGTCAGCGTCGCCTACCAGCACGTACGGGAGCAGCCGCCCACGCCGAGCACCATCAACCCGGACGTCAACCCCGCCGTGGACGCCATCGTCCTCAAGGCGCTCTCCAAGAACCCGCTGAACCGCTACCAGAGCGCCGGCGAGATGCGGGCGGACCTGCTCCGCGCCGCCGCCGGCCGGCCGGTGCTGGCCACCCCGGTCATGCCCGTCGAGGAGACCATGCCGATGGCGCCGGCCGGTGCCGGCGGCTACCAGCAGACCCAGGTGATGGGCCCGCAGACCCGCCAGCAGCCGCCGGCCCGGGTCGGTGACGCGCGCAAGCGGAAGAGCTCGGCCTGGGTGATCGCGACCTTCGCCGCGCTCGGCGTGCTCGCGGTGATCGCCCTGGCCACCGCCCTCTGGCTCAACCAGACCGGCGCCGAGAAGGTGAACGTGCCGCAGCTGCAGGGCCGGACCCAGGCGGAGGCGCAGGCCGCGCTCACCCAGGCCGGGCTGCGGTTCACGGCCGGCGACCCGGTGCAGAATGCCACCTGCCAGAGGGGCACCGTGGTCGGTCAGGATCCGGCCTTCAACCAGCGGGTGGAGAAGAACACCGCGGTCACGGTCCAGATCTGCGGCGGCCCGAAGCAGGTCACCATCCCGGACGGGCTGGTGAACTCGCAGTTCAAGAACGTGAAGCAGCAGCTGGAGAAGCTGGACCTCAGGGTCGATTCCGACGACGTCGACAGCAGCCTGCCCATGGGGACCGTTGTCGACGTCGATCCCAATGAGGGCAGCACGGTCTCCGCGGGGACCGAGGTGAAGGTCAAGGTTTCTCGGGGCAACGTCAACGAGGTGCCCGACGTTGTCGGCTTCCCCGAGGACCAGGCGGTCCGGCTGCTGGAGAACGCCGGCTACAAGGTGCGGACGCTGGAAGGCGAGGAGGTCACGCCGGACAAGGCCGGCAAGGTCAGCCGACAGACTCCCAAGGGCAATACGAAGCTGGCTCGGAACGAGCGGGTGACGATCTATGTGGACGTCCCCGCGCCGGAGCCGACCGACAGCGCCAGCCCGGGCACCCCGTCGCCGGGCACGACGCCGACGACCCCGGGCACCGGGGGCGGCGGGGGCTTCCCGTTCCCGACCACGCCGCCCGGCCGGTTCGACCAGCCCTGACCCTGACCCTGACGCGTCGCCGTCAGGCTGCGGCGAACGCGGCCCGGCGGCGGGCGTCGACCTCGGCGGCGAGCTCCGGGGCCCGCTCCAGGGCCTCGGGGTAACCGCAGACGGCCAGCCAGTTGGCCAGCATGAGGTGGCCACCCTCGGTCAGCACCGACTCGGGGTGGAACTGGACGCCCTCGATCGGGAGGGTGCGGTGCCGCATGGCCATGACCACGCCGGAGCCGGTCCGGCCGGTGACCTCCAGCTCGTCGGGCAGCGTCTCGGGCAGCACGGCGAGCGAGTGGTAGCGGGTGGCGGTGAACGGGTCGGGCAGGCCGGCGAGCACACCCACCCCGTGGTGCCGCACGTCCGAGGTCTTGCCGTGCAGCAGCTCCGGCGCCCGGGTCACGGTCGCGCCGAACGCCTCACCGATGGCCTGGTGGCCGAGGCAGACCCCGAACAGGGGGAGCTTGCCGGCGTACTCCTTGATCACGTCGAGGCAGATGCCGGCGCGGTCGGGGCTGCCCGGCCCGGGCGACAGCAGCACGCCGTCCGCGCCCGCCCGGCCCACCTCGGCGACGTCGATCTCGTCGTTGCGCCGCACCTCGCACTCCACGCCGAGCTGGCCCAGGTACTGCACGAGGTTGAAGACGAACGAGTCGTAGTTGTCGATCACGAGGACGCGCATCGGGTCACCTGCTCGGGGTGGAGGGCGGGGCGTTGTTCGACTCGGTGCTGTAGGGGATCTCCTCCTCGGACGGCCGCTCGCTCGGCTCGGTGAGCCCGCCGCCGTCGTCCCCCGGCACGCCGGAGTCCTGGGTGACCTGCACGTCGTCGAAGGGCAGGAGGGGTTCGGCCCACGGGAAGACCACGAACCACAGCAGGGCGACGGTCGCGACGGCCAGCAGCACCGAGCCGATCAGCTTTCCAGGGAGCCCGAGCGGCAGCTTCCGCCAGATCCAGCCGTACACGCTCAGCCCTCCAGCTCGGCCGGGCGACCCGCCGCCTTGGTCTGGACGTGGTCCAGGCGGGCGTGGATGATCAGCCGCTGGTAGTTGTCGAACTTGGGGTTGCAGGTCGTCAGGGTGAGCAGCTTCTCGGTCGGCCGCTCTTTCGGCTTGCCCGGCACCGGCGCGACGACCTCGACCTGGTACGGCTTGACGATCCGCTGCTGGTAGACCTTGTAGATAAACCACTCGGTCTGCGTCTCGACCACGACCGCGTCGCCCGGGCGCAACTCGTCGAGGCGCCAGAAGGTGGCCCGGATGCGGTGCCCGGCGATGGCGAAGTTGCCCACCTGGCCCGGCATGGCGCTCTTCGGGTAGTGGCCCGGGGCGTACCGGATGTCGTCCGGGCTGACCCCCTCGACCACCACCCAGTGCTTGTCGAACTTCGGGAGGTAGAGCCCGGCGACCGGCTTGCCCTCGGCGGGCGGCTTCGGTTTGGCGCTCGGCCCGGTCGTCGGCCCGACCGTCGGGTCCGCCCCCCACTCCTGGGCGAGCTGGCTGCTCAGGTCGTTCTGGTGGGCGTCGACGATCACCGCCTTGCCCCAGATCTCGTAGCCGGCGAAGAGCAGCACCACCAGGCCGAAGGTGATCAGCACCTCGCCGGTGCCGCGCACGATCGAACGCAGCCGGGAACCGACGGTGGGCCGGGTCAGCTCGGAGTAGACGCTCTTGTATCCCTCGCCGGTCTGCTCCGGCCGGAGCTGCACCACCCGCTCCCCGCGGCGGGGCTGCGGCGGCTCGGCCGGGGTGCCGCCCGGGTCGCCGTCGCCGGTGTCCGGGATCGGGGGCACCGCGCCCATCAGCGCGGTGTGGTCCAGCGCCGCCGGACGGGCCGGCGGGCGGCTGACGGCCGGGATCAGCGCGGTCGCACCCGGGTCCGCCGGGCCGTTCGCCGTGGGACGCGCCCCCTCGGCGCGGCGGGGTTCGACCGGGTTCCCGGCCCGCTGGCGATCGCGCCGGTCGCCGAGCGGGGGGATGAACGCGGTCGGCGCGTCACCGGGGCTGGAGGGCCGTACCTCGGCGGTCGGCGGGTCGAGTCGGCGCCCGGGGGCCGGCCGGTGCTGGTCCTGCGCGGCACCCGGGGGACGCCGGTCGCGGGGGGCGGCGGGGTTCTGGGGCGCGGTGGGTGGCGGTGACACCGGCGGCGTGGTGGGGGCGGGCGGGCGGTTGCGGTCGCCCGGCCAGGCCGGCGGCGGGGCCGCGGGCGGGCGCTGTCGCGCCGGCGGCTGCTCGGTGGCCGAGGGTGGCGCCGCCTGGTCCGGCCAGGGCAGGTCGAGCGGGGGGCGGGGCGGGGCGGGTGCCGGCCGGTCGACCTTCGGGAGGAAGGCGGTGGGGTCCTCGCTCGGGTCGCGATGGCGCCCGTCACGCTCCCGGGGATCGTCCCGGGTCACCGCGGCACCTTGGCCGACTGCAGTGCGGTCGAGTCCTCGAACGCCGGCACGGTGACCGCGGAGACGGTCTCGGTGTAGCCGAGTTGGTAGTGGTCGACGGCTTCCCTGAACAACCGGACTCCCTTGGACGCGGCGAGTTCCCGCTGGAAGGCGGCAGGGTCGCCGATTGCCACGATCTTGAAAGGAGGGGAGTACACCCGGCCGTGCAGCAGCAGAGTGTTACCGACGCAGCGTACCGCGCTGGTGCTGAGCACGCGGACATTCATGATTGACATGGCCTCCGCGCCGCCCGCCCAGAGCGCGTTCACGACGGCCTGGACGTCGCTCTGGTGGACCACCAGGTCGTCGTTGCTCGCACCCTTGGGCAGGCTCTGGTCGGCGCGTCGGGGCGCGTCGTTCAGTTCGATGGTGATGCCGTTGCCGGTGAGCGCGGTGAAACCGGCGGCCTGGCGGGTGGCGGCGGCCCGGTCCTGCTGCGCCTTGATCGGGCCGTCGGCGCCGGCCAGGGCGCCGGTCTGCTCCTCGACCCCGGCGCGCAGCCGGGCGGCCTTCGCCTCGCTGGCCGCGACCTGCTCGCGCCGGTCCTCGATCAACTGGGTGAGCTGGGGCCGCCGGTCCTCCCGCAGCGGGGTGCCGCCGGCGGTGGTCGCGGTGGTGGTGAAGAGGAGGCCGGCCGCGGCGGCGATCAGGGGTACGCCGATCGACCAGCCCGGGCGGCGCTGGCGTGGCCGGCGCGGCAGCAGGCCGACCACCGCGCGCCGGAGGACCTTCTGCCAGGAGGCGGCGCCGGACGTGTACTCCACCGGGCGTTCCCTTTCCCGTCGTCTCGTTCCGGCCCGCGATGGCGCGGACCGGTCTGCTCGACCCGAAAAGTCCCGCTCTTTTCGGTCACTCCGTGCACCGGCCTGACCCCATTCGTGGCCTGGAGGGTCCGGCCGGACTACGCTAGCTGTCGAACATTATTGGCCATGGACCGTCGCCCCCGCGCCCGGTTGTCAGGCCGGACGAGGTCGTACCCCCCTCTGGAGAGCGTCGTGCCCAAGTCTCAGGTCCGCAAGAAGAAGGTGTACACCCCGCCGACGGACGTGCGTCCGACGGCGACGGCGGCGACGCGCAAGCCTAGCCCGGTCTGGCTGCCGATCACCGCGGTCGCGCTGATCGTGGTGGGCATCGGGTGGCTGGTCGTCTACTACCTCTCCGAGCAGGCGTACCCGGTCGCCTCGTGGGGGTACTGGAACCTCGCCGTGGGCTTCGGCGCGATGGTCTCCTCGCTGATCCTGCTCTCCCGCTGGCGCTGACCCCGCCGGTTCTGCCGCCTCTGCCGCACCGGGCGTACGTCACGCCGGGACGCCCCTGACCGGCGCCCGGCGCCCGCTGCCCCTAAGGTGTCGGCAGGGCGGCGTGGCCGGTGCGAGATGACTCACGTTACTGCTGGGTAACCTTGCGCGTAGGCTGCACTGACAAGCAGCAGACCGGGAGGCCAACTCGATGGGCAGCGTCCAGATCGTCACCACGATCCTCGCGGCCGCCATCACCGCCGTGGCGGTGTGGCTTGCGGTGCGCGCGGTCATGAAGATGACGGCCGTCATCCGGCTCGGGCAGCCCGCGCCGGAGCGGTTCACCGACAAGGGCGCCCGCACGAAGAAGATGCTGGTGGAGACCGCCGGCCACACCCGCATGCTCAAGTGGAGCGTGGTGGGCGCGGCGCACTGGTTCGTGATGGTCGGCTTCATCGTGCTGTCGCTGCTGGTGCTCGAGGCGTACTTCGAGGTGGTCACCCCCGGCGGCGGGCTGCCGATCATCGGGCACTGGACGATCTTCGGACTGGCCACCGAGTGGATCGGGATCCTGGGCCTGGCCGGCATCCTCGTGCTGATGGGCATCCGGCTGCGCAACCGGCCCACCCGGCCGGGCGGCCGCTCCCGGTTCACCGGTTCGACCATGTGGCAGGGCTACTTCGTCGAGTGGGTCGTGCTGCTGGTCCTGATCTTCGGCTTCGTGATCCGCGGCTTCAAGGTCGCCACCGACCACTTCGAGTACCCGGTGTGGGCCACCCCGCTGAGCCACGCGGTCGGCGCCGCGCTCCCGGCCTGGACGGCCGGCGTCAGCGTCGCCGCCCTCATCAAGATCGCCATCTCGATGACCTGGCTCATCGTGATCTCGCTGAACGTCACCATGGGCGTCGCCTGGCACCGGTTCCTGGCGTTCCCCAACATCTTCTTCAAGCGCGAGCCCGCGAAGGCGGCCGGCTCCGGCCTGGGCGCGCTGCGCCCCATGATGAGCGACGGGAAGCCGCTCGACTTCGAGGAGGCCGACCCGGAGAAGGACCAGTTCGGCGTCGCCCAGGTCGAGCAGTTCACCTGGAAGGGCCTGCTGGACTTCAGCACCTGCACCGAGTGCGGCCGCTGCCAGTCGCAGTGCCCCGCCTGGAACACCGGCAAGCCGCTGTCGCCGAAGCTGCTCGTGCTGAGCCTCCGTGACCACGCGTACGCCAAGGCGCCCTATCTGCTGGCCGGCGGCGGCAAGGACCTGACCGGCGAGGAGAAGGCCACTGCCGCGCAGCTTGCCCACATGGACGTGCTGGCCCTGGCCGAGGCCGACCGCCCGCTGATCGGCACCGCCGAGGAGGGCGGGGTCATCGACCCGGACGTGCTCTGGTCCTGCACCACCTGCGGCGCCTGCGTCGAGCAGTGCCCGGTGGACATCGAGCACGTCGACCACATCGTCGACATGCGCCGCTACCAGGTGCTGATCGAGTCGAGCTTCCCGTCCGAGGCCGGCGTCATGCTCCGCAACCTGGAGAACAAGGGCAACCCGTGGGGCGCCCCGCAGAACACCCGGGAGGACTGGACCAAGGGCCTCGGCTTCGAGGTGCCGCGGGTCGGCGAGGTCGACGACTTCGAGTACCTGTTCTGGGTCGGCTGCGCCGGCGCGTTCGAGGACCGGGCCAAGAAGACCACCCGCGCGGTGGCCACCCTGCTCAACGAGGCCGGCGTCTCCTTCGCCATCCTCGGCGAGGGCGAGACGTGCTCCGGCGACCCGGCGCGACGGATCGGCAACGAGTTCGTCTTCCAGATGCTCGCCCAGCAGAACGTGGAGACGCTGAACGAGGCGTTCGAGGGCCGGGAGAAGAGCAAGCGGAAGATCGTCGCCACCTGCCCGCACTGCTTCAACACGCTGGGCAACGAGTACGGCCAGCTCGGTGGCGAGTTCGAGGTGGTGCACCACACCCAGCTGCTGGCCCACCTGGTGGCCGCCGGCAAGCTCACCCCGGTGCAGCCGGTCGACGGCGGCGTGACCTACCACGACCCCTGCTACCTGGGCCGGCACAACCGGGTCTTCGCCGCCCCGCGCGAGGTGCTCGGTGACGCGATCCAGGGCGAGCTGACCGAGATGCCGCGCAACAGCGAGCGCTCCTTCTGCTGCGGCGCCGGCGGCGCCCGGATGTGGATGGAGG
This sequence comes from Micromonospora halotolerans, assembly GCF_032108445.1. Classification (NCBI taxonomy): domain Bacteria; kingdom Bacillati; phylum Actinomycetota; class Actinomycetes; order Micromonosporales; family Micromonosporaceae; genus Micromonospora; species Micromonospora halotolerans. The sequence continues at coordinate 2,373,445 of NZ_CP134876.1, read as the reverse complement.
AGAAGATCGGCAAGCGGATCAACGTGGACCGGGTCGAGGAGGCCATGTCCACCGGGGCGAAGACCATCGCGGTCGGCTGCCCGTTCTGCTCGACGATGCTCAACGACGGTGTCAACGGCAAGGGCGCCGGCGAGCAGGTCGAGGTCGTCGACGTGGCCAGCGTGCTGCTCCGCTCGGTCAAGCCGGACGCCCCGGCGGGCGAGAGGGAGACCGAGACGGTCGCCGGCTGAGGCGTACCCCCGGACGAGCCGAACGAAACACGACGGCGGCGGCACCCACGCGGGTGCCGCCGCCGTCGTCGGTCAGGAGACGGTCGTGGTCGCGATGGCGGCCGTGGCGGCGGCGGTGGTCGCCACCAGCACCGCGGCCTGCGTCTCCTCGATCGCCTTCTTGGTGGCGGCGGAGGCCCAGTCGCCCGCGGCGATCTCGGCCAGGCGGGCCTTGACCCGCTCCTTCGGCAGCTCGTGGAAGAGCTTCCGGTCCAGGCCGACGGCCCGGGTCAGGGTGAGCAGCGCGGCCGTCCGCGCGTCCACCGGACCGTCGGCGGCCAGCGCGGCCCGCATCCGCTCGCGGGCCGCCGTCTCCACCGCCGGCTCCGCGCCGGTGGGCGAGGGATAGCGGGTACGCGGGAACACCCACAGCACCCGGTCCGACTCCCGGCGCAGCGCCCCGGCGGCGACCAGGCCGTCGAGCACCCGGTCCGGCAGGCCCTTGGCCAGCCGGCTGATCCAGTCCTTCGGCTTGCGCGGCCGGTCCCCGGCGACGGCGGCGAGCGCCTGGTCCAGCAGGGGCACGCCGGTCGGGCGGGGATCGGTCACCGCCAGCCGGCCGCCGGTCACCTCGACCCGGCCAGCCAGGGCCAGCTCCAGCAGGACGGCCCCGGCGAGGCCGTAGTCCAGGTGCGGCCGGCCGAGCCGGTTGGCGCCGGCGTCGTCGTAGGCGAGCAGAACCAGTTCGTCGGTGAGCAGCAGGCGGTTCATGCGATCCACGCTACGTCCGATCCACCAGCCCGCCGGCCGGCCGGCCGCCGGCTCGTGCCCACCGCCGGCCCGTGGAACAATCGCGCTCATCGACGGCCTGCTGGTTACCACGCTGTTGCCCCTGGTCGGCTTCGTGCTGCTGACCGCCGGCAACGCGTTCTTCGTCGCGGCCGAGTTCGCCCTGGTCACCGTCGACCGGGCGGAGATCGACCGGCGCGCCGGCGAGGGCGACGGCCGGGCCACCACGGTACGGCGGGCGCTGCGCGAGCTGTCCTTCCAGCTCTCCGGCGCCCAGCTCGGCATCACCATCACCGCGCTGCTCACCGGCTACCTGGCCGAGCCGGCGCTGGCCCGCCTCTTCGCCCCGCTGCTGCGCCCGGTCGGCGGGGCGGAACGGTTCACCGGGCTGCTCGCCCTGGCGCTGGCCACCCTCATCTCGATGCTCTTCGGCGAGCTGGTGCCCAAGAACCTCGCGCTGGCCCGGCCGATGCCCACGGCGCTCGGCACCGCCGGGCCGATGCGGACCTTCTCCCGCACCTTCGGCTGGCTGATCCGGCTGCTCAACGACTCGGCCAACCGGCTGGTCCGGCGGCTCGGTGTGGAGCCGCAGGAGGAGCTGGCCAGCGCCCGCTCCCCGGAGGAGCTGGGGCTGCTCGCGGCCATCTCGGCCCGGGCCGGTGCGCTGCCGCCGGACACCGCCATGCTGCTGCGTCGCACCATCCGGTTCGGCGACAAGCGGGCCGCCGAGGCGATGACCCCGCGGGTCGACGTGATCGCGCTGCGGGCCACCGCGACGGTCGCCGAGCTGCTCGACCTGTCCCGGCAGACCGGCCGGACGCGGTTCCCGGTCTACGAGGAGACGCTGGACCTGGTCACCGGCGTGGCCGGGGTGCCGGACGCGCTCGGCGTGCCGCTGGCCAGCCGGGCCGCCACCACGGTCGCCGCGGTCGCCCGCGAACCGGTGTACGTCCCGGAGAGCCTCGACCTCGACGGGGTGCTGGCCGCGCTCAAGGACGCCGGCGCCGACCTGGCCATCGTGGTCGACGAGTACGGGGGCACGGACGGCGTGGTGACCGTGGAGGACCTGGTCGAGGAGCTGGTCGGCGAGATCGCCGACGAGTTCGACCCGGCCGTGGTGGACGATCCCGCGCCGGTCGAGCTGACCGTGCCGGGTGGCGAGCGCACCGTGCTGGTGGACGGCGTGCTGCGCTCCGACGAGTTGATCGAGCAGACCGGTTTCCGGCTGCCCGAAGGGCCGTACGAGACCCTGGCCGGCTTCCTGATGGCCCGGCTCGGGCACATCCCGGTGCCGGGTGAGACGGTCGAGGAGGCCGGGCACGAGTTCACCGTGGTGGAGGTCGACCGGCACCGGATCGAGCAGGTCCGGGTGGTCCGCCCCGAGGAGCCCGACGACGGTGAGTGAGCTGCTGGTGGCCCTGGCGCTGCTGCTCGGCAACGCCTTCTTCGTGGGCAGCGAGTTCGCCCTGATCGCCTCCCGCCGTACGGTGCTCGAACCGCTGGCGGCGACCTCGAAGCGGGCGCGGTGGGCGCTCTCGGCCATGAACCAGATCCCGCTGATGATCGCCGGGGCGCAGCTCGGCATCACGGTCTGCTCGCTGGGCCTCGGCGCGATCGCCGAGCCGGCGCTGGCCCACCTGCTGGAGGCGCCGTTCGAGGCGCTCGGCCTGCCCGCCTCGGCGGTGCACCCGGTGGCCTTCGTGATCGCCCTGGGCGTGGTGGTCTTCCTGCACACCGTGGTCGGCGAGATGGTGCCGAAGAACATCACCCTGGCCGGTCCGGAGCCGTCGGCGCTCTGGCTCGGCCCGGCCATGCTCGCCTTCTGCCTGGCCACCAAGCCGCTGCTGCTGGCCATGAAGTGGTCGGCCCGGCAGGTGCTGCGGCTGTGGCGGGTGGAGGCGACCGACGCCGTGAAGACGGTGTTCACCGCGGAGGAACTGGCCGGGCTGGTCTCGCAGGCGCGTACCGAGGGGTTGCTGGACGCCGAGGAGCACGCCCGGATCACCGGCGCGCTGGCCCTGCACAGCCGGACGGCCGCCGACGCCCTGCAACCCTGGTCGACGGTGACCACGGTGGCCGAGGACGTCTCACCGGCGTCGCTGGAGGTGCTGGCCACCCGCACCGGCCGGTCCCGCTTCCCGGTGGTGCAGCGGTCCACCCGCCGGGTGCTCGGATTCGTGCACGTGAAGGACGTGCTGGGCTACTCGGGCGCCACTCGCCGGGCGCCGGTGCCGGCCGACATCTACCGGCCGCTGGCCGTGGTGCCGCCCGACCGTACGCTGGCCGACCTGTTGCTCTCGATGCGCCGCGAGCGCCGGCACATGGTGCTGGTGAGCGACGGCCGTCGACCCCTCGGTGTGGTGACACTCGACGACGTATTGACGGCAATCGTTGGCAAGTGAACGAATACCCTTGGTGTGCAAGCGGTTGCGCAGACGTGATTGAACTGAACGTCGCCTTGATTCCACCCCCGTGCCTTCCCTAATGTGGGGCACCGACCGCTGCGGGTCGTCTGCCTCGATCTTCCCTCTCACGAGGCGCCCGGCGGTCGGTTGCAAAGGAGTCCGTGCCGGTGGCAACCATGCCCCCTGAACGTCACGCCCCGAGCCAGTCGCCCGGCCGTCCCGCCGGGTTCCACCGGGTGGTACGCCGTCTCCTCACCGTGGTCGCCGCCGTCGCGGTCGGCGCCGGGATGCTCGCGGCCCCGGCGCACGCGGCGCCGTCCGTGGACGAGATCGACGCGCAGATCGACAAGCAGTGGGAGAAGCTCGAACCCACGATCGAGCAGTACAACAAGGTCCGCTCCCAGCTCAAGGTCAACAAGAAGAAGTCCGCGGACCTGCAGAAGAAGATGGTGCCGCTGGAGCTGGAGTCGGCGCTCGCCATGAACAAGGTCGGCGACATCGCCGCCCGCTACTACATCCAGGGTCCGTCCCAGGAGATGGGCGCCCTGCTGGTGAGCACCCGGCCGGGCACCCTCGCCGAGCAGTTGGTCATCCTCGACCGGCTCGCCGACGACCAGCGCAAGCAGATCGCCGGCGTGCTCGCCGTCCGGGACAAGTACAACGCGCAGAAGCAGAAGCTGGACGCGCTGATCGCCACCGAGCTCAAGCAGGAGAAGGAGCTGGCGACCAAGAAGAAGCAGATCGACTCCGAGATCAAGCGGCTCACGGCCATGCTGCCGGTGACCTCGATCCGGCCGGCCGGCTGCCCGAAGATCGACGGCGTGGTCAGCAGCGCCGCGCGCACCGCGATCAGGACGGCGTGCGCGCAGGTCGGCGACCCGTACGTGTGGGGCGCCACCGGCCCGAACTCGTTCGACTGCTCCGGCCTCACCCAGTACGCCTACAAGGCGGCGGGCATCTCGCTCACCCACTTCACCGGTGCACAGTGGAACGAGGGCCGCAAGGTCTCCCGCTCCGAGGCCAGACCGGGTGACCTCGTCTTCTTCGGCAGCGACCTGCACCACGTCGGGCTCTACCTCGGCAACGGGGTGATGGTGCACGCGCCACGGACCGGCAAGCCGGTCCAGGTGTCGAGCATCAGCACCCAACCGCTCGCCGGCTTCGTCCGGGTCACCTGACCCGTCCCCGAGCCACGAGAAGGCCCCCGGTCCACCTGGACCGGGGGCCTTTCCGTCGAGCGTCGCCGCTGCTACCTGGGCGCGCCGATCGGGGACGGGAGGATCTGCACGTCGTCGAGGTTCGCGTACATGATCCGGTGGCCGAACTGGATCTGCACGTACTTGGTGTCGCCACGGACCACCGTCCGGTCGTCCGGAGCCGAACCGTCGAACGACACCGCCCGGTAGTACTCGCTCGGGAGGACGCCGCCGAGCGTGTACCGCTGGCCGGCCGAGAACGTGTACTGGAGCGGGGAGACACCCTGGAACGGGATGGTGGCCGGGTAGGCCTCCTTCTCCGGGTAGGCGCGGCCGTAGACCGGGATGGTGGTCTTCCCGGGCTTGGGCGTCACCACGAAGCCCGTCGACCACTTGGCGGTCGGCGCCGAGGCCGGGTTGTAGAACCAGGCCCTCTGGCCGAGGTACCAGATCGCCGTCCAGTCACCCTGCACGTCGGCCACCGCGTACGTCTGACCGGCCGAGGCGCGGGCGCCGTGGTCGGAGATGTACATGGTGTCCGGCGTGCCGTTCGGGCGCAGCCCGAGGTCGTTGACCAGCGGGGCGGTCGCGCTCGGCGCGGTGTGCAGGATCACCGCGGACGAGCCGCGCAGCGGACAGGGGGCGGCCGGCGGCACGGGGTCGGGGACGCCCGGCGGCTGCTGGTTGCAGCCGTAGAAGGCCGGCTGGTTGGCGGCGAAGTCCGGGTCGATGGTGACCAGGCCGGTGTGCGCGTTCCCGGTGGACCGGAACGGCGCCTTCATCAGGTCGAAGTAGTGCGACCAGTCCCAGTAGGGGCCCGGGTCCCAGTGCATCCCGGCCACGGTTCCGGCGACCGTGCCGGGGACGTTGTCGTGGCCGATGATGTGCTGCCGGTCCAGCGGGATCTGGAAGCGCAGCGCCAGGTGGCGGACCAGCTTGGCGGAGGCCCGGTACATCGCCTCGGTGTACCAGGTGCCGTGCCCGGCGAAGCCCTCGTGCTCGATGCCGATGGACTTGGCGTTGACGTACCAGTTGCCCGCCTGCCAGCCGACGTCCTTGGCCTTGATGTGCTGGGCGACGTAGCCGTCCACCGAGCGCAGCGTGTAGTGCCAGCCGAGGTAGGTCGGGTCCTTCACCAGGTTCACGCTCGGGCCGAAGTAGCCCTCGGTGTCGTGGATGACGATGTACTCGAGCTTCTGCTGTGCAGGCCGGTTGCCGATGTCGTGGTTGCCGTAGTCCCAGGTCTTGGTCTTGGGGATGTAATACTCCTCGTACGGCGCGGGGATCCACTCGCAGGCGAGCCGCACCGGGCACTCCAGGCCGTCCGGCCGCTCGGCCCGGCGCAGCCCGAGCCGGTGCAGCCCGGACTGGTCCGGCTTCACCGCGGTGGCGGCCAGGGTCACCCGCTGGCCGTCGTCGGTGGTCCGGGCCGCGCCCAGGCCGAGCTGGTCGTAGACCTCGTCGGCGAAGGCCGCCGCCGCGTCCTCGGTGTCCGCGCCGGAGTAGCGGGCCACCGCGCCGTACCAGGCCGCCGGGTCGGTGGCGGCGCCGACCGGCGAGCCCAACTGCTTCTGGTACGAGGCGAGCAGCGCCGCCCCGCCCCGGATGTTCGCGGCCGCGTCCGTGCGCAGCGTCTCCTCGGCGAGGCCGGTGAGCGCCGCGGCGGCGTCGAGCGTCTGCAGGGACGCCTGCGGCAGCACGTCCTCCGCAGGTGCGGCCGCGGTGGCCGGGTTGAGGGTGAGCGGCCGCGAGTCGTCGCCCCGCGGGTCCTCGTCCTCGCTGACGTGGCCGCTGGCCGGCGTCGCGAGGACGTGCTGGGCGTCGGTGAGGTGCATCGGGCCGTAGCCGCCGCTGGTGCTCGGCTGGCCCGGGTGGGTGTCCCAGCGCGACTCCAGGTACGAGACGCCGAGCAGGACGCTCTGCGGCACGCCGTACTCCGTCGCGGCGGCGGCGTACTGATCCTGGCGGTCGCTGGCGGGTTGGGCGGTGAGCGGTTGGGCTGCCACCGGGCCGGTCGCCACGAGTGCGGTGGCAGCCGCGACGGCTGCTGCCAGCAGCATCCGTCTGCCCGACGGCGGGGGTGAGAGGTGCATCGAACCTCCAGACAGGGATGGGGGTCACTGCGTCCTCACCCTCACCCCGCGCACCCTCCGGGTCAATACCTTTCCGCCAAGTAATCTCGTGTGAAGAAATCCTTCATTCCGGGCAGGTAGGCCGTACGGAGTGTCACGGCGTCCTGGGTTGCGGAACGATAACGACGCTCTCTACTCTGGTCAATCGTCGGCCGCGAGCTTCACCGTCCAACCCGGGTGGTGACGGTCCGACACCGCCGAGTCGCCTCCGGGCGAGCCGGGGACCCAGGTAACTGGGGTGAATCCGCAGTCACTGCGGTAGGGCGCCTCCCTTCCCGCCCGAACCCGTCAGCTAACCCGGTAGGCGGCCAGGAAGAAGGAGTACGGAAGCCCGGTGGCACACCATGCCCCGCGGCCACCGTCGGTCCGGTCGTTCGACCGATCGACGGCTGCGCCGCGTTCCCGCTGGTCCCGTTGCACCACCGCCCTCGCCGCCCTGGTCGGCGCGGCCGTCGTCCTGACCGGCGGCGCCACGGCGGCACACGCCGAACCGTCGGTCACCGAGATCGAGCGCCAGATCGACCAGGACTGGAACAAGCTCGAACCGGTCATCGAACAGGTCAACGCCACGCGCGAGCAGCTCGCCGCCAAGCGGAAGCAGGCCGCCGCGCTGGGCAAGCAGATCGCCCCGCTCCAGGCCCGGGTGGACGCCGCCCTCGGCCAGGTGGGTGGGCTCGCCGCCGACGCCTACAAGGGCGACAACAACCTCTCCACCGTCAACGCGCTGCTGGGCAGCCGGTCGCCGAGCGAGCTGGTCGACGGCCTCGCCCTGCTCGACCGGTTCGCGAACCGCCAGCAGGAGCAGGTGCGGACCGTCGCCGAGCTGCGCGACCAGCTCGCCGCCAAGAAGCAGCCGCTGGACGAGATGATCACCGAGCTGTCGCGCACCGAGGCCCAGCTCGCGGCCAAGAAGAAGCAGATCGACGCCGAGATCGTCAAGCTCCAGAAGCTGCGCCTCAAGGTCTACGGCAACGGCGGCGGCGGTCCGCTGCGCCCGGCGCCCTGCCCTGCCGGCTACCCCGGTGGCCCGGCCGGCGTCGCGGTCAAGTTCGCCTGCGCCCAGATCGGCAAGATCTACGTCTGGGGCGCCGCCGGCCCGGACCACTACGACTGCTCGGGCCTCACCATGGCGGCGTGGGCCAAGGCCGGCGTCTCGCTGCCGCACAACGCCCGGCAGCAGCACGACGTGACCAGGCGGGTGAGCCGGAGCGAGTTGCGCGCCGGTGACCTCGTCTTCTACTACAGCGACCTGCACCACGTCGGCATGTACGTCGGTGACGGCTGGGTGGTGCACGCCTCCCAGTCCGGCAAGCCGATCACGATGAAGCGCGTCGACGACGGCCAGATCAACAGCTACGGCCGCCCGGGCTGACCGGTCCGCAGGGGCTCCCGCGCCGCGGGGGCCCCTGCGCCGCTCCGGCCTGCCGGTCGGTCAGCGGGTCGGCCAGGTGCGCCAGCTCTGCCAGGAGCGGCTCGGGGTCGGGCCGCGCTGACCCTGGTAGCGCGAGCCGTACACCGCCGAGCCGTACGGGTGCTCGGCCGGCGAGGAGAGCCGGAAGATGCAGAGCTGGCCGATCTTCATGCCCGGCCAGAGCGTGATCGGCAGGTTCGCCACGTTGGACAGCTCCAGCGTGACGTGACCGGAGAAGCCCGGGTCGATGAAGCCGGCGGTCGAGTGGGTGAGCAGGCCGAGCCGGCCCAGCGAGCTCTTGCCCTCCAGGCGCCCGGCGAGCTGGTCGCCCAGCGAGATCACCTCCAGCGTGGAGGCGAGCACGAACTCCCCCGGGTGCAGCACGAACGGCTGGCCCTCGGGCACCTCCACCATCGAGGTGAGATCGTCCTGCTGCACGGACGGGTCGATGTGCGTGTAGAGATGGTTGTTGAAGACCCGGAACAACCGGTCCAGACGGACGTCGATGCTGGACGGCTGCACCAGCGTGGGCTCGAAGGGCTCCAGCGCGAGCGTGCCCGCCTTGATCTCGGAGACCAGGTCGCGGTCGGAGAGCAGCATCGGAACACCATAGCGACCGGTACGGGTGACCTGCGTGTCGGACTACATCTTCGTACACCTGTTCGATAGAATGTCCGCATGGCTTCCTGGTCCGAATTCGCCGCCGACGAGCCTCGACTCGCCGACGAGATCCGCCTCCTGTTGCAGCAGTACGGGCCGGGTTTCGGCTACCTCGCCACGGTCCGCGCCGACGGCGGCCCGCGCGTGCACCCGGTCTCCCCGGTCATCACCGACGACGGGCTCTGGTGCTTCGTCATCGACTCGCCCAAGCGTCGCGACCTCGAACGCGACGGCCGCTACGCGCTGCACTCCTTCCCGCCGGAGGAGAGCGACGACGAGGCCTACGTGGCCGGCCGGGCCATCCCGGTGACCGACCCGGCGACCGTCGCCCGGGTGGCCCGGATCGGCCGCGCCGCGCCGCAGGGCGACTGGCGGCTGTTCGAGTTCACCGTCGACGCGGCGATGCTGACCCGGCGCGACCAGGTGGCCAGCCCCGGCACCGGCCGGCCCGAGGTGCGCGTCTGGCTCGACCCGGGGGCCAACGCCCCGGCCCGGCGTGACCCGCTCGCCCCGGAAGGCCGGCGCGGCCGGCACGGCTTCGACACCCGCCGCTCGGCGGCCTGACCCCGTACCCGGTGGGTTCCGGCCCGAACAGAGGCGGCGCCGGCCCGTCCGAGGACGGGACCGGCGCCGGCGCGTGGTGCGCGGCGGTCAGGCCGCGCGGTAGGCGTTCCAGGCGGTCAGCATGCGGCTCGCCTGACCAGCGGTGAACTGGTACATGCACGAGTCGTAGGTGTAGTCCATGAAGTTGGTGATCGGGTCCTTGCCGGTGCCGGTGCAGGTGTCGCGACCGGTCGGGCACTCGTAGGCCGGCGAGGCCTCGGCCGGGGTGTCGGAGACGCTGTCACCCGAGCCGGAGCACCCACCCTGGAAGGTGTGGTAGAGGTTCAGCCAGTGGCCGATCTCGTGGGTGCCGGTGTCGCCCTGGTTGTAGTTGGTCGCGGTGCCACCCGGCAGCGACTCGCTCAGCACGACCACGCCGTCCATGCTGTTGAGCTTGCGCTGCGGGAAGGTGGCCCAGCCGAGCAGGTCGTCACTGAGCTCGCCCAGGTAGATGTTGAGCATGTTCTTGCCACCCTCGCGCAGCGAGGTCTTCATCGAGCGCTCGGCGGAGGAGCCCTCGACGATCGGGTACCAGGCGGCGTTGGTGACGTGGTGCACCTTGGTCAGCTGGAAGCTGAAGGCGGTGGCGGCGCCACCGGTACCACCGCTGTACGCCGTGTTCAACACGGCGATCTGCTGGGTCACCATCGAGTCCGGGATGTTGCCGCCGGCCCGGGTGCTGTCCCGCTGAATGACGTGGACGACGACGGGGATGGTCACCGTGGCCAGCGGGGTGGCCCCGGCGCCGGCGCGGAAGTTCGCCCGCTCACGCAGCGCCGCGGTGAGGTCGGCGTCGCGCTCGCGGACCTGCTTGGCGGTCAGCGCGTTCGGGTCCAGCTTGGCGTGTCCGCCCTTCTTGACCCGGGCGTCGGAGTGAACATCGGCCGGCTCGGCGCAGGAGCCGGACGGGGCGGCCGAGAAGGCCGAAGCTGCGGGGACGACGCCTACGGCGGCGGTGCTGAGCAGCAGCGCGAGGGTCGTCGACGCGACGCCGGCGGTACGCCGGGTCAGCAGGTTGGGACGAAGTCCCATGGGCCCACCTCTTTCTGCGGGCGCGACAGGGGGTATGTCACGCCCGGTCGGAGAACGTGGAGGAGACGTTACATCCGATCGACGGATTTGAGAACGACCATATGTTGCCGTGAGGAAACTTCTTCCTGGTAGCCCCGGAGCGTCGCGCTCGGTCGATGCGTCGGCGGCAGCGGGGGTACCTGGGTGCACGGAGGTGGTGACCTCCTGTACAGTGGTGCCGCCTGCGGGTGTAGTTCAATGGCAGAACATCAGCTTCCCAAGCTGACAGTGCGGGTTCGATTCCCGTCACCCGCTCCAGCGTGAAGGCCCTGGCCAGGATGACAGTCCCGGTCAGGGCCTTCGATGCTCCAAGGTCAAGGATCATGCGGCGTGCCATTGGCGTGCCATTAGCCCTGATCGCCGCTGGCTTCGTCCCGGTCGGCCGACCGCTTCTTGCCCTTCTTGCCGCCCTTCTCCTTGCCGCCGCCAGTCGTCTTCTTGGCCTTCTTCTGGTCCGCGCGCACCGCATCGTGCAGCGCCCGGGCAATGGCCCGATCGGCTTCCGTCGTAGCGTGCTGGTAGATCAGTGCGGCCTGCGTTGAGTCGTGTCCCATCCGGGCCATCAGGTCCCGGGTGCTCGCCCCGGTACGGGCCGCCAGCGGGTTGCCCGTGTGCCGCAGGTCGTGGAAGTGCAGGTCCGGCTGCCCGATCCGCGCAACGTTGGCCTTCCAGCTGATGAGTTTGTTCAGGTTGCCGCGTCAGATCGGGCGCCCGCTCTCCGTCGTGAACACGAACGCATCCGGTTGTCGTCGACCTCGGCGGCCAGGTGGTCGCGGACCACCTCGACGACAGCCGGCGGCAGACTGACCCTGCGGCGGCCGGCCCGGGACTTCGGCGGACCGAGCACCAAGCCGACCCCGCGCAGTTCGGTGTACGCCTGCCGTACCCGGATGGTGCCGGCTGCGGTGTCGATGTCCTGCCGTTGCAGCGCGGCGACCTCACCCCAGCGCAGGCAGTCGAAGGTGGTGACCAGGACCAGGGCGCGGTACCGGGGCGGCACGATCCCGGCCAGCCTGAAGACCTGGGCGAGTGTGAGCACCGGCCGCTCCGGTAGCAGATCGGTGAGCAACACTCGGGCCCAGCCGCGTCGCCGGTCATCAATCAACCGCCGCAGCCAAACACCACCGTCGACGGGCACCAGGCATACTTCACCCCCGGCGGTGATCCGGACTGGCTCGACGAGTCACTGATCGTGTACGACGTGCACGGGCTGACAGTCACGATCGATGCACACCATGTGACGGTCGATGAAAAGGGCACCAAGGGCCTGTTCCAGCAACTCGACCTCGCCGGTGCCACGCCGAACTGGCGCCCTGGGCTTGTGGCCGACTGACGCCCGCAGATCAACACGCTGGGCCCGGCGCAAGTAATCGGCCGTGTTGAAGCCCGAGCCGTCGGGCCGGGACGGGGCCAGGTCCTAAGTCCGGTAGGGCCTGGTCCGCCCGGTCCCCGGTCAAAGGAGGGTGAACGGTCAGCGCGACCTGCGTTTCTTACCCGCCATCCGGCGCCTAACCCTGTTTAGCACCCTCTCCGGTTCCGACGGGTTCCCCTTCGCGAAGATCAGGGCCTAGTCTTGCTTTCGCCCTCCGGTAGAGCCGGCCCCCGGCCAGACATTTGGAAGTCGCCCACTCATGCGACAACGCGTCACCATGCTCCTCGCCATCGTGGCGGTTCTCCTGGGCAGCGTCATGTTGGTGCCCGCTGCGTACGCTCGCTTCACTGGCGGGGACGCGCTCGCCCGCATCGGCGTTGTCGGCGACGGCGAGAAAGTTCCCGCCCCTGCCCCGAGCACGCCGCCCCCGCCGACCCTGGCTGCCGGCCCGGTGTCGGTGAATTTCACGGGCGAATTCTTCTCGTGGGCGTTGATGGATCGGAAGACCGGCGAAATCAGCGGCGCCAAGAACATGACGTCGACGAACTCCACCGAGTCGATGATTAAGGTCTGGTTTGCGTCTGACTATCTGCGGCGTCTCGGTGACAAGCCGCTGAACGCCGACCGGAAGAAGCAGATCGACACAGCAATCCGAGACAGCAACGACGACGCGGCCAACGCGCTCTACAAGGCAGACGGCTCCGCGGAATCGATCAAACGGATGGCCGATATCTGTGGGCTCACCGACACCAAGCCAGGCAACGTCGCGGGTTACATCGGCTGGTGGAGCTTTACTCGGATGTCCCCACGAGACGCGGTTCGACTCGGTGACTGCGTCGGGGACGGCAAGGCAGCCGGAAAGAAATGGACCAAGTTCGTGGTTGACGAGATGGCCAAGGTGCGCGGCAGTGTTGAGGACCAGCAGGAGCGCTCGGGCGGCGGCCACTGGGGCATCATCGACGGTCTGCCCGAATCGATCACCAGCCAGGGCCCGGTAAGTATTAAGAACGGCTGGACCAAACTCGCCTACGACGGCAACTGGCACGTCAACTGCCTGGCCCTCAGCGACAAGTGGAGTCTGGCGGTGATGATGCGCTACCCGGCCAAGAGCGGCCTCGAGTTCGGTGCCAAGGTTTGCGCCAGTGTGGCCACCCAGTTGGTGACCCCGCAGCCGGGCGCCGCCCTGAAAGTGCCGCAGCAGCCGATCGGGAAGCTCTGACCTTAAGAGCACCTTAAGAGCACGATTGTCGAGTCCCACCTGATGCTTGACGAATCCGTCCCAGGACATGCTTGACGCCTAGATCTCGTTACCCCCGTAGAGTTCGGCCCCATGGGTTGGTTCGGGACGCTGCTGTTGGCAAGGCCGACTACCGCCACGCTTCCGATGCAGCCGCGGGTGCGGGAGGCGTTCGGCTCTCACTTCGCCACGCCAAACCCATGGGGCAACAAGGTTGGGCTCTACGACCTGGGCCAGGGCTGGCAGCGAGTGGGCGTCAGGCCCTTCGCCACCGAGCAGTTGCGGCTGTCCGCGGGGGTGGACGACCTCATGGCGGCCACGGCGGCGCCAGCTGTTGCGGCATACGTTTCCAACAGCTCCTGCGCCCATCTGGAGGGCCGGACTCCGGCGGGACGCAGCTTCTCGCTGCACCTGCCCAACAACGATGAGCCGTGCGGCTACCAGCACGTGGAGGGTAGGCCCAGGCGGGTCGACCCGGACCTCGCGGTGCATGCGTTGCGTACCTGGGCGGTCGAAGCAGGCCGGACGCCTTCGATAGAGGCCATCACAGCCATCATTGGCAGCGATCAGGACAACCTGCCGGTGATGGAGGATGCCGTATTGGCTTTGTCCGCGGCTCTGGGTTTCCCATCAGGCGCTGAGATCCTGCCCGTCATCAACCCCGATGACCCGGCGTTCGACGACTACCAACGAGTGATTCGTATGGCCGACATCAGGGCTGCGCGCGAGAAGTACATGGCGAGCAGAGGCTGGCCGCTTGACGATGACGAGAAGGCGACTGCGGAGGACCACGACTACCTGCGCTTCCGCGACCTGCTGTGGAGTTCGGTCTACGGCGGAGGAGCAACCCGCGACGAACTCGTCGCGCAGCACGACCAGTTGGCCGCTCGATGGAAGAAGCAGTGACAGTCGCTCGGCCCTGGCAACCCCTCCGGAGGAGACTGCATCCCTCACCGCACCCGCGCCGAAATCCGATCACGTAAAGCATCTGGTGGGACGCCGGTGTAAAGCATCAGCCGGGACACGACACCTTAAGAGCACGATGGGTTGCCGAATTGCGCTCTATCAGATCAAGGCGGCCCGCAAAGCGGGCCGCGCCGGCCCGGCCCCGGCCTGCTCGCGACCTCCGGCCGGCATCGGCCGGGCCGGCCGGCCACGCTTGGGGACGACTAGGAGCTAGGAGACCTCGGGGCTCCGCCCCGAACCCCGGCCCTCCTCAGAGATCAGCCGCGGATCCCCTCGCCGGGCACCACAAGGGCTACCAGGCTCCCCGGACGGGGCCAAGGTCGTTCGGCTGGTGAGGCGCTCCACCTTGTCCCCGTCCGGGGAGCCTGGCCGGTCTGGCGACTGCCCGACGAGGAGATCCGCTCAACAGCACCAACCCTAGGCGTTGAGGCGATCTGACACCTCGCCCGCTGCCTCGTCCAGCCAACGGCGATACCAGCGGGCGAATCCGAGCGGCGCTCCGTTGTCGTCGAGGAGCGGCCGGAATCCGCCCATGCCAGCTGTGTCGTCAGCCCACATTTGGCCCCGAGCCGTGCCGCTGACTACCAGAGCCTCCCGGTACGCGCAGCCGAGGTGACACAAGTACAGCAGCCCGGTCGAATGCTCCGGCTGGAAGACAAGTTCGTCGTGCTGCTCCCAGTACGCGTCCTCAGCCTCGTTGAACTCTTCCTCCGAGTCGTAATCCGCCTCTCCGGGACGAGGCGGCAGAGCATCGGCCGGATTGAATGCCTCGACGTGAGCAAAGGGCTGATCCTAGCGTGTCCAGGACGGTGAGATCAGCGCCGTCACCCTCCCACTGCCAGCGTCCGTTCACGGCGGCGCATAGGAAAGAGGGCCCTACGCCGGCCCTACGCCACCTCGCCCCACCTCCAGCAAGAAGGAGCGGTACTCGTTGGGCAGTCGCACGCGCCACTGTGCCTCTGCCTCGGCCAGGTCGTCAGCGCTCAGCGGCGGCTCAAGCTTCCAACCATGGCTCTCGGAACCGAACACCGCATCGACACCGGGGGCAGCCGCGAGCCGGTCAAGCTGCTCGCGTACATCCGACCAATCGGAGCGTGTCACGGCGGGGACGATACAAGCCCCAACGCCATCCATCCACTGCTCTGCCGGCTGGGTATCGCACCGGCCGAAGGTACGGATCAGAAGGTGGCTGTACAGGCAGACGGTCGCGGCGAGCACCCGGCGTGCCATTAGCGTGCCACTGGGCGAGGACAACAGGGGCCTGCCGAGGCCGCGCGAGACTGCCGAGACCAGGCCGCCAAGCCCGTGGCCTACCCGAGATCGACAATTCCCAAGCTGACAGTGCGGGTTCGATTCCCGTCACCCGCTCCACCGTGAGGCCCCAGCTCAGGACAGGTTTCCTGGCTGGGGCCTCGGTCGTTGCTACCACTTCTTGCGCTGGCCGCGCCCGCTACGTACCCGATCCCCTGCTCTGCTTGATCTGTGAGCTGAGCGCGTCGGCGATGTGCTCGTCGCGCTCACGGGCGGTGTGCTGGTAGGTCATCGCCGCCCGGGTCAAGGCGGCCCGACAAGCGGGCCGCGCGCGCAGCCGCCTGGGCGCGCGCCGGCGGCCCGTTGGCGGGTTACGGCCCATGGGTGGTTGCGGTAGGCCATCCCGCCTGCCATTGACCCGGGCTAGCCGAGCAGACCACCGCCGACCCGCCAGCGTCCGTACGAGCCGTCAAGGTCCGCTTGACGTGGCGGGCCGCCGCTGCCTGAAGCGCTACATCGTCCGCGACGTCTACACCGCCCTACGCGCCGACTTCGCCGCCCTCACCCCTTGACCTCAATAGGAGTGCCCTATGTCAACCCGAGACGGTGTTGGCGGGTGCGGTGCAGGTCGGGCTGGAAGGCTGTGTGGTCATGCACCTGCGACGCCCAGTCGATCCCCGCCACTGACCCGCTGTTCACGACAATCCTGCTTCCACTCGTCCCGAGGGGTTGGGTTCCCGGTAGCAGCGTTGGTGCTGGTCGCTCACTGCACGGCGCTCGAAGCGCATGGCCCTATCGCCAGTCTCAACGCCGGGCCGCCGAGCCCTGCCTCACTCCTATTGGCCCTCGGAGGGCAAGCATCAGTAGCAGTGACTCGGCGGCAACCGGGCCTTGCACCGACAGCCTGACAGCAGCCGGCATGGACCAGGGTGGATCAGTGAGCATCGGGATGGCTGATGATGTCGTGGGGTGGGGGCATAGTCACTTTGTGGATCAAGGACGCCAGATCGCAGAGCGTATGTACGAAGCCTTCAACCGTCGGGACGCGGTGGCCGCCAAAGACATCTTCGCCAGCAGCTTCTACAGCCATCCGTTGAAGGCCAGCGGTTGGGAGTGCGTGCAAAGGGCCTGGCAGCGTATGTGGGACCAGCATCCCGCCCTGAAGGTAACCCTCAAGGACCTAGTCGCGGACGGCCAACGCGTGGCAACTCGGACCGAGATGGTCGGCTTCGCCGATGGCTCGGCGGCAACAATGCTGGAGATGTTCGCCATCGAGAACGATCGCATCGTTGAGCTATGGGGCCTTTCAGCCAAGCCGCAGACGAAGTCTTGAGGTCGGCGTGCCCGAACCGTGCCCCGACGCAGGGGTCAGCAAGGGCCAGCGGCGGGCTCCGGGTAGGCCAGGGCCTTCGACGTTCCAAGGCCAAGGATCATGCGGCGTGCCGCAGCGTCTCGGCGATGGCCCCATCCGCCTCCGCTGTTGCGTGCTGGTAGATCATCGTCTGCGGCGAGTCGTGTCCCATCCGCGCCATCAGGTCGCGGGTGCTCGCCCCGCTCTGGGCGGCGAGGGTGTTTCCAGAGCGCGCCGGGGTTGTCGTCGACTTTGGCCGCCAGGTGGCACCCACAACCTCGACCACCGCCGACGGCTGACGAGCCGGGTCGCCCACTCGGCGGGGATTGCTTGACACGCTGTCGGTTTCGGTCGTTGCCCATCCTGCCGCCCGAGCCCCAGGGCGACACCGGAAAAGATTTACGCAACCGACGGGAGTGCCCGCACGTGTTCGTGCTGCCCGCCCACGAGGGTGGCACCACGGGAGGAAGGAAACGTGACCGCAGTGATGACCGCAGCCGCGGCCGCACCTCGAGTGTCGAGGAAAGACGACCAGCGCGATTTCGACGAATTCTATGCGGCGAAGTTCGACGTCCTCCGGTCGCAGCTCTACGCGTACCTGGGTGACCGAGCAGAGGCACAGGACCTGGTCCAGGAGGCGTTCTGCCGCGCTTACACCAGGTGGGCCAGGATCAGAAAATACGAAGACCCCTATGCCTGGGTGCGTCGGGTCGCGTGGAATCTGGCCACCAGCAGGCTCCGGCGACAGAAGACGTCCGCGATGTTCCTGCGCCGTCAGCGCGAAGAACATCACGACGGCCCGTCACCAGATCGTGTGGCGCTGGTCGCGGCCTTGTCCAAGATACCGCCGAAGCTTCGCAAGGCCGTCGTCCTTCACTACCTGGGCCAGTTGTCCGTCGCGGAAATCGCTCTGCAGGAAGGCGTGGCCGAGGGCACCGTAAAAAGTTGGCTCAGTCGCGGGAGAACCGCCCTCGCTGAGCACCTCCAGGGATGACCGGAAAGGAAACTCTCATGTCTGAGAACTTCGACAACCTCCTCGACAACGCGCTCGCCGAATTCGATGCGGTGGAGCGCTCCTCCTACCTGCCGGCGCCGGGTGCCCCCGCGGTCCGCCACAAGGTGGCGGTCCGGCGGAGAGTCCGCCTCGCGGCATTCAGCGTGGCCGGTGCAATGCTGGTCGCCGTACCGATCGCTGCCTACGCCGCCAACCCACGGGGTAACAACTCGCCACCAAATGTGGTCGGATCCGCCAGCCCTGTCGAACCGGCGAGTCCGACTCCCTCGGTCGGCCCGTCGTCGGCTTCGCCGTCGTCGACTCCAGCGTCGTCGGCTCCGACGGCGGCCGATCTGCGCAATGCCACCCTCAAGCTCCCGGCGTTTCCCGGCTTGGAAGACGGGTGCAAGGCGAAGGGGACGAGGAAGTTTGTCAACGGTACGACGAAGCCCGCGGATGGCGTGAAACTGGTCATCGGGGAGTTGGCTCCGATCGTGGCCGACCTCGATGGCGTGCCAGGCGACGAGCAACTCACCACCATCCGATGCCAGAACGATGGCTCGGTGAACGTCACCCAGCTGCTGGCGCTGAAGGTCGCCTCGAACGGTGCACTGACACCGTTGGGATACGTGATCAACTCGGCGGACACCCCCAACGTGGCCGCGACGTTCTCCCACGAGGCCGTCACGGTCGCTAACGGCGTCGTTCGGCTCGCCGTCTATGGCCCGTACCAGACCAACGGGTGGCCGGCCTGTGACCGACAGGTGCGGGGCTACGCGTTCCGGAATGGTGTCTTCCGTCAGGTGAGCGGTCCGACCACCTTCCGGGTACCGTCCAAGAACTTCCACGAGGTCGACTTCCGCAACACCGGCCTCCTCATGGGCCGCGGGAATCCCGACGGGTCCGGTCGGGTCTACTGCGTACCGATGGTGAATGGCGTCGGCGAAGCCGACCTGGACAACGGCGACGACAAGGGCACGACCCGCTACACCGTCACTATCGGCGGCGTTTCCTTCGTCGACGCCAGCGACGGCGAAGCGACGTTCGCCATCCTCACGCTGCGGTCCCCCAGGGGCGAGATGTCGCAGACCCTGCAATCCTTCCAGCAGGATGGGGACTACCCGCTCGGCTGGGAGGTTCTCCGGTCGGGCACCAACGGAGTCACCCGCATCGAGAAGGCGGAAGTCAGCGGGAGCACCGTGCAGGTGACCGTCACGACCACAAGCGGAAAGCAGGTGTGGTCGTACCGTCCCTCCGCCACAAATCAGGGCTGGCAACGACTCGGCTCATAGCTGCTCCAGGAAGCGCCGGGCCCGCCCGAGCAGGGCGGGCCCGGCGGCAACGCCTCCGAGTGCCTTGCCGAATCAGGTGCCGGAGCGGCGCTTGACGACCTCGTCGACGCCGTCGGACCGCGCGCTCACCGCTGCTCACACAGCTCATCGACCGGGCGATCCTTCCTTCGCCCCGAAGCGGCCGCCGTGCCCGCTGCGTGCCCGGCGCAGCGGTCACCACCAGTCAACATTGGGTGCGCCCGACCGCGGCGAGCTGACCGCTTGTTCAGGTTGCCACGGCCTGCGAATCAGGGTGCGGAGCTGCACTAGTCTCTGCAGGTGATCTTCTACCGCGCTGCCGCCCCCGCAGAACTCGACCGCGTGACCTCGTGGATCGTGACCGAGCCCGTCGGGTGGATCAGCGCCGACCGTTACCTGGCCGAACTGGCCGACGACATGTACCGGGCGGAATGGACTTGGATCGCCGAGCGCGACGGCCAGGTCGTGGGACGGGCGTTGTGGTGGGGGCCGAAGGGCAGCGCACATCCGGTCGCGCTCGACTGCCTCGACGTCAATCCTGCCGTGGGCGACCGTGCCACCGTCGCCGCCGAACTGATCAGGGCCGCGCTGGCCGGGTTCCCGGAGCCGGTGCAGTACGCGATCAAGGTCGCCGGTGGCTGGCGCGACGATCCGGCCACCTCGGCGGCCGTGGAGTGGCGGCGGGCGGCGGCGCACGCGGCGGGCCTCACGCGGGAGGTGGAGCGGCTGCAGTTCGAGTGGGCACCCGCCGACGGGGTGCCCCCCGCGGCCAGCCGGCTGCGGTTCGCCGAGGCCTCCGACGAGGAGTTCCTCGCGGTGTTCAGGAGAATCGCCGAGGGCAGCCTGGACGCCCAGACCCGTGCGAACCTGGCCGCCAAGGGCGTGGACGCGACCGCGCGCGAAGAAATGGACTTCTATCTCGGTGCGCCGGGCAAGCGGGAGTGGTGGCGGATCGCCTACACGCGCGAGGGCGAGGTGGCGGGCATGGGGATTCCCTCCGCAACCCCGTACAACGTGAACGTCGGCTATCTCGGGGTGGTGCCGGAGTTCCGCGGGCGCGGCTACGTGGACGAGGTGCTCGCCGAGATCACCCGCCTTCACGCGGCCAACGGGGAGTCGCGCATCACCGCCACCACCGACATGGGCAACGCGCCGATGGCAGCAGCTTTCGGTCGCGCCGGATACCGCAACACGGAGATCCGTATCAATCTTTCCAACGACGTCCAGCCCTAGACGAGTACAGGGCCGGCGCCGACACTGCAACGGTCGTCAAGGTGGAGCGGGAGCCGTCACTCATATCCCATGGCCGGGATGACCTTGCCGAGTGCTTCTTCGATGAACTCGCGGGTTTCGTCGTCGAACTGATCGTTGCGGTACGCCAGCTTGTGCGACTGGAACGTTGAAACGGTGGCGAAGTCGTCGACGCCGAGCCGTTCGAACAGGGCGCGGCGCTGCCCGGGCCAGTCGGCCGCGAGATCTTCCGCTTTCACCTCGATGTATCGCCTGTCCGTCAGGTCGACCGTGTTCCTCCAGGTGAGCCATCGGTGGTAGACCGGCTTGAGGTAGGCGAGCGCACCGTCGACGGTGGGCGGCGCCCATGGCTGGGCCAGGTGGGACGCGAGCACTGAGACCGGGTGACGCTTGATGTGCACGATGGTCGCTTCGGGGACCAGTTCCCAGAGGAACTCCATGCACAGCAGGTTGAACGGTGTCTTCTCGCACCAGGTCGGCTTGCCCGCGTCGGCGGCTGCTCCGCCGAACAGGGTGTCGATCAGGCCCCGCAGGATTCCGAGCAGTTCGGCCCGGTCGCTGAAATACCTGGGAAGTACCCGCCGGCGGCTCAGCGGCGCGAACGGCCCGGCGGGCCGGTCGGCGTTCCCGAAGCCCTCCGCGGGCGCGGGTTCGTCGTACGTGTACGCGATCAACTGCGGCCAGAGCCGTTGCACCGCGTCCCGGTAGCGCCGCTCGCCGACCAGCTCGGGAACGGTCTTGCCGCGATCGTCGCGCCGGCCGGGTACTCGTACGGTGAGGAAGTCGCTCAGCCGTTGCAGGGCGTCCTCACCGACGGTGGGGTCGTATCGATAGGTGAGCGCGTCGGCCAGGTCCCGCAGGCCACCCGGGTCGACGAGGAACTTGGTCTCCATGGGAATCCGATGGATCAGCGGATGTTCGCCGATGATGTCGGCGATCCGTGACGTTCCCGAACGACCCGTTCCCGCAACAAAGATCGGTGAGGGGGAAGGCATGGCGAGCAGTCAAACTCTCATTGCGGCGCCTGTGCAAGCCATTTATCCCTTTCACCCACTGCTGTCGCCGTCGCCGCTGCGCCTCCCGGCCGCGTTCCTGGCCTTGGAGACGACCGGATGGCGGAGTGTCGCCGGTGGTCTGTCGACGCGATGATGAGCCGCATGGGGTTTGGTTTCAAGACCACGTGGCTCGCCGTGCGGGAGCGGAGCCCGGAGGAGGTCGCCGACGTGCTGCGGTTGGCCGACCGCGAGCGTCTCTCCTGGGACGAGGGCGTCGACCGCGCGTACGTCTCCGGCGTGTTCGTGGCCGGTCCCGTGGACGGGTGGACCCTGGCGCACGGCCGACGCGATCTCACGCCGCTCGACTACAGCGCCGCCGATCCGCGGTTCCCCGAGTCGTTGGCGGCCCTGAGCGTGCGGCTGGGTGAGGTCCAGTTCTTCGTCAACGAGCGGGGATGGTCCTCTCACGGGTGGGCGCACGCGGTCGACGGGGTGGTCCTGCGGGTGTTCGCCACCTTTGACGGCAACGTCCCGCTGTTCATCGGTGACGTCACGCCGGCCGAGCGCGAGGTCGGCAAGGGCCTCCGGGGCTGGGGGGACAACTGGCGGGACTGGCAGGAGGAGGACTGGGACGCCTGGTACGAGTCGGCGCCCAACGAACACGACGTGCTCGAGCTGGCGGCCCGGTGGAGCCTCAACCCGATGCTGGTCGACGGCGCACAGGTCGGCGACGCAGGGATCTACGGGATGCCGGTGCGGCGGCGCTGACCGGCGGGACGATGACGGAGTGCGGGGTCAGCCGCCGAAGCGACGCCAGGCGTCGTCGGCAACCGCGATGACGCTGTCGCAGGCTGCGGACCCGACGACGTAGAGGCCGCACACGTACCCGGGCAGCGCCTGGTCCACCGCGTGCAGATAGCGCCGAGTCAGCTCCTCGATCACCCCGGTGACGGTAGCCGCCGACGCCAGACCGGGCAGGCCTGGTCAGCTCGTGAGGTCGAGGACGTGCCGGAGGGAGGGCTTGCCGTGGAGCAGGACCTCCTCGACCGGCACGAACCCGGTCCGCCGGAGCACCGCCAGGGAGGCCGGGTTCGCCAGCGCCGCCGAGGCGACCAGCCGGCGCAGCCCGTACTCGTCGCGGGCCAGCGCGCAGACCCGGCGGACACCCTCCTGGGCCAGGCCGCGTCCGCTGGCCCGCTCGGCCATCCGGTAGCCCAGCTCGGCGCCGCCGTCGGCGACGTCGACCAGGTTGAACCGGCCCAGCACCGTGCCGTCCTCGCCGTCGACGAGCACGTGAAAGTGGCACTCCCCGGCGTCCTGCTCCGCCAGCAGCCCCGCGAGCCGGTCGTCGAACTCGGCGAAGTAGTCGTCGCCGCGGTCCGCCACGAACCGGGCGAAGTACGCCCGGTTCAC
Source organism: Micromonospora halotolerans (assembly GCF_032108445.1). Taxonomy (NCBI): domain Bacteria; kingdom Bacillati; phylum Actinomycetota; class Actinomycetes; order Micromonosporales; family Micromonosporaceae; genus Micromonospora; species Micromonospora halotolerans. The sequence goes on along the minus strand of NZ_CP134876.1, from coordinate 2,350,829 downwards.
CTGCTCGAAGCGGAGCAGGGCCGGAGCGTGGCGGACGGCGAGCCGTTCGAGTGCGGGCATCAGGCGACGCTAGCAACCCGCAGGTCGGCCAGCAGCTCCTCCACGGCGGCGAACTCGTCCGGCCGCAGCGGGCCCTGGGCGAGCGCGGCAGCGTTCTGCTCGACCTGGGCGACGGTGCGGAAACCGGGGATCGGGACGGTGGCCCCGCTGCGGGCCCAGAGCCAGGCCAGCGCGCCCTGCGTCGGCGTACGACCGCCGGTGGCGAACACCTCCCGCAGCACCTCCACCCGGGCCAGCCACTCGGGCGCCCCGGCGCCGTCACGGAAGTACGTCATCCAGTCGTAGCTCTGCGAGCGGACGTCGTCCCGGGGCACCGTGCGGCCGTCGGCGTACTTGCCGCTGAGCAGGCCCATGGCGAGCGGCCCCCGGTTGATGCTGGCCAGGCCGGCCCGTTCGCACAGCTCGATCATCGCGGGCCGGTCGGCCAGCACCGACATGTCATGCTGCACGGCCGTGCAGTGCGGGCCCGCGTCGGCGAAGGCCGCGGCGCGTTCCGGGTCGTCGGTGCTCCAGCCGTACGCCCGGATCTTGCCGGCGGTGACCAGGTCCTCCAGCGGGGCGACGAGGTCCAAAGCCTCGGCGACCGGCAGGTCGCCGAGATGGAGCTGGTAGAGGTCGACGTGGTCGGTCCCCAGCCGCCGCAGCGAGCCGTCCAGACAACTGCGCAGGTACGCGACGCTGCTGTCCGTGCCGAGCGCCTCCCGGGTCCGCTCGTCGAACGTGAACCCCCACTTCGTGGCGATCACCACCCGGTCCCGGTCGGCGCCGAGCGCCCTGCCGAGCACCACCTCGCTGTGCCCGGCGCCGTAGCTGCTCGCCGTGTCGAAGAAGGTGACGCCGAGTTCGAGGGCTTGGCGAACGGACCGGGTCGACTCGTCGTCGTCGACCCGGCCCCAGCCGTACTGGTTGGTGCCACCGGCGTACGGGCCGCCGATCGCCCAGCAGCCCATGCCCAGCGCGCTGACCTCGATGCCGCTCCGCCCCAACGTGCGCTTCATGATCCGCTCCCCGGTCCGCGTCGTGCTTCTGCCGGTTGTCACTCTGCGGCTTCGAGCGAACTGGAAGTCAAGACCCCGGATACCAGCGCAGCTCGACGGTGTTGCCGTCCGGGTCGCGGACGTAGATCGAGGTGGCCGTGCCCCGCGCGCCGAAGCGCGGCACCGGCCCGGTCAGCACCGTGAACACGCCGGAGTCGACCACCTCGGTCCAGTCGAGCGGCTCGACCACCAGGCAGAAGTGGTCCACGTTCGACCCGTCCGGTTCGCCACGGACCAGGTCGATGATGGTGTCGGCGTTGACGCGTACCGACGGGAAGGGCACCTCGCCGGCCCGCCAGCGGTCGACGCGCACCGGCGCCAGGCCGAGGGTGCCGCAGTAGAACTGCAGGGACCGTTCGACGTCGGTGACGGCGAGGACCAGGTGGTCGAAGCCGGTCACCCGCACGGCGCTCACCGGGTCTCCAGCGCGTACGCGCCGCGCAGCCAGCCGGTGAACAGCTCCGGGTCGATCTCGTCGACGGCGCGCAGCTTGATCGACGCCATCCGGCGCGCGCCCGGGACGAGCCGCCCGGAGCCGTCCGCGACGTCCTGCCCCCGCCACAGCCCGAAGGTGACGTACGCCGGGTACGCCTTGACCAGGCAGACCGGGGTCTTGCCGGGCCGGTCGCCGAGCCCCCAGACGGGGTGGCCGTGCCACATGGCGCCGGTGGCCTCCGGCAGCGCGGCCTCGATGACGGAACGCAGCTTCTCGCCGGTCTCGCGCAGCGGCGCGTCGAGGCCGGTCAGGTAGGTGGTGACGGGATCCATGAGTGGTCCTCCTGGGTGTGTCGGGAACACCGTCAACCCTCGTCCGCGGCGCCATCCGGACCAAGACGCGATCGGGCTACGATCGTTGACCGGGATTCAACGGTGGGGGCTGGCGGTGCTGGAGCGGTACGAGGTCGAGACGTTCCTGACCCTCGCCGAGGAGCTGCACTTCGGGCGTACCGCCGAGCGGCTGCGGGTGACCACCGGGCGGATCAGCCACGTGGTGCGGAAGCTGGAACGCCGGATCGGCGCGCCGCTCTTCGAGCGGACCAGCCGGGTGGTCCGGCTCACTCCGATCGGCGCCCGCCTCGCCGACGACCTGCGTCCGCTCGTCGCCGGCATGGAGGAAGCGGTCCAGCGCGCCGTCGACGCCGGGCGCGGGCTCACCGGCGAGCTGCGGGTGGCGTACGTCGGTGAGTCGACCGCCCCGGTGCTGCTCCGGGCGGTCACCCTGTTCACCGAGCGCCATCCGGACTGCGTGGTGCACGTCCACGAGGCCCCGCTCGCCACCACCCGGTCGAGCCTGCGGGACGGCACGCTCGACGTGCTGATCGCCGCGTACCCCTTCGACGGCATGGCGAACGGCCCGGCGCTGCTGCACGAGGCCCGGGTGCTCGCGGTGGCCGCGGACCATCCGCTGGCGAGTGCGGAGTCGGTGTCGCTGGAGGCGCTGGCCGACCATCCGGTGGTGCAGTACCCGGCGGTGACCTCGGCCGCCTTCAAGCGGGACCGCACCCCGGACCGCACCCCGTCGGGGCGGCCGGTGCCGCGGGGCCCGGCCGGCAACTCGTTCTCCGAGATGCTGGCCCTGGTCGCGATGGGGCGCGGGGTGCTGCCGGTGGGTGAGCAGACCAGGCACTACCACGCCCGCCCGGACCTGGCGTACGTGCCGATCCACGACGCGCCGCCGATCCGGCGCGGTCCGGTGTGGCTGGCCAGCAACACCACCACCCGGGTACGCGAGTTCGTCCGCGCCGCGGTCGATGCCAACCCCGCCCCGGCGGCCTGAGGTTGTCGGACCCCGCTGGCAGCATGGCGATGTGCAGGACGAGATCCGGGCGTTGGTCGAGGCGCTCACGCCGGGCGACGAGCAGGAGGCGCGGCACCGCGCCACGACGCTGGCCTGGCTGGCCGCGACGGAGGACATCTTCCGCCGGGTGAAGCCGCGCACCCCCTCACCGCACCTGGTGGCCTATTTCCTGCTCCGCGACGAGACCGACGGCGCGGTGCTGCTGGTCGACCACCGCAAGGCGGGGATGTGGCTGCCCAGCGGCGGCCACGTCGAGCCGGGCGAGCACCCCGCGCAGACTGTGCGCCGCGAGATGCTGGAGGAGTTGGGCGTGCCGGCCGTCTTCGCGCCGGCCCTCGGCGAGCGCCCGGCCTTCCTCACGGTGACCGAGACCGTGGGCCCGCCGGAGGGGCGGCACACCGACGTCAGCCTCTGGTACGTGCTGGCGGGCAGCCGCGACCAGAAGCTGATTCCCGACCCGGCGGAGTTCCGGGGCGTCCGCTGGTGGACGCCGCGCGAGGTGGCCGAGGCCGCGCCCGGGACGGTTGAGCCGCACCTGCGCCGGATGCTGGCGAAGCTCAGCCGAGGCGCACGGTCAGCGGGCGCGGGTCCCGGCGCGGCGTCAGCGCGGTGAGCAGCAGGACCAGCGCGCTGGCCAGGCCGAGCAGGAAGAACAGCGAGAGGGTCGGCTGACCGAGCCACTCCCAGAGCGGGTGCCAGTTCGGGTGCGGCTCGTCGAGGTGGTGTCGGGCCAGCGACGGGCCGGCGAGCAGCGCGGGCGCCCACCAGAGGAACAGGGTGATGCCCAGCAGCAGGGGCGCCCGCCGGCGGCGCTCGGTGCGCCGGCTCGCCCAGGCGAAGACCAGCCAGGCCAGCGCGCCGCCGACCACTCCGGCCAGCACGGCGGCGGGCAGCACGGCCGGCGGCGCGGCCCGCTGCAGTTCCACGAAGAGGTACGAGCTGTAGGTCCGGGGATCGTCGAAGGTGGCCCGGAGCACGGTGTCACCCCGGCGGGCCGTCAGGACGGTCTCGACCGGCTGGCTCGCCGGGTCGCAGCGCGGGTCGGCGCAGGTCTGGAGCACCTCGGAGGTCGGCTCGTACACCCGCCAGCCGGCGTCCCGGAGGCGCCGCTGCGCCGTGGCCAGCGTCTCCGCCTCGGACGTCGGCATCGGGCCGGCCGCCGAGCCACCGGCGACCCCCTCCTGGTATTCGCCACCGTCGCCCAGCAGCAGGCTGCGCAGGGACGCCCGGGACAGCGGCTGGCCGTAGATGACGAACAGCGCACGGGCGGTCGACACGTCCTCGCCGAGCCGGTGGCCGGGGAAGGCCTCGGCGAAGGCCGCGGCGAACTCGGCCCGGCCGGGTTGCGGCCGGGAGGTCTCCCAGGCGGCCCGGGCGGCCAGCGCGCCGCTGAACAACCCGCAGATCAGCGCCGTGAGGACCGCCCACACGCCGACCGTGCGGCTGGCCGGCCGGCCGAGGCGGCAGCGCAGGCCCGCCCGGACCAGGTCGGCCGCCTCGCGCCGGGTGGGCCGGGTCCGCCCGGCGGGCGCGCCGTCCAGCAGCAGGCCGAGGATCTCCTCGCCGCGCTCCCGCCGGTAGGCGCGCGGATAGGCGAGCAGCAGGCGCCGGTAGTGGCGGGCGAGGGGGTCCCCCGTCGGTGGCATGGCCGTCCCCTTCAGGTCGGTCGGGTGGTGGGCCGGTGGCGGCCCGGGACGCGGGTCAGGCGGTGCGGGGGCGCAGGGCGCGCAGCCGGGTCTCGGCGGCGGTGGTGAGCTGGCGCAGCCGGGCGGTCTCGGCGCGCAGCGCGTCGAGGCCCGTGGAGGTGAGCCGGTAGTAGCGGCGCAGCCGGCCGTCCACCACCTCCTCGTGGTCGGGCTCGACCAGGCCCTGCGCGGTGAGGCGGTCCAACGCGGTGTAGAGGGTGCCGGGCAGCAGGGCGACGCGCGCGGCGGAGAGCGTGGTGACCTCCTGGATGATCCCGTAACCGTGCCGGGGCCCACCGGCGAGCACGGTGAGGATCAGGAACGTGGGCTCCCGCATCTGGGTCACACCGGCAACATAGTTAAGTGATCGATACATCGTCAACGCCTTGACCCTGCCCCTGCGGCAAGGCCCAGCGTGGTCCGTGCCGGTCGCCGCGACCGGCACGACGAGACACGAGCGGCGCGAGGAGGATGGGTTCGTGGAGCTGCTGACCATCGGGGCGTTCGCCCGCGCGGCGCGCCTGACGCCGAAGGCGCTGCGGCTCTACGACGAGCTGGGGCTGCTGCCACCGGCCGCCGTCGACCCGCACTCGGGCTACCGGTACTACGCGCCGGACCAGCTCGACCGGGCCCGGCTGATCGCCGCGCTGCGCCGGGCCGGCATGCCGCTGGCCGAGATCCGGGCCGTCTGCGGCCTGCCGCCGGAGGCCGCCGCCGAGGCCGTCGACGCCTGGTGGCGGCGGGTCAGCGCCGACACGGCCGCCCGCGGCCGCGCCGTCGCGCTCCTCGTCGACCAGCTCACCGAGAGGGGCACCACCATGTCCGACACCACCTTCCGGTACGCCGTCCGCTGCGAGACGGGCGCCGTCCGGGAATCCAACGAGGACACCGCGTACGCCAGCGGGACGCTGCTCGCCGTGGCGGACGGCATGCGGGGCCCGGGCGGGGCATCCGCCAGCACCGCCGCCGTGGACGCCCTGCGGCCGCTGGAGTCGGCCGATGCGCCCGCCACCGACCTGCTCGCCGCGCTGGCCGATGCGGTGGCGACCGCCGACCGGGCGGTACGCGCCCACGCGACCGCCGCCCACCAGCCGGTCACCACGCTCACGGCTGTCCTGCGGCGCGGCACCCGGCTGGCCCTGGTGCACGTCGGGGACACCCGGGCGTACCTGCTGCGTGGCGGTGAGCTGTCCCGGCTCACCCAGGACCACACCTATGTCCAGTCACTGGTCGACCAGGGGAAGCTCAGCCCGGCCGAGGCCGGGGCGCATCCGCAGCGGGCCCTGCTGGCCCGGGCGCTCGGTGCCGGCGAGGTCGAGGCGGACCTGGCGCTGCGGACCGCCCTGGCCAGCGACCGCTACCTGCTCTGCTCCGACGGGCTCGCGGCGGTGGTCGACCCGGAGGCGTTGCACGCCGCGCTCGCCGGGGCCGACGACCCGGAGACCGCCGTCGGGCGCCTGGTCGACCTCGCGTACGCCGCGGGCGCGCCCGACAACATCGCCTGCGTGGTCGCCGACCTGGTGGAGGGGTAGTCCCCCGACCCGGGTCGGCCTGTCCGACCCGGGTCGTACCCTGGCGATCATGCGAATTGGCATCGTGATCCTGCCCGACCAGCGCTGGTCGGACTCCCGGCGGCGTTGGCGGCAGGCGGACGAGTGGGGCTTCGACCACGCCTGGACCTACGACCACCTGGGGTGGCGCGACCTGGTCGACGGCCCCTGGTTCGACTCGATGACCACGCTGACCGCCGCCGCGACGGTGACCTCCCGGATCCGCCTCGGCACCCTGGTCGCCTCGCCGAACTTCCGGCATCCGGCGGCGTTCGCCCGGCAGGTGACCGCGCTGGACGACGTCTCCGAGGGGCGGGTGCTGCTCGGCCTCGGGGCGGGGGGCATCGGTTTCGACTCGGCGGTCCTCGGCGGGGAGACCCTGCCGCCCCGGCAGCGGGTCGACCGGTTCGCCGAGTTCACCGAGCTGCTCGACCTGATCCTGCGGGAGGACGGCACGACCTGGCGGGGCGAGTGGTTCGCCGCGGTCGACGCGCGGAACAATCCCGGCTGCGTCCAGCAGCCCCGGGTGCCGTTCGTGGTCGCCGCGAACGGGCCCCGCTCGATGCGACTGGTCGCCCGCTTCGGGCAGGGCTGGGTGACCACCGGTCTCGGCGGCGACGACCTGGAGAGCTGGTGGTCGACCGTGGCCGAGCTGTCCGCCCGGCTGGACGGCACGCTGGAGCAGGCGGGACGCGACCCGGCCACCCTGGACCGCTACCTGTCGCTGGACTCGGCGCCGGTCTTCTCCCTGCGCGACGCGGACTTCTTCGCCGAGCAGGTCGCCCGGGCCGCGCGGCTGGGCTTCACCGACGTGGTGACCCACTGGCCCCGGGCCAGCAGCTGGTACGCCGGCGACGAGGCGGTGCTGGTCCGGGCGGCGGAGCTGCTGCCCGAGCTGCGCCGGCTCTGACCGGTCAGGTGCCCAGATCGCCGGTGCTGATGCCGCCGTCGCCGGCGGAGACCAGCCGGAACCGGATGCAGACCACCTGCGAGTCGTCGTCGACGGGGAAGCCCACCCGGGCCCAGTAGCGGCGGTGGCCCTCGCGCCATTCCTCGATGGACCGGTCCCCCTCACCCTCGGAGCGGGCGAAATCCCAGGACACGTCGGCGAAACGGACCACCTCGACGTCGGTGACCTCGACGACGCCGATCAGCTTGTCGTCGTCGTCCACCAGGACGAGGCGCTCGCCGACGTGTTCCAGCTCCTCGTTCTCGGTGGCGTACTCGTCGGTCAGCAATCCGGCCGTGGCGGTCTTCACGCCGGAGAGCACGAGGGTGTTGAGGGTGGTGCGCAGCTCGCCCGGCGTGCCGAGGGCGAGGGTGCGGAGTCCACCGATGCGGGGCCACATCCTGCCGAGGCTAACCGCCGGCCGTCGGCCCGTCGCGGGATTTCGCCCGTCCCCAACGGCTGGGCCGGGTCTGCGACGCCGTCGAGCACCTCCTCAGATGAGCTGGCCGGCGTAGCCGGCGGCGGCGAGCACCCGGGCGTCACGGGTCGCCGCGTGCGCCTCCAGCACCGCGTCGGCCAGCTTCACCACGTGCGCGTCGCCGTGCCGGGCCGCCCGGGCGAACACCTCCGCCGGCTCGCCTTCCGCAACGGCGGGTGCGGGGGCCGGGGTGGGTGGGGCGTACACCGAGGTCACGGCGGCCGTGGCCGACCAGGCCGCGGCGACGCTCGGCGCCCAGAGCGCCGGATCCAGGGCCGGGAGGGTGCGCAGCACCGCGGTCGGCGCGGTCACCGCGTGCACCAGCATCACCGGGTTGCCGTGCCCGAACCGCAGGTAGTCCAGCGCGGTCCGGTGCACCAGGTCGGTGAGGGTCTGCTCGGCCGCGGCCGGGCCGGCGGGCGGGTGCAGCGCCGCGACGGCGCCGGGCCATTCGGGTACGTCGGTCAGCCGGCCCAGCCGGTCCCGGATCCCGCCGGTCTGGGCCGGCAGCCGGGGCACCGCCGCGAGCGCGGTCGGGACGTCGGATCGCCCGGTGAGCGGGCCGGCCCCGGGCACCGGCTGCCAGCGGGCGGCCCAGTAGCCGAGTGCCTGGCCCAGCTCGGCCAGCCGCTGCGGGTTCTCCCCGTCGGTACGCAGCACCCGCACCGCGTGCCCGACCCGGATCACCCCGTGGGTGGCCCCGGCGGCGATGCCCGGTAGCAGCCGCGGCCACCAGTCGCCGAGCACCTGGCGCCAGGGGCGCTCCCGCAGCTCCCGGTCGAAGTGGGCGAGCCAGTCGCCGGCGCGTTTCGCGTCGCCCAGCGCGGCCCGCCAGTCGTCGATCGGTCGCAACCCGCGGGGCAGCTCGTCCAGCCGGCGCAGGTAGTCGTCGAGCCAGCGGTGTACGCGGGTGCCGTGGCCGTGGCGGATCAGCGCCTCGACCGCCATGGGTCCGTGGTTGGAGAGCCAGCCCTCGAACTCCGGGCCGGTCCGGTGCAGCCGTTGGTACGCCTCGTCCAGGATGCCGTCGTCCATGCGTCGATCTTCGGAGTTGAAGCTCCCTTGAGGTCAACCCTCAGGGCAACTGTTCTTCGGTGAGCAGGGCACGCACCCGGAGCCGCTCGGCGACCGGCGCCGGACAGGTCGCGACGAGCGCGGCCGTTCCGACGAACTCGGCCCCGCTGTCCCGGACCAGGTGGTGCAGCGCGTCGAGCTGCGCCCCGGTGGCCACCCAGTCGTCGGCCAGCAGCACCCGGTCGCCGGGGCCGAGGTGCCGGGCGTCCACGCCGATCCGGAGCTGCCGACCCCGGTAGTCGGCGGGTGTCCCGGCCCAGCGCACGGGTCCGACCCGGCGCCGCTCCCCGCCGTCCTTGTAGGCCGGCAGGAACCCGGCGCCGGCGGCCACCGCGACCAGCGGACCGAGCAGCAGCCCGGTCACCTCGGGGGCGATCACGACCGTGGGCCGGGTGGCCGGGAAGAGGCCGGCCAGGGCGGGCCCGACCCCGGCCAGCACCTCGGGATCGCGCCACCAGGTGGAGAGGTCGCTGACCAGATGGCTGCTCTCCGGGCCGGGGTCGACCCACCGGAACAGTTCGACCAGGCGTCGGCTCAGCACGCCTCCATCCTGGGGCACCGGTGCCAGGCGGTGTCGCACCGGCCCCGGCCAGCGCTCCTTCATCCGTTCGGTGGAGTGGTGCTGGCTTGATCGGCTACACGTACCAGGGTAAATGCGGGCATAGCACCATGATCACGTTGACTTCCGAAGTGCTTCTCTCGTTACGGTCCGAGCCGGTTTGTTCAGCAGACGAAAGGACCGGGCGGTGGCTGGTAGGCACCTTCGTACCCGCAAGTTCTCCTCACCGGCCGGCATCGCCGCCACCGCGGCGGTCGGCGTCGTGCTCGCCATCGGCGGCACGGTCGGCGCCGTCCAGCTCACCTCGGCCGAGCCGGCCGCGACCCCGGCCGCGGTCGAGGCCCTGCCCAGCACGCTCGCCCCCAGCTCGGCGTCGCCCTCCGCCTCCCCGAGCGTGTCGCCGAGCCTGACCCCCTCGCCGAAGGCCACCCCGAGCCCGACGGCGACGCGGACCCAGGCGGCCTCCCGGAGCAAGACCCGGACCGCGAGCCCGAAGCCGACCGCGAAGAAGACCACCGCGGCCGCGAAGGTCGTGGACAGCGGCTCCTGCGGCGCGTCCTTCTACGACGAGGGGCAGATGACCGCGAACGGCGAGACGTTCAACCCGGACGCGCTGACCGCCGCGCACAAGACGCTGCCGTTCAACACGAAGGTCCGGGTGACCAACCCGGCCAACGGCAAGTCCGTCGTGGTGCGGATCAACGACCGCGGCCCGTTCGTCGCGGGCCGCTGCCTGGACCTGTCCCGGGCCGCCTTCGCCGCGATCGCCTCGACCGACCTCGGCGAGCTGACCGTCAGGTACGAGGTCCTCGGCTGACCGGGTGACCGGCGGCGATCGGGTCGGCGACAGGATCCGGCCGGCCAGAACCTCCTCGGACGACGGGCCAGGTTCATTCACCCGTTCACGTCCATCAGGCATGCTGTCCGATGTACGCACGCAACCCTTCCAGTCGGGCCGCGGCCCACTGAGCCCCGGATCCCGCGCCGGCCTCGGCGCGGCCCTCGCCCTGCTCGCGATCGTCTCCGCCGTCGAGCTGGCCGACGGGCGTCCGGCGCACTACATCGCGCTCATGGTGGCCGCCCCGTTCCTCGCCGCCGCGCTCGCGTCCTGGCGGGTGGTGCTCGGGGTGGGCCTGCTCGCCACCGGGATCGGGGCCGCGTTCGCCCTCGCGGAGCAGACCATGTCGCTGGTCACCGCGGTCAACGTGGCCGGCATCGCGCTGGCCACCGCGATCGCCGGTGCCGTGGCGGCGGTCCGCGGGCGCCAGTCCGAGCAGATCGCGGAGCTGTCCCGGCTCGCCTCGGTCGCCCAGCAGGCGGTGCTCCGGTCGCTCGGCCCGCAGGTCGGCACCCTGGCGGTGGCCGCCCGCTACATCTCCTCCACGGCGACCGCCGAGATCGGCGGCGACCTGTACGAGGCGATGGACACCCCGTACGGCGTCCGCATGATCATCGGTGACGTGCGCGGCAAGGGGTTGGACGCGGTCCGGCTGGCCAGCATCGTGCTGGGCTCCTACCGGCACGTGGCGTACGAGCGGGCGGACCTCCGCGCGGTGGTGACCGACCTGGACCGGGCGGTGGCCCGCAACGTGGGTGACGAGGACTTCGTCACCGCCGCGCTGGTCGAGGAGCGGGGCGGCACCCTCACGATCGTCAACTGTGGCCATCCGCCACCGCTGCTGCTGCGCCGGGGCGCGGTCATCCCGCTCGAACCGCCGGCGCCCGCGCCGCCGCTCGGCTTCATGCCGGTGGTGCGGCCCCGGGTGGAGCGGCTGGAGCCGGGCGACCGGCTGCTGCTCTTCACCGACGGGCTGGGCGAGGCGCGCCGGGACGGGGAGTTCTTCCCGACCGCCGACCGGGCCTGGCGGCTGCTCGGCCACGGCACCGTCGCCGACGGTCTGGCCTCGCTGGAGACCGCCCTGGTCGAGTGGGTGCACGGCCGGCTCGACGACGACATCGCGCTGGTCCTGATGGAATACACCGGGCCGCGCAGCGCTGCCGCCACGCCGGTGCCGAGCTGGGAGGTCGGCGCGGCCGAGAGTTGAGCCGACGGTCACCGTCGGGTGAACCGGAAGTGTGTAATCGCTGTCACTTCCGAGATCGGCTTGTCGTTGGCTACCGGCGAGTAATACAGTCTGGAGTTACTGATCGGTAACACCTGTCCGGAAGCGGGGCCAGCGAGCATGACCCACTACAAGAGCAATCTTCGGGACCTCGAGTTCAACCTGTTCGAGGTCTTCGGGGCGGACCGGACGTTCGGCCAGGCGCCGTACACGGACCTGGACGTCGACACCGCCCGCAGCTTCCTCTCCGAGGTCGACCGCCTGGCCCGCGAGGATCTGGCCGCCAGCTACACGGACAGCGACCGCAACCCGCCGGTCTTCGACCCCGCGACGCACACCGCGCCGCTGCCGGAGTCGTTCAAGAAGTCCTACCAGACGTTCATGGACTCGGAGTTCTGGCGGCTGGACCTGCCGGAGGTCCTCGGCGGCACCAACGCCCCGCGCGCCCTCTGGTGGTCGCTCGCCGAGCTGGTGCTCGGCGCCAACGCCCCGATCTGGATGTACGCCTCCGGCCCGTCCTTCGCGCACGTGCTGCACGTCGAGGGCACCGAGCAGCAGAAGAAGTGGGCCCGGCTCTTCATCGAGAAGCAGTGGGGCTCGACCATGGTGCTGACCGAGCCGGACGCCGGCTCGGACGTCGGCGCCGGCCGCACCCGCGCCGTCCCGCAGCCGGACGGCTCCTGGCACATCGAGGGCGTCAAGCGCTTCATCACCTCGGGTGAGCACGACCTGACCGACAACATCGTCCACTACGTGCTGGCCCGCCCGGTCGGCGTCGAGGGCGTCGGCGGCCCGGGCACCAAGGGCCTGTCCCTCTTCGTCGTGCCGAAGTTCCACTTCGACGAGGAGACCGGCGAGCTGGGCGAGCGCAACGGCGTCTTCGCCACCAACGTCGAGCACAAGATGGGCCTGAAGGTCTCCAACACCTGCGAGGTGACCTTCGGCGAGCATGGCGTGCCGGCCAAGGGTTGGCTGCTCGGCGAGAAGCACGACGGCATCCGGCAGATGTTCATGATCATCGAGTACGCCCGGATGATGGTCGGCACCAAGGCGATCGCCACCCTCTCCACCGGCTACCTGAACGCCCTGGAGTACGCCAAGAACCGGGTGCAGGGCGCCGACCTGGTCCAGCAGACCGACAAGACCGCCCCGCGGGTGACCATCACGCACCACCCGGACGTGCGCCGCTCCCTGCTCATGCAGAAGTCGTACGCCGAGGGCCTGCGCGCGCTGGTCTGCTACACGGCCACCTGGCAGGACCGGGTCGCGGTCGCCGAGGCGGCCGGTGACGAGAAGGCCACCAAGCTGGCCAAGCGGGTCAACGACCTGCTCCTCCCGCTGGTGAAGGGCGTCGGCTCGGAGCGGGCGTACGAGCTGCTCGGCCATGAGTCGCTGCAGACCTTCGGCGGCTCCGGCTTCCTTCAGGACTACCCGCTGGAGCAGTACGTCCGGGACGCCAAGATCGACACCCTCTACGAGGGCACCACGGCGATCCAGAGCCTCGACCTGATCTTCCGGAAGATCGTCCGGGACAACGGCAAGGCGCTCATGGCGGTCGCCGGCGAGATCCAGGAGTTCATCGCCTCCGAGGCCGGCAACGGCCAGCTCAAGGAGGAGCGGCAGGCGCTCGGCAAGGCCCTCGGCGAGATCCAGAACATCCTCGGCGTGATGATGGGCTGGCTGACCGAGGCCCAGGGCGGCGACGCCCGCGCCCTTTACAAGGTCGGCCTGAGCAGCCGCCGGTTCCTGCTGGCGGTCGGCGACCTGGTGGTCGGCTGGCTGCTGCAGAAGCAGGCGGACGTGGCGTTGAAGGCGCTCGGCGGCGATGTCTCCGCCACCGACAAGGCGTTCTACACCGGCAAGGTGGCCGCCGCCCGGTTCTTCGCCCGCGAGGTGCTGCCCCGCATCGGCGCCGACCGGCGGATCATCGAGGGCGCCGACCTGGAGATCATGGACCTCCCGGAGGAGGCGTTCTGATCCCCGACGGGGTGATTCGACCCTGACGACCGGCCGGCGGCCGGCGAGCGGACAGCTCGCCGGCCGCCGCCGTGTTTTCCTCCCCCGGCCGATAGGCCCGGCCCCTGGCGGGTAACCGTCGCGGACCACGACAGGGCACGCCCAAGGGCCACCGCACAGGGGAGTGCAGCGCACATGGGCATTGGCAGCGCCATCTTTCTCATCGCGCTCGGCGCGATCATGACCTTCGCCATCCGGGCCAACGTCTGGTGGATCGACCTGCGCGCGGTCGGCTGGGTGTTCATCCTGGCCGGGCTGGGCGTGTTGCTCACCACGCTCTGGTTCTGGCAGGACCGCCGCAAGCGGGCACGCACGCTCATCGTGGAGGAGAACCGGCTCTCCCACCCGACCGCGATGATGCCGCCGCCGCCGGACCCGCCGCCGCCCACAGCGCCACCGTCCTGACCGGCTGAGCCCGCCGCCCGCGGCGGGCTCAGCCGCGTGCGGTGTGCCGGGCCGTGATGGGCGCCCCGCCCGGCCCCAGCTCGACCCATCGCGCGGTCGGCCGGTGCACGACCAGGTCGGTGGTGCGCAGCCCGTCCGGATCCGCCCGCTCCGGGTCGAGCAGCGCGGAGAGCAGTGAGATGCCCGGATTGTGGGCGATGAGCAGCACGGAGCGGGCGTTCGGGTCGACCTCCCGGACCACGTCCAGCAGCACGTCCGGGTGCGCGTCGTACGCGGCCGGCTCGTAGCGCACCACCGGCGCCGCCCCGGCCGGACCTCCCTCCGGCGGGGATCCCGTCGCGCCCAGCGCCACCCCGTGCCAGGTCTGCCGGGTCCGCCGGGCGGTCGAGCAGAGCACCACGTCGGGGAGGAGCGCGTGCCGGGCCAGCCAGGCGCCGGCCGCGGCCGCGTCGGCGTGGCCGCGGGCGGTCAACGGCCGCTCCTCGTCCGGGATCTCCGCGGACTGCTCGGCCTTGGCGTGTCGCAACAGCACCAACGTCCGCTGCTGGTTCGTGCCGTCGGTCATGCGCTCAGCTTGCCTGATTGGCGATCTCGGCGCCTGGGTATGTCGATGTGTGCCGCTACCTCATTCCATGGCCGCGGCGGGCAGGAAACGCCAGCAGGACGCCAAGGAGGCGACGTCATGGGCATCGGTGCCAGCATCTTCCTCATCGCGCTCGGCGCGATCTTCGCGTTCGCGATCGACGCCAACCTGGGATGGCTGAACCTGAACGTGGTGGGCTGGGTGCTCATGCTCGCCGGAGTGGCGGGCCTGCTCACCACGCTCTACTTCTGGAACAGCCGCCGCCGGGTGGTGGCCGCCCCGGTGCGGGAGCGCGTCGTCGCCGAGCCGGTCGTGCCGGTGCAGGACGACCGGGTCGTGCGCGAGGAGTACCGCGAGGTGCGCCGCCCGGGCTCCGGCTACCCGGTCTGACCCGGCACCACGAACTGTCGAGGGCCCCGCGACGGCGCGGGGCCCTCGCCCGTCTTCCGGACCGGCGATCAGGCGAACAGCGCGAAGTAGATCGCGATGTGGTGGCAGATGGCCGCGACGAGCGTGCAGGCGTGGAAGAACTCGTGGTGGCCGAAGACGGTGGGCCACGGGTTCGGCCGGCGCAGCGCGTAGAAGACCGCGCCGACGCTGTAGATCGTCCCACCGACCGTCAGCAGCACCAGGGCGGTGACGCCGCCGGCGTGCAGGATCTCCGGCAGCATCGCCACGGCGACCCAGCCGAGCGCCAGATAGAGCGGGGCCGAGACCCAGCGCGGCGCGTGCGGCCAGATCAGCTTGATCGCCACCCCGGCCAGCGCCCCGCCCCACACCAGGCCGAGCATGATCGTGGCGTGCCGGGTGTCCAGCAGCAGCGTGCAGAACGGTGTGTAGGTGCCGGCGATGAACACGAAGATCATCGAATGGTCCATCCGGCGCATGATCTGGTAGCCCCGCTCCGACCAGACCCGGCGGTGGTAGAGCGCGCTCGTGCCGAACAGGCCGCACACGGTCAGGCTGTAGACCACGCAGCTCACCAGCGGCGCCCAGCCGGGGCGGACGGCGGCGACGGAGCACAGCACGAGGCCGCAGACCAGCGCGGCGAAGAACGCGTAGGTGTGCAGCCAGCCGCGCATGCGGGGTTTCCCGATGTCGGCCGGCCTGAGCCGGAGCGGTGCGGAGGTGGTCACGTCAACCAGGTTACGACAGCGTAGGTTACTTGCAAGTAGTGTGGCTTGTCACGGCCGCCGACGCGAGGATGAAGGGATGCGGATCCGGCCCGTCGGCGCGTACGCCCTGCTGATCGACTGCGACGGCCCCGAGCAGGTCGAGGCGTGGCGGGCCGAGCTGTGGCGCCGCCGGGCGGCCGGGGAGCTGAGCGCCGTCGAGATCGTCCCGGCGGCGGCCACCGTCCTGGTCGACGGCGTGCCGGACCGGGCGGCGGCCGCCGCGCGGATCGCCGGGTGGAGCCCGGAACACGTGGAGACCACCGCCGGCACCGCCGAGGTCCGGGTCCCCACGGTGTACGACGGCGCGGACCTGCCCACCGTCGCCGAACACTGGGGGGTCGACGTGCCCGCCGTGGTCGAGCGCCTGCGCCGGACCGAGTTCCGGGTGGCGTTCTGCGGCTTCGCGCCCGGTTTCGCGTACCTCACCGGGTTGCCGGCCGGGCTGGCGGTGCCCCGGCTCGCCGCCCCGCGTACCCGGGTGCCGGCCGGCTCGGTGGCGCTGGCCGGCCCGTACGCGGGGATCTACCCGACCGCCTCGCCCGGCGGCTGGCTGCTGGTCGGGCGGACCGACCTGGACCTGTTCGACGTGCGCGCCGACCCGCCCGCCCGGCTCACCCCGGGCACCCGCGTCCGGCTGGTGGCCGCGTGATCGAGGTGCTCCGGGCCAGTGCCCTCACCACCGTGCAGGACCAGGGCCGCCCCGGCTGGGCCCACCTCGGCGTGCCCCGCTCGGGCGCGCTCGATCCGGCCGCCCTGCGGCTGGCCAACCGGCTCGTGGGCAACCCCGAGCACGCCGCCGGCCTGGAGATCACCCTGACCGGCGCCGAGCTGCGGTTCACCCGGGCCGTCACCGTGGCGCTCACCGGCGCGGAGGTGGACCTGCTGGTCGAGCACCCGCCCGGCGGTGCCCGGCCGGCCGAGCGCCGGCCCGGCGACCTGGGCCGGCCGCTGTCGCTGCCCGCCGGGGCGACCCTGCGCGTCGGTCCGGCCCGCGCCGGGGTGCGCAGCTGGCTGGCCGTCTCCGGCGGGATCGCGGTCGAGCCGGTGCTCGGCAGCCGGGCCACCGACACGCTCTCCGGACTCGGCCCGCCCCCGCTACGGGACGGCGACCGGCTGCCGGTGGGCACACCGACCGGCCCGCCGGCCCCGGTGGACCTCACCGTCGCCCCGGGCGTGCCGGCGGAGCTGCGGCTGGCCCTGCACCCCGGCCCCCGGCAGGACTGGTTCACCCCCGCGGCTCTCGACCTGCTGTTCGGCACCGCGTACGCGATCAGCCCCGCCAGCAACCGGGTCGGCGCGCGACTGGTCGGCGCGGCCCTGCCCCGCGCGGTGGCCGGCGAGCTGCCCAGCGAGGGCCTCGTCCTCGGCGCGGTGCAGGTGCCGCCGGACGGCCAACCGCTGATCTTCCTGGCCGACCACCCCACCACGGGCGGATACCCGGTCATCGGGGTGGTGGAGGACGTGACCCCGCTCGCGCAGGCCCGCCCAGGGACTACGGTGACGTTCCATGGACCTCAACGCTGACCTCGGTGAGGGATTCGGCATCTGGCGGCTCGGCGACGACGAGGCGCTGCTGGGGCTGGTCACCTCCGCCAACGTCGCCTGCGGCTTCCACGGCGGTGACGCGTCCACCATGCACCGGATCTGCGCCGGCGCCGCGCGGCGCGGGGTGGCCGTCGGCGCCCAGGTCGGCTACCGGGATCTCGCCGGCTTCGGCCGGCGGCACATCGCGTACGACTTCGCCGTCCTGCGCGACGAGACGATCTACCAGCTCGGCGCGCTGGACGCCTTCTGCCGGCTCGCCGGCACCCGCGTGCGCTACCTCAAGCCGCACGGCGCGCTCTACCACGCGGCCGCCTGCGACGAGGCCCAGGCCGCCGCGCTGGTCGCCGCGGTGAGCGGGTACGACCACGAGCTGCCGGTGCTCTGCCCGCCCGGCTCCGTGCTCGCCCAGCTCGCCGTGGGCGCGGGCCTGCGGGTGGTCGCCGAGGGCTTCGCCGACCGGAACTACCTGCCCAACGGGCAGCTGGTGCCCCGGAGCGCCGCGAACGCGCTGGTCACCGACCCCGACGAGGTGGCCACGCGGGCGGTCCGGATGGCCACCGAGAAGACCGTGGTGGCGGTCGACGGCAGCGTGGTGCCCACCCCGGTCGAGTCGATCTGCCTCCACGGCGACACCCCCGGCGCGGTGCGCTGCGCCGAACTGGTCCGGGCCGCCCTCATCGACGCCGGCGTCACCCCCACCTCGCTCGCCTGAAAGGAGGGGCCCCTTGTTAACGCCTCCGGTAGAGGAGGGGCCCCTTCCTAACGCGGAGGCTCAGGCGTCCAGGCCGCGCAGCACCAGCGGCAGGCGGGTCGCGCCGCCGGCCACCACCCGGACCGGGACGCCCCAGTCCTGGCGGGTGAGGTGGCAGGCCGCGTGCTCGACGTCGGCGTCGCAGGTGGCCGCCTGGGCGGTCACCTGGAGCACGCCCTCCGCCACGTCGCCGCTGAGCACCAGCCGGCGGGACAGGTCCGTGCTCGTCCCGGCGCCGTCGACCAGCAGCTCCGGCGGGGACGCCGAGACCACCACCCGGGTCGACGGCCCGTACGTCTCGTCCAGCTTCTGCCCGGGCGCGGGCGTGAAGATCACGTCGAGGGTCAGCTCGCCGGCCGCCACGTCGGTGGGCTTGCGCTCCAGCTTGTGCCGCGGCCCGTCCACGGTGTTCGCGCCCGCCGCGGTCAACGCGCCCGGGGCCAGCCGGGTCAGCCGGTGCGCGGCCGACTCGACCACCAGCACCTCGCCCTCGGCGGTGAGCACGAGGTCGCTCGGCTCGGCCAGCCCGTCGGCCACCGTGCCGACCTGCTCGGTCTCCGGGTCGAAGCGGCGCACCGCGCCGTTGTAGGTGTCCGCGATCAGCACCGAGCCGTCCGGCAGTGCGCACACCCCCAGCGGGTGCTGGAGCAGCGCCCGGTCCGCCGGGCCGTCGACGTGGCCGAAGTCGAAGAGGCCCTGCCCCACGGCGGTGCCCATCACGCCGTTCTCCACGTAGCGGATCGCGCTGGTCTCGCTGTCGGCGACCCAGAGCCGGGCGCCGTCGGCCGAGACGGAGAGGCCGGAGGGCTGGGCCATCCACACGTCCGGCAGCGGGCCGTCGCGCAGCGCCTCCACCGTGGTGCCGGCGTACATGCCGGCGGTCCGCTTCGCCGGGTCGAACCACCAGAGCTGGTGGATGCCGGCCATGGCCACGATGACGCGGTCGTCGTACCAGGCGACGTCCCAGGGGGAGGAGAGGTCGACCGAGCCGGCGTCGTGCGCGTGGTCGTCGACCGTCGAGCGCCACTGCCGCCCGGTGCCGGCGACCGTCACCACCTCGCCGGTGTCCAGCTTCACGCCGCGCAGCAGGTGGTTGACGGTGTCCGCGACGACCAGGTCGTAGCCGGCCACCTCGGCCACGTGCGGGGGCAGCAGGCACAGCCCCTGCGGCTCGGAGAAGGTCGCAGCCTCCGCCGGGCCGTCGGCGTGGCCGCGGCTGCC
The DNA here is from genome assembly GCF_032108445.1 of Micromonospora halotolerans. Classification (NCBI taxonomy): domain Bacteria; kingdom Bacillati; phylum Actinomycetota; class Actinomycetes; order Micromonosporales; family Micromonosporaceae; genus Micromonospora; species Micromonospora halotolerans. The sequence goes on along the minus strand of NZ_CP134876.1, from coordinate 2,331,880 downwards.
CGTGCCGATCCGCCGCACCATGGTCTCCCCGTCGGGGGCCAGCTCGACCAGGGAGTGCCGGGCCGAGTCGGACACCAGCAGGTTGCCGCCGTCGAGCACCACGGCCTTGCCGGGGAAGCGCAGTGCCGTCTCCGGCTCGGCCGGCGGCACGTACGGGCCCCCGCCCCGGTGCAGGGTGCCCTTCGCCTCGTGGGTGGCGATCAGGTCGTCGATCAGCCGGGCCAGCCCCTCGGCGTGCCCCTCGCCGGCCATGGTGGCGACCACGTAGCCCTCGGGGTCGACCACCGACAGGGTCGGCCAGGCCTTCGCCGCGTACTGCTGCCACATGTCCATCTCGGGGTCGTCGAGCACCGGGTGGTGCACGCCGTACCGCTCGACGGCGGCGGCGAGGGCCGCGGCGTCCTTCTCGTGCTCGAACTTCGGCGAGTGGACCCCGATCACGACCAGGACGTCGCCGTACTTCTCCTCGAGCGGGCGCAGCTCGTCGAGCACGTGCAGGCAGTTGATGCAGCAGAAGGTCCAGAAGTCCAGCAGGACGATCTTGCCGCGCAGGTCGGCCAGGGTGACGTCCTTGCCGCCGGTGTTCAGCCAGCCCCGGCCGCGCAGCTCGGGTGCCCGTACTCGTGCGCTCATGCCCTTATCGTGCCGCACCGCCGGCGGCGTCCGGCCCGATGGGGCGGTGAAGCGCGACACGATCATCCGCCGGGCCGGCCCCGCCAGCGGGCCACCAGGTCCTCCTGCCGCGCCGGGACGCCGGGGAGCGGGCCCTCCACGGGGTTGTGCAGGGCCTGGAGCAGCAGGGTGAGGTAGCGGTACCGGAGCGCGGCCCCACGGTCGGCGCCGGGGAGGTCGACCAGCATGACGGTCTCCAGCAGCACGATGTCGGCCCCGCTGACGTCGTCGCGCAGGTCGCCCGACTCACGCACCCGGTCGAGGAGCGTGTCGGCCAGCCGCGTCGCCCGCTCGGCCAGCCGGCTCAACTCCGGGGTGGGGACGAACGTGCCGGCGAGCCGCTGCGCGAGCGCCTGGCCGCCACCCTCGACGACCCGGTGCAGGCAGGCCACGTACGCGTCCCAGGGCGGGGCCTCGGCGGCGAGCGCCTCCTCCAGGTCGGCGATGTAGCGGGCCAGGCCGTCGGCCGCGAGGGCGCGCAGCAGGTCCTGCTTGCTGGGGTGCCGCCGGTAGAGGGCGCTGATGCCGACGCCCGCGCGGGTGGCCACGGCCGAGACGGGCGCGTCGGGATCGGCCAGGAAGACCTCGCGGGCGGCGTCGAGGATGCGGGTGTCGTTGCGGGCCGCCTGGGCGCGGCGACCGCTGAGCGGGCCGGTCTCGGGTTCGGGCATGGGTCGACCATAGCAGTGGAACAGATCGTTCCGTTCTGCTAAGCTGGAACGGAACGAAGTATTCCGTTCCCTGAAAGGACCGGCCCGTGAGCTTTCCCGTCCTCACCACCGCCCTCGACCTCCTGCGCCGCACCGCCGAGGGAGTGCCGGCCGACCGGCTCGACGACCCGACGCCGTGCGACCGGTGGACCGTCGGGCAGGTGCTCATGCACGCCGCCGGCGACCAGCACGCGTGGGCGGCGTCCGTTGGCGCCGGCACGATGCCGGCGTACAACCCGTTCGACCCGCCGCGCGGCCACGACGAGGGCGTCCAGAGCGTCGTGCGGAGCGCGGTCGAGGCCGCCACCGCGGCCTGGGCGGGCATCGACTCGGCGGCCGGTCCGGTCGGCACGCCGCTGCCGCCCGCGCCGACCATGGACCCCGAGCTCGCCGCCGCGACCTGCGCGCTCGACGCCGCGATCCACGCCTGGGACGTCGCGGTGGCCACCGGGCAGCCGGCGCCGCTCACCGCCGAGCTGGCCGCACAGCTCATGCCGGCGGCCCGGGCGACCGCCGAGCCGCTGCGCGGATTCGCGTACGCCGCCGCGCTGCCCACCGAACCCGGTGCCGACCCGGTCGCCGCCCTGCTGGCCTACCTCGGTCGCGACCCCCACTGGCAGCGGTGACGAACGACGGCGGGGCCACGGATCACCGTGGCCCCGCCGTCGTGGGAGTCGCTACTGGCCGGCCGGCTTGAGGCAGAGCACCCGGTTGGACCCGTCGCCGGGAAGCACCACCTGGGGCTGCGCCGGGTCCGCACACTTGTCCTTGCTGTCCACCTTCGACACCACGGTGAACGCCCCCTGCTCGCCGCAGTCGGCCGCCACGGCGGTCGCGTTGGACTGCTTGACGCAGGAGCCCACCGCCGGGTCGAAGCCCGCCGGCTTGTCGTCCCCGCCGATCTTGCCGAGCAGAGTGAGCAGGCCGAGCGGCACGGCCAGGATGAGCACCGCGGCGATCAGCACCAGGGCCAGCACCCGGCCGTTGCGCACCTTCGGCGTGGGCGCCTCGGTCTTCGGCTCCGCCTCCGGCTTGAACGCCTCGAAGCGGCCCTGGTCCGCGTCGCCGCCCTGACCCGCCTGCGGCCAGGCCGGCGGGCCCTGCTGGGGCGGCGGCGGGAACGCGGGCGGGAAGCCGCCCGGCTCGCCCATCGGCATCTGCCCCGGCACGGCGACGGAGGCGCGGCCGCCGGCCGGACCGCCGAACGGGTCACCGCCCCCGGGCCCGCCGAACTGGTCGCGGTGGGGCGGGCCGAACGGGTCCTGGTGCCCGGCGGGCGCGCCGAACGGCTCGTGCGGGCCGCCGGGGCCACCGAACGGATCGTGCGGGCCACCGGGGCGTTCACCGTTGTGCGGGTGCACCCCGTTGACCGGCCGGCTGTTGCCCGGCGGGTCAACGAAGGACGGCACGCCGGGCGGGAACGGCGGCGGGGCGGCCGGCGAGGACGGCGGGGCCGAGTGCACCGGAGGCGCCTCGGCGTATCCGTGCTGGCGGTCCGACTCGTCCGCCCGGGAGTGCGGGCCCGGCTCGGCGAAGCCGTTCGGGCCGTCCTGCCCGGGCGCCTCCTCCCGCTCGGGCCGCGCGGGGCGGCCGTAGACGCGCGGCTGCGGGGCGGGCGTGCCACCCGTGGGCAGCGGCTGGTCGGCCGGCGGCGTGACCCGGCTGGTCATCGGCACCGAGGCGCTGGCCGAGACGGCGCCGCCCGCGCCGGCCTCCGGCGAGGTCCGCGGACCGGGCACCACCGGCCCGGCCGGTGACTGCGGCTCGTCGTGCGCCGGGCCGGGCGTACCCCAGCTGGCGTCGGCGGCCGGTTCCGGCTCGTACGCCTGCGGGTTGCGGTCGCCCGGCTCGCCGCCCGGGTTGAACGGCGCATAGTCGGCGGGCGGTGCGGCGGCCAGGGCGGCGCCCGGCACCCGCTGCTCCTGCGGGGGCAGCGGCACCGCGTTGGCCGGGGAGATCCCCGGGCCCGGCGCCGGCTGGTAGATCGGTCCGTCGTCGGCGCGGGCCGGCTCCCAGCCCGGCGACGCGGACTGCTCGGGCTGGGCCTCGGCGGCGCGGCCCCAGGCCTGGCCGGGTGCCCACGGCTCGGCCTCCGGGATGGCCGGACGGTCGCGCGTCCACTGCCCCGGGTTGTCCTGGTTGCCGCCCCAGGCGGGCGGCGAGTCGGGGGACGGGACGGACGCGCTGGCCCGCGCCTCGGCCGGTGCCGGGACGGCGGCGGAACCCCAGCCGGGCTGCGCCGGCTCGTCCGCCGGCTGCTCCGGCTCACGCTGCTGCGGCACCGCCGCGGCGCCGCTCCACGCGGCGGACGGGCGCTGCTCCTCCGGCGCACCCCAGGCGGCCTGCTGCGGCGCCTCAGCGCCGCCGGCGGACCGGCCCGCGGCCCAGCCACCGGAGCGGTCCGGGTCGTCGTCCTGCGTCGCCGAGCCGTTCTGCCAGCTCGCGGCCTGACCCTGGTCGTCGCCGTGCGTGGCGTTCGGGCCGTTCTGCCAGCTCGGGGCCTGGCCCTGGTCGTCGCCGTGCGTGGCGTTCGGGCCGTTCTGCCAGCTCGCGGCCTGGCCCTGGTGGTCCTGGCTGGACCAGGCACCCTCCGGGCGGACGGCGCCCGGGACCGAGACCTTGGCGGCCGCGCGCGCGGTCGGCTCGGCCGGCGTCCAGCCGGGAGCGGCCTGCTCGCCCTGCTGGCCCCAGGCGGGCCGGTCGTCCTGCTGCTGGGCGGCGGCCCCGACGGCCCAACCGCCGGAGTTGTCCTCCTGCGCCGCGCGCCAGCCGCCGGAGCGGCCCGGGTCGTCGTCCTGCTGACCGGTCGGCGGGTTCCACCCACCGGACCGGTTCGGGTCGTCCTGCCCGGCGGGGGTGGCCCACGACTCGTTCGGGACGGTGGCGGGCGCGGGCACGTGGGCGGCGCCGCGGGCACCGGGGTCGCCGGCCTGCGCCCAGGCCGGCTGCTCGCCGGCCGCCGCCGGGGCGCCCCAGGCCGGCGGGGTCGACTCGGTGGGGTTGTGCGGTGGGGCGGCGGCCCAGGCGGACGGCCCGGGCTCGGCGCCGCGGTGGGCGTCGGCCTGCTCGGGCGCGCCCCAGGCGGGTGCTCCCTGGTCCGGCCCGCCCCAGGACGGGGCGGACTGCTCCGGAGCGGCCCAGGCGGGCTGCGAGGCGGGGCTCCAGCCGCCCGGCTCGGCCGGCGGCGGCACCTGCGCGGTGGCCCGGCCGGCGGCGGGCTGGCCGCCCGGCGGTGTCCAGGCGGGGGGCTGGTCGTCGGCCGCGGCCCAGGCGGGGGCGGGCTGGGCGGGCCGACCGGCCGGCGGGGGCGGGGCCCAGCCGAGGTCGGGTGCGCCGTACCCGTTGTCCTGCTGCGCCGGGCGGTCGCCGTACGGCACCGGTCCGCCGGCGCCCGGCGACACCTCGCCCGGCTCCTGGCCGGGGCGGTGCGGGGCCTCGGACGTCATGGGTGCGCCTCCTCCATCACATGTCGGCCGCCGATGCCGATCGGGACCGTCGGCATCGCTGCCGGAGTCGCCGGCGGGTACCGGCCGTGCGGGCTCCCCGCACCGTATCCGGTGGCCGCCCGGAGGCGCCCGGGGGAGCACCGGCCGTCACCGAACGTCACCGGACGGTATCGATCGGTTGCTCTCGAAGGCGATCGGTCCGGAGGCGGGCGGTTGGCGACCGAGCCCCACCGTACCGGGCGGTGCGGCGAGGTGGAATCCCGGTGTCAATCGACGTGAGACGCCGAAGACCCGCCCGGTTGCCCGGGCGGGTCTTCGAACTGGAGGAGGTGAGGAAAGTCGGGGAGCGTCAGCTCATGTGACGCTGGGCGATGGCGAGAAGCTCCTCGCGGACGGCCGGCGAGTTGGCGGAACGCAGCGCGTGCTCGATGGCACGGGCGCGGCGGTTGGCGTCGCGGCGGTTGCGGATTCGCTCGATCATGCTCATCTGGGTCTCTCCTCCTGGCTATTCGGTTGTCAGCCCCTTGATGTCTCTATTGAACCCCAGAACGTCGCGAACTTCCATCGATTCTTAGGTGAGCTGAGCCACGTGCCTAAGGATCGTAGGCCGGGAGCCCCGTTGAGCCGACGTTTCCTTTCCCCAACGGCAACGGCCGGTGTGCCGGGCGTTCACCCGTGCACACCGGCCGTGGCCTGGTGCGATGCGACCGTCAGGTCCAGGCGAGCAGCGCCGCCTCCGGATCGGCCAGGAAGTCCCCGATGTCGCGGAGGAACTTCGAGCCGAGCTCACCGTCGATGATCCGGTGGTCGAAGGAGAGGCCCAGCGTGGTGACCAGGCGCGGCTTGACCTTGCCCTTGTGCACCCAGGGCTGCTCCCGCACCGCGCCGAAGGCGAGGATCGCGGACTCGCCCGGAGGCAGGATCGGGGTGCCGGTGTCGACGCCGAAGACGCCGACGTTGGTGATGGTCAGCGTGCCGCCGGACATGTCGGCCGGCGAGGTCTTCCCCGCCTTGGCGGTCTGGACGAGCGCGGTCATCGCGTCCGCCAGCTCGCGCAGCGAGAGCCGGCCGGCGTCCTTGATGTTCGGCACGATCAGGCCACGCTCGGTGGCCGCCGCGATGCCCAGGTTCACGTAGTCCTTGACCACGATCTCGTCGCCGGCCCAGGTCGAGTTGACCATCGGGTGGCGCTTGACCGCCAGCAGCACCGCCTTCGCGACCAGCAGCAGCGGCGAGACCCGCACGTCCCGCCACTCGCGCCGCTCGCGGAGCCGGTCCAGGGCCTTCATCGCCCGGGTCACGTCCACGGTCAGGAACTCCGTGACGTGCGGCGCGGTGAACGCCGAGCGGGCCATGTTCTCCGCGGTGAGCTTGCGTACCCCCTTGACCGGGATGCGCTGCTCGCGGTCGGCGCCGAAGCTCGCGGCCGCCGTGGCCGGCGTCGCGACCGTCAGCGGCTCGGCCGCCGCCGGGGCCGCCGCCGCCCGCTGTACGTCCTCCCGGGTGATCGAGCCCAGCGGGCCCGACCCGGTCAGCGTGGCGAGGTCGACGCCCAGGTCCTTGGCGAGCTTGCGCACCGGCGGCTTGGCCAGCACGGCGCCGGTCACCCGGCCGTTGCCGTTGACCGCCGGGGCAGCCGGTGCCGGAACGACCGGCGCGGGTGCCGGCTGGACCGGGGCCGCCGCGGCCTGGGCCGGGACGCCGCCCTTGCGCGGCCGGCGCTTGGCCGGCGCGTTCCGCGGGCCGTAGCCGACCAGTACCGCGGTACGCCCGCCCGGCGCCACGCCGCCGATCAGGCCCGGCTCGACCATGCCCTCCTCGGGCGCGACCTCGACGGCGGCCAGCGACGCCGCCGACGGGGTGGGCAGGTCGGCGGCCGGCGCACCGGTCGTCGACTGCTCGATCGGCCCGGCGTTCGGGTCGGTGTCGATCGCGATGATCGGGCTGCCGACCTCGACCGTGGCGCCCTCCGGGTGGAAGATCGCCTGCACCCGGCCGGCCCACTTCGCCGGGATCTCGACCGCCGCCTTGGCGGTCTCCACCTCGACGATCGGCTGGTTCAGCTCGATGTCGTCGCCCACCTTGACCAGCCAGGCGAGGATCTCGCCCTCGGTCAGGCCCTCGCCCAGGTCGGGGAGGTTGAATTCCTTGATCCGTGACATGCCGCTCACCAGCCGAAGGTGCGGTCGACGGCGTCGAGCACCCGGTCGAGGTCGGGCAGGTACTCCTCCTCCACCCGGGCGGCCGGGTAGGGGGTGTCGAAGCCGGTGACCCGCAGCACCGGGGATTCCAGGGAGTAGAAGCACTCCTCGGTGATCCGGGCGGCGATCTCCGACCCGAGACCCAGGTTGCCCGGGGCCTCGTGGACGACCACGCAGCGGCCGGTGCGCTTCACCGACTCGTACGCGGCGGTCAGGTCCAGCGGGGAGAGCGTGCGCAGGTCGATGACCTCCAGCTCCCGGCCGTCCTCGGCGGCGGCGGTGGCCGCGTCCAGGGCGGTGCGCACCATCGGGCCGTACGCCAGCACGGTGGCGTCGGTGCCCGGCCGGGCGACCCGCGCGGCGTGCAGCGGATACGCGTCGGTCAGCGGGGCGTCCAGCTCGACCGGACCCTTCTCCCAGTAGCGCCGCTTCGGCTCCAGGAAGACGATCGGGTCGTCGGAGGCGATGGCCTGCTGGATCATCGAGTAGCCGTCCTGCGGGTTCGCGCAGGTGACGACCTTCAGGCCGGCGGTGTGCGCGAAGTACGCCTCGGGCGACTCCGAGTGGTGCTCGACCGCGCCGATGCCACCGCCGTAGGGGATCCGGATGACCATCGGGATCCGCACCTTGCCCTGCGAGCGGTAGTGCATCTTCGCCACCTGCGACACGATCTGGTCGTACGCCGGGTAGACGAAGCCGTCGAACTGGATCTCGCAGACCGGCCGGAAGCCGCGGATGGCCAGGCCGACCGCGGTGCCGATGATGCCGGACTCGGCGAGCGGGGTGTCGATCACCCGCTGGTCGCCGAAGTCCTTCTGGAGGCCGTCGGTGATGCGGAACACGCCGCCGAGCTTGCCGACGTCCTCGCCCATGATGACGACCTTCGGGTCGTTCTCCAGGGCCTTGCGCAGGCCGGCGTTGAGGGCCTTGCCGAGGGTGAGCGTCTCCGTGGCCATCAGTGGGCGCTCCCCTCGAACGACTCCAGGTACTTGCTGAACTGGGCCCGCTGCTCGTCGAGCTCCGGGGACCCGTTGGGGTAGACGTGGTCGAACATGGTCACCGGCTCCGGGTCGGGCATGGCGAGCACCCGCTCGCGCAGGTGCACCGACTCGGCGCGGGCCTGCTCGTCGACCTCGGCGAAGAACGACTCGTCGACGATCTGCTGCTTGGTGAGGAACGCCTTCATCCGGGCGATCGGGTCCTTGGCCTGCCAGGCCTCGACCTCGCTGGCGATCCGGTAGCGGGTCGGGTCGTCGGAGGTGGTGTGCGCGCCCATCCGGTAGGTGTACGCCTCGATGAGGCTCGGGCCCTGGCCGTGCCGCGCGTTGTCCAGCGCGTGCCGGGTCACCGCGTACGACGCGAGCACGTCGTTGCCGTCCACCCGGACGCCGGGGAAGCCGAAGCCGCCGGCCCGCTGGTAGAGCGGGACGCGGGTCTGCCGCTCCAGCGGCTCGGAGATGGCGTACTGGTTGTTCTGGCAGAAGAACACCAGCGGGGCGTTGAAGACGCTGGCCCAGACGAACGCCTCGTTGACGTCGCCCTGGCTGGTGGCGCCGTCGCCGAAGTAGGCGATCACCGCCTCGCCCTCGTCGCTGCCGGTCTTGCCGTCCATGGCGACACCCATGGCGTAGCCGGTCGCGTGCAGGGTCTGCGCCCCGATGACGATCGTGTACATGTTGAACTTGAACTCGTTCGGGTCCCAGCCGCCCTGGTCGACGCCGCGGAACAGGCCGAGCGGCATGATCGGGTCGATGCCCCGGCAGTAGAGGACGCCGTGCTCCCGGTAGGTCGGGAAGGCCATGTCCTGCGTACGCAGCGCCCGGCCGGAGCCGACCTGCGCGGCCTCCTGGCCCAGCAGGCTGGCCCAGAGGCCCAGCTCGCCCTGGCGCTGTAGCGCCGTGGCCTCGGCGTCGAGCTTCCGGACCAGCACGAGGTCGCGGTAGAGCCCGCGGTACTCCTCGTCGGTGAAGTCGACGCGGTACTCGGTCCCATCCGGGCCGAGCGCGCTCTCGATCCGCTCGCCCTCGGGCGTCAGCAGCTGCACGAGCTCCGGTTCGCCCGTGGCGGCGGCGCGCTTGGTACGGGGTGCGGCCCGCTTGCTGCGGGTGGCGGCCCCGGGATCGCCCTTTGCCATCCGTCTCTCCCTGTCTGGTCTGCGCCGGCGTCGGGGGGTGACCCGTGCCGCGCACATCGTGCGCCCGACCCGGCTGGTGCCGGACCGGTCCCTGGCGGCCGCGCCTAGCCCCGGTGAGGGTTGCCGCGCGGCGTGAGCCGGGTCCCGTTGAGGAGCCCGACCCGGGAGCGCCGGCGCCGTACCGCACCAGCCGCGGGGTGCGCGGAGGTGGCGGCTGCGTTGCCGTCGTGCCTGAATGATTGCAGAGGAGGTGAGCGGGCCCACAGTACGGCCTCCTCCACCGGTGACGTTCCGTCGTGTTCGCGACGCATTGACACGTTTGTCTGGTGTGCCGCCGTCACGGGACGGACAATTTGTGTGTCGACACGCTGTGGTGGCTGGTGAACTGAGCGTCACTGGTTCAAGCTGACGGTGGTCCCCTTGAGGCATTTGTCCGTTTAAGCCTGCGCCGGGATCCCGCCCTGTCGACGCGTACGAGGAGTGTGCCGGTGTCCGAGCCGCCAGAGGGTCCTCCGGGAACTCCGTTCCTCGGCCGGCACCGGGCGGTGCCGCGGTCCGACTACCGGCGGGTGGTCGGCGCGCACCGCGCGCACGGCCTGGGCGGCCCGAGCCGGGGCTACCTGTTCACCGTCGCGCTGCTGGCCGGCACGGCCTCCATGCCGATCCTCGCCGCGATCAGCGCGGGGTCGGCCACCGTGGGGAACAGCGCCCTTCCGGACAGCAGCACCCCGTTCATCCCGACCCCCTCGGTCGGCCCGGTGGTGATCCCGTTGCCCGAGGGGACCCAGACGCCGCTGCTGCCCACCCCGTCGCCGGTCGCCGGAGCCACCACCGTGCCGCCCCGGGCACCGGTGCTCCCGGCCGCCCCGGCCCTGCCCGACGACAGCGACCTCGGTTCCCGCCACCGGTCCCACCCGGCCGCTCCCGCGCCGGTGCCGACGCCGCGCCCCGTCCGGACCACGCCGGCCGGCCCGCCGCGCCCGTCGCCGGTGCCCTCACCGTCGCCGTCCGACCCGGAGCCGAGCCCCAGCCCGACCACCGAACCGACCCCGACCGACGAGCCGTCGCCGACCGCCGAACCGACCCCGACGTCCGGGCCGTCGCCGACCGACGACCCGACGACCGAGCCGCCCGACAGCACGCCGTCGCCGACCGGCACGCCGCCGGAGGCGTCGCCCACGCCGACGCTCAGCCCGCGCGACGACCCGCACCCGAGCGCCACGGCGTCGGGCAGCACGGCACCGACCGGGCCGCGCCGCTGATCCGCTCCCGGCGGGTCAGGCCGGGTCGTCGGTGAGGCGGTGGCGGTTCGCCTCGATCCAGGCGTCCAGCGCCGCCGGATCGTCCGGGTCCACGCCGTCCGCCATGAGCTGGGCGACGGCGGCCGTGGCCGGGCTGCGGCGCTCGCCCGTGCTGTAAAGCCGGGCGAACTCGGGAACCATCTCCTGGATGGCCTCGTCCGTGCGGGCGGCCGCCGCCGGCGCGAGCCCCCGCTGGCGGGCCGCGTACGCCGCCCAGCCGCGCAGCACCCGGGGCAGCATGGCGGCGTCGTCCATGTCCAGCACGGCCCGCCGGTGCACCCAGTCGAGCAGGAACAGCTCGGCGACCGTCGGGCTCCACCGCATCGGGTCGGCGTCCGGGAAGCTCGCCGCGTGGTCCAGCAGCAGCCCCAGGCAGAAGTGCAGCGAGGCCAGCTCCCCGTCGGCCACCCGGTCCAGGCCGAAGCGGACCGCCTCCGGCGAGCCGAGGAAGGCGCGTACCAGCCCGGTCCGTGTCTCGTCGGTCAGCGGCGGGAGGTCGGCCGCCGCCGGGGCCGGGCCGGGCAGCGCGGCCAGCCGCGCACCCACGAGCGCCCGGTCGGTGGCCAGCGAGCCCTGCGCGGGCAGCTCGCCGAGGTCGTCGGTGATCGCCAGGTGGCGGCCCACCTCGGTGCGCATCCGGGCCGGGTCCTCGGTGCGGAACCAGGTGAACTCGTCCTGGGTGCAGATCTCCCGGGCCTGCTCGACGATCCGGGCGGCCGGACCGCCCACGAACACGTCCTTGGTGATCCCGATGTTGTGGTCGACCAGCGCCACGAGGGCGTGCTCCGGACCGCCCTCGTCGTCGTCGTAGGCGAAGGTGGCCAGGTAGGAGGTCTGATCGCCGTACACGTCGCCGTACGACCAGGCGCCCGTGAGGTGCACCCGGCCGAGCTGGCCGGCCCACGCGGGGGCGTACGCGCCGGGGCGGACCCGGCCGGCGCCCTCGGCGTCGGGCACCAGGGTGGCGAAGACGGCACGGATGGTGGTCGCGGCGGCGCTGCGGCGGCGCGAGGTGGCGGTGAGGAAGCCGCCCACGAACTCGCGGACGGCGTTGTCCCGATCGGTCTCGGCAACGGCGTAGACGCTGCCGAGCAGCGCGGCGCCGAGCATCTCCGCGTCCAGGGCGGAGTCGAGCCTCGTCACGTCGCGAGCGGCGTGCAGCACCGCCTCGTAGGGGGTCTGTGGCGTGGCCATGCACCGACCCTACGCCGCCCGGCCCGCGCCGACGACGGTCAGCACGCCGGGCATCCGCGCCGGGGCTCAGCCCCGGGCCGCCTCCCGCAGCGCCTCGCGTGCCTCGCCGTAGCGGGCCAGCACCGCCCAGACCGGGTTCAGCACGTGCTTCTCCCCGACGCTGCCGACCGACGTGAGCAGCCGCTGCTCGGCCCGGCGTCGGGCGCGCCGCGCCGCCCAGCGGATCACCGGTCGGGTCAGCGCCGCCACGAGCAGCCCGGCCAGCAGGCCGCCGAGCAGCAGCACGGTGGGCCAGGGCACGTCGCCGAGTTCCGGGTAGTCGAGGGCGGGCAGGCCCAGGATGCGCAGCGCGTAGCCCAGGACCAGCCAGGCCAGGCCGCCCAGCGCGGCGAGGGTGACCAGCCACTGGAGCGCGCCGACCACCCGCCACCAGGTCGGCCGGCGGTCCATGCCCAGGTCGGTGGCGGCCACCGCGTGGTCCAGCGCGTCCGGCAGGTCGGCCAGCCGGGACCGGGCCGCGGCGATCACCGCGGCCGGCCAGGGCGCCGGCAGGTCGGCGGCGGAGCGGTCGGCCACCGCGCGGATGGCCAGGTTGAGCGCCGAGCGCTGCGCGGCGGTCGGATCGGGTACGGAGGTGGCCGCGACCAGGCTCTCCGCGGGCGCGTCGGCGCCCCCGCCGGGCAGGTGCAGCCGGCGCAGCGGGTCCGGCCGCAGCTTCCGCCAGCCCCGGACCAGCGGCCAGCCGGTGCTGCCGACCGCCCGGTGCCGGTACGCCCTCTCGACCGCCTCGGCCACCGTCGGCACCCCGGCCGCCCCGGCCAGCGCGGTGGTGAGCTCCCGTGCCGACGCGTCACCCGGCCGGGTGCGCGGCGGCTCCGGCCCGACCAGCGGGTCGAGCCCGGCCACCACGGCGTCGACGTCGCCGGCCAGCCGGCGCAGCGCGGCCTGCCGCTCGGCGACCGTACGCTCCAGCTCGGCGCGGAGCCCGTCCAGCCCGGCCGGGTCCACCGCCACCGTGGGCAGCAGCGGCACCCCCTCCAGCCCGTCGGCGTCGAGCAGCCGGCGCAGGTCGCCGAGGACGCGCGGCAGCTCGGCCGGGGGCAGCCGGTCGGCCTGGTTGAGCACCACCACGGTCACGTCCTTGTGCCGGTGGAACTCGCGCAGGTAGCTGGTGTGGATCACCCGGTCGGCGTACTTCTGCGGGTCGACCACCCAGACCACCAGGTCGACCAGGCCGAGCAGTCGGTCCACCTCCAGCCGGTGGCTCCGCTGCACCGAGTCGAAGTCGGGCAGGTCCAGCAGGACCAGGCCGTGCAGCGTGGACTCGTCGTCGCCGTCCAGCGGGCTCTCCCGGACGAACCGGTGCCGCGGCAGCACCCCGATCCAGTCGAGCAGCCGGGACGCGCCGTCGAGCTGCCCCCAGACGCAGGCGTGCGCCACCCCGGTGGTCGGCCGGCGGACGCCGACCGGGGAGAGATCCAGCCGGGCCAGGGCGTTGAACAGGCTCGACTTGCCGCTGCCGGTCGCCCCGGCCAGCGCGACCACGGTGTGGTGGCCGGAGAGGGCGAGCCGGGTGCCGGCCCGCTCGACCACGGTGTGCGCGGCGACCAGCTCGGCGTCGGGCACCTGGCCGTCGACCGCGCCGAGGAAACGCTGGAGGGCCTGGAGCCGCGCGATCAGGACGTCGGGGTCGACGCGCTGCCCGCCCCGGAACGTCTCCCGCATCCGGCCGACAATGTTGCTCACGCGCGCCCACCCTGGTCCGCGGCGGGCAGTGCCGCGCCCGACGTGCCGGAGAGGCCGGCTCGGTGCCGGGCCTTCTCGACCTCGCGGGCCGACCGGCGCAGCGCGTCACCGGTGTCGGTGGCCGGGCGCGCCTCGGCGGTACGGGCGAGGAACCGGTCGGCCTCCTCCGTCAGCAGCGCGCCGATCCGGTCGAGCAGGTCCACCCGCGCCTTGCTGGCCAGGTTGCGGACCGCCTGGTCACCGAAGATCGCCTGGAGCACCGCCTGGGCGGCGACCGTGGTGCCCGCGCCGGTGGCGACCTCCAGCCCGGTCGGGATGAAGGCGGTGGCCGCGAAGACCGCGATCATGACGGCCAGGCCGGTGGCGTTGACCGCGTACGCGGCGGTGCGGGCCACGAAGCGGCGGTCGCCGCCCTCGGCCCGGACCAGTTCGAGCACGCCGCGCTGCCAGTCGCGGACCAGGCGCTCGGCGCGCTCCGGGAGATCGGCCGACGGGTGCGCCAGCTCAGGTTCGAGCAGCGCCGCCCCGGCCGGGTGCGCCTTCCAGCCGGTGTAGGCGTTCTCCGCCGCCTCGGCGGACACCCCGCGCAGCAGCGTGACCAGTTGTGACTCGATGGCGTTCCGCAGCTCGGCGGCCGGGGCCGGACGGCCGGTGACCGCGGCCACCACCCGGTCGCGCAGGCGGCCGATCCGCGCCTCCAGGCTGCGGAAGAACTCGCCGGTGCCGACGAACTCCTGCCACCGGGCCAGCACCTCGCCGCGGAGCAGCCGGCCGTCCTTGAGCCCCTGGTCGACGGTCCGCTCCGCCCCCCGGTACGCCGCCCGGACCCGCTCGTCCAGCGCGTCGGCGGCGGCCGCCTGCTCGTCGGCGGCGTCGGCCAGCGCGTCCACGGTCGGGTGCAGGCTGGCCAGCGCGCCGTCGAGGGTCTGCCGGACCACCGCCGAGCGGGCCTCGGCGTCGGCGGCGAGCCGCGCGAACCAGCCGGCCAGCGGGGCGGTGACCCGGTCGGGGAGCAGGCCCTGCCCGTCCACCCAGGTCTCCGGCAGGACGAACAGCGGCGCGGCGCCGAGATCCTGTGCGGCGAGCATCTCGGACAGGTGGGCGGCGATCTCGTCGGCCGCCTCCGGGGGGACCCGGTCGAGGACCATGGCGACGGCCGTGCCCCGGGCCCGGGCGCTGCGCAGCAGCTCCCACGGGACGGCGTCGGCGTAGCGGGCGGCCGTGGTGACGAAGAGCCAGAGGTCGGCGGCGGCCAGCAGCTGACCGGCGAGGGCCCGGTTGGCGTCGACCACCGAGTCGATGTCGGGCGCGTCGAGGAAGGCCAGCCCGGCCGGGAGCGCGGGGGCGGTGACCAGCTGGAGGGTGCCCGGGTTCTCGCTCGGCTCGGTGGTGCGGGTCAGGCCCGGCAGCAGCTCGCCCTGGCGGAACCAGGCCGCGTCGGCGGGGTTGCAGACCAGCACCGGCGAGCGGGTGGTGGGGCGCAGCACCCCGGCGGCGCTGACCCGCGCCTGGACCAGGCTGTTGACCAGCGTCGACTTGCCGGCGCCGGTCGAGCCGCCGACCACCACGAGCAGCGGGGCGTCGAGGCGGGCGAGCCGGGGCAGCAGGTAGTCGTCGAGCTGGTCGGTGAGACCGGTGGCGGTGCGGCGGGCGGGCTCGGCCGAGGGCAGGGCCAGCGGGAACCGGGCCGCCGCGATCGCGGCCCGCAGGCCGGTGAGTGCGGCGGGCAGGCCTTCCGCGGCGCCGGCGGGCCGGTCCCCGCCGGCGTCGTCGGGGCCGGTGCGGGCGGCGACGGCGGGCGCGCCGGCATGGGTGGCGGGATCGCCGTGCGTCGTCACCGCTAAAGCGTGCCCGACCGACGCAAGGTAAGACAACCGGACGGTAATAACGGTCAGGTTGCGTCGGGTCGGCTCAACCTGGACTTGCGGATCGCCCGGGGCGTGGCACTATTGAGTCAAGTTCACTCAACTTGTGGTGCGGTCGCTGCGGGCGACCCGCCGGGCAGGCCCGTTGACCTGCTCACCGTTACGAAGCGAGGAAGCGAACATGGCACGTGCGGTCGGCATCGACCTCGGCACGACGAACTCCTGCGTCAGCGTTCTCGAGGGCGGTGAGCCCACCGTCATCGCCAACGCGGAGGGCTCGCGGACGACCCCCTCGATCGTCGCGTTCGCCCGCAACGGCGAGGTGCTCGTCGGTGAGGTCGCGAAGCGCCAGGCGGTGACCAACCCGGACCGGACGATCCGTTCGGTCAAGCGGGAGATCGGCACCAACTGGACCGTCGACATCGACGGCAAGAAGTACACCCCGCAGGAGATCTCGGCGCGCACGCTGATGAAGCTCAAGCGGGACGCCGAGGCGTACCTGGGTGAGCAGATCACCGACGCGGTGATCACCGTGCCGGCCTACTTCAACGACGGCCAGCGGCAGGCCACCAAGGAGGCCGGTGAGATCGCCGGCTTCAACGTGCTGCGGATCGTGAACGAGCCGACCGCGGCCGCGCTGGCGTACGGCCTCGACAAGGGCTCCAAGGAGCAGACCGTCCTGGTCTTCGACCTGGGTGGCGGCACCTTCGACGTCTCGCTGCTGGAGCTGGCCGAGGGCGTCATCGAGGTCAAGTCCACCAGCGGTGACAACCACCTCGGTGGTGACGACTGGGACCAGCGCATCATCGACCACCTGGTGAAGACCTTCCGCGGCGAGCACGGCATCGACCTGTCCCAGGACAAGATGGCCATGCAGCGGCTCAAGGAGGCGGCCGAGAAGGCCAAGATCGAGCTGTCCGCCGCCACCACCACCAACATCAACCTGCCGTACATCACCGCCGGTTCGGCGGGCCCGCTGCACCTCGACGTGACCCTGAGCCGTGCCGAGTTCCAGCGGATGACGCAGGATCTGCTGGACCGCTGCAAGGGCCCGTTCGAGCAGGCCGTCAAGGACGCCGGGATCAAGGTCTCGGACGTCGACCACGTCATCCTGGTCGGCGGCTCGACCCGGATGCCGGCCGTGACCGACCTGGTCAAGCAGCTCACCGGCAAGGAGCCCAACAAGGGCGTCAACCCGGACGAGGTCGTCGCCGTCGGCGCCGCCCTGCAGGCCGGTGTGCTCAAGGGTGAGGTCAAGGACGTCCTGCTGCTCGACGTGACCCCGCTGAGCCTGGGCATCGAGACCAAGGGCGGCATCTTCACCAAGCTGATCGAGCGCAACACCACCATCCCGACCAAGCGCTCCGAGGTCTTCACCACGGCGGACGACAACCAGCCGTCGGTGCTGATCCAGGTGTTCCAGGGCGAGCGGGAGATCGCGGCCTACAACAAGAAGCTCGGCACCTTCGAGCTGACCGGCCTCCCGCCGGCGCCGCGCGGCGTGCCGCAGATCGAGGTCACCTTCGACATCGACGCCAACGGCATCGTCAACGTGCACGCCAAGGACCTGGGCACCGGCAAGGAACAGAAGATGACGATCACCGGCGGCTCCTCGCTGCCGAAGGACGACATCGAGCGGATGCGCCGGGACGCCGAGGAGCACGCCGAGGAGGACAAGCGGCGGCGCGACGAGGCCGAGACCCGCAACCTGGCCGAGGCGCTCCAGTGGCAGACCGAGAAGTTCCTCGCGGAGAGCGGCGACAAGCTGCCCGCCGAGAACCGTGACCAGCTCAACGAGGCGCTCGGCGAGCTGCGCAGCGCCCTCGGCGGCCAGGACATCGACAAGATCAAGGCCGCGCACGAGAAGCTGGCGCAGGTCTCCCAGCAGGCCGGCTCGCTGCTCTACTCGCAGCAGCAGGGCGAGCAGGCCGGGCCGGGCGAGGCCGGGCCGGGCGCCGGCGCCGGTGCGACCGGCGGTCCCCAGGCCGGCGGCCCCGACGACGTGGTCGACGCGGAGATCGTGGACGAGGACAAGAAGTGACCTTCGGTCCCGGACACGTTTCTCGCCGCGAGAGGGATGAGGTAGCCGCATGACGGAGAAGCCACGAGCAGCCGATCCCGGCTCCACGGGGTCGGCGCCGGGTGGCTCCGCGACCGCCGGTCAGGGCGCCGGCGAGGAGCCGCGCGTCGTCATCCGTGACAAGCGCAAGATCGGCAAGACCACCGAGCAGGCGGTGACCGACACGTCGGCCGCCGACGCCGCGGCCGACGCGCCCGCCGAGGGGCTGGTCGAGGAGGCCGAGGTCGTGGTCGACGAGATCGAGGGCGAGGCCGAGGCCACGGTCTCCGGCCCGCCCGTGGTCGACGCGCCGGCCCAGCCGAGCGAGGAGGCCACCACCGAGAAGGCGCCGGTCGGCGGCGAGGTGGAGTCGCTCCGGGCCGAGCTGGACGAGCGGACCCGCGACGTCCAGCGGGTGTCGGCGGAGTACGCCAACTACCGCAAGCGGGTCGACCGGGACCGCAGCCTGGTCCAGGAGCAGGCGACCGGCACGGTGCTGACCGCGCTGCTGCCGATCCTCGACGACCTGGACCGGGCCCGCGAGCACGGCGACCTGGTGGGTCCGTTCGGCAGCGTGGCCGAGCAGCTCACCACGGCGCTGACCAAGTTCGGCCTGACCGCGTTCGGCGAGCAGGGCGACCCGTTCGACCCGACCCGGCACGAGGCGGTGGCGCACCAGACCTCCGCCGACGTGACCGAGCCGACCTGCGTGCAGGTCATGCGCCGGGGTTACCAGCTCGGCGAACGGCTGCTGCGGCCGGCCCTGGTCGCGGTCGCCGAGCCCGAGTAGTGCCGACCCGTGACGTCCCGCCCGCCCACCCCGGGCGGGCGGGACGACCGGGGTACGTCCCGTGGAAGGGGGTGGACCGGTGAGTTCCAAGGACTGGATCGAGAAGGACTACTACGCCGCGCTGGGCGTGGAGAAGTCCGCCTCCTCGGACGAGATCAAGAAGTCGTACCGGAAGCTGGCTCGGGAGTCGCACCCGGACCACAACCCCGGTGACCCGAAGGCCGAGGAGCGGTTCAAGGCCGTCTCCGAGGCGTACGCCGTGCTGGGCGACGAGAAGAAGCGTCGCGAGTACGACGAGATGCGGTCGCTCTTCGGCTCCGGCGCCTTCCGGCGCAACGCCCGCGGCGCGGGCCAGCCCGGTGGCATGCCGTTCGACGTGTCCGACCTGTTCGGCGGGGCGGGCGGCGGCGAGGCCCGGTTCGGCGGCGGTGGCCTGGGCGACCTGTTCAGCTCGATCTTCACGGGCGGGGGCGCCGGCGCCGCGGCCCGTCCGCGCGGCCCGGCCCGGGGCCGGGACGTCGAGACCGAGGTGGCGCTGGACTTCCCCGACGCGGTCCGCGGCGTCACCCTGCCGTTGACGCTGCGTGCCCCCGGGGTCTGCGAGACCTGCCACGGCAACGGGGCGAAGCCGGGCACCCAGCCGGTGGCCTGCCCGGTCTGCCACGGCGCCGGGGTGACCACCCGCAACCAGGGGTCGTTCAGCTTCTCCGAGCCGTGCCGCAACTGCCAGGGCGTGGGCACGGTCGTCGAGGAGAAGTGCCCGGAGTGCCACGGCACCGGCGGGGTCACCAAGACCCGCACGCTGAACGTGCGCTTCCCGGCCGGGGTGGCCGACGGCCAGCGCATCCGGCTGGCCGGGCGGGGTGAGCCCGGCGAGCGGGGCGGCCCGGCGGGCGACCTGTTCGTGCACGTGAAGGTCCGCCCGGACGAGCTGTTCGGGCGCACCGGGGACGACCTGACCCTGACCGTGCCGATCACGTTCGCGGAGGCGGTGCTCGGCACCGACCTGAGGGTGCCGACCCTGGACGGCACGGTGACGCTGCGGGTGCCGCCGGGCACGCCCAGCGGCCGGGTGCTGCGCGCCCGGGGCAAGGGCGTCGTACGCCGGGACGGCCGCGCCGGTGACCTGCTGGTCACCCTCGACGTGGTGGTCCCCGCGACGCTGTCTGACGAGGCGCGGGCGGCGCTGGAGACGTTCGCCGAGCAGACCCCGCCGGCCGCGCGGGAACATCTCGACGCGCGGGTGCGTCGATTCAGTTGACCGGGTGACGAGGCAGCGGAGGTGAGCGGGGATGTCACAGGAGTTCGTCGGCTCGGGTGACCCTGCCTACGAGGCCAAGGTTCTGATGATCTCGGTGGCGGCCCGGATGGCGGGGATGCACCCGCAGACGCTGCGCCAGTACGACCGGCTGGGCCTCGTGCAGGCCGGCCGGGCGGCCGGCGGCGGTCGCCGCTACAGCGTCCGGGACGTGGTGCTGCTCCGCGAGGTGCAGCGACTCAGCCAGGACGACGGGATCAACCTGGCCGGGGTCAAGCGGATCATCCACCTGGAGCGGTTGCTGGAGGAGGCCCAGCGGCGGGTGGCCCGGCTGGAGGCGGAGCTGGACGCCGCGTACCGCCGGATCGCCGAGCTGGAGTCGTTGGGCGGCTTCGCCCGTGGCGACCTCGTCCCCACCAACCGCACCTCCACCGCGCTCGTCGTCTGGCGTCCCCGCCGGACCCCCGACCGCTGATTTTTCCCCGCCGCGAAGGCCGGCGCGCGCCCACCCCGGGCCGCGCCGGCCTTCGCGCATTCCATCCCGCCGGCAGGCGGTGCGGTTCGGGGGAAAGCCGGATCCGGGAGGGCCGGTTTCGCTAGCCTGTGAATGCGGCCAACCGACTCAATTCGGCCTCCGAACTGGCAGGGGGAGCCATGGCGGAATCGGCGAAGAAGGTGGCGGAACGGGCGGAGGAACGGCTGGAGCAGGTGGCCGAGAACGTCCGGGAGCGATTCGACCGGATCACCGACGGTGGCTTCACCGAAAAGATCAGGGAAGGGCGCTTCGGGGACCAGGTGGACCACGGCGTCGACCGCGCCAGGGACGACGAGCGGCGCCGGAAGCAGGGCGGATCGACCGGCTGAACGATCCGCCGACGTGCGGGCCGGGACCCACGGGGGGTCCCGGCCCGTTCGCCTTCCCAGGGCGGGACACAGGAGATCAATCCCACGAAGCCCGGCGGCGAGCCACGGAGGTAGGTGTGACCCCGCCGTGACCGGCGCAGGGATCAAGCCTGACCGCCCGGAGCCGGGCACGGTGGGGCCACACCCCCCACACAGAGAAGCAAGAGCTAGAGCCGCCGGTTCTCCCGCACCAGGCCGCCCTCGCACCAGTCCCGGTAGACGAAGAGGTCCGGCCGGGCGAGCAGCACGCGGCTGTTGTGCGCCCAGTTGCGCATCAGCTCGTCGCCGGCCCGCTCGGCCTGCTCCACGAGCTTGCGGAAGCGGCGCTTCGGGTGGGCCCGGAAGTTCGTCCGGATGCCGTCGGCGGCGTAGATGTAGAGGCAGTGCAGGGCGAACCGGCGGGCCGGACAGGCCGGGTCCATGGCCAGGTCGAAGAGGGTCTGCACCAGGTGGTCCCCGGCGACCAGCAGGTCCCAGTCCGGCGGCATGGAGGTCAGCGGGACGGAATCCGGCTGGTAGGCCCACGACCTCAGCTCGGCGGGCGAGGGATCGACGGGGTTGGCGAAGCCGTGGAACGTCTCTTCCTGCACGCTCACCGGCCGACCTTCCGCTTACGCTGGCGGGGGCACCGGCCACCCGCGGACCCTGGCTGCTGGGGCGACACGTTAACGCGGTTTCGCCGGGTGGCGGTAGACCTTCCCGGAATCAATTCGGCAACCGTTGGCCGGGCCGGGTCCACCGTACGGCCGACCCGGCCCGGCCGAGGTCAGTCGGCCGCCCCCACCGGCACGGGCGGCCGGGCGGCGCTGCGCCGGCGCAGCCAGCGCTTGAACCAGGGCAGGTCGGGCAGGCGGGCCAGCATCGGCCCGGTCACCACGGTGATCAGCACGTACGCGGTGGCGAGCGCCGCCAGCCGGGGTTCGACCGGGTACGCCGCGGCGACGGCCAGGCCGGCGATGACGATGGAGAACTCGCCGCGCGGGGTCAGCGCGAAGCCGGCGCGCCACCGGCCGGGCTCGGCGATCCCGGCCCGGCGGGCGGCCAGCCAACCGGTGGCCAGCTTCGTTCCCATGGTCACCACGGCCAGCAGCAGCGCGGGCAGCAGCACCGGCGGCATGTCCAGCGGGTCGGTGACCAGGCCGAAGAAGACGAAGAAGACCGCGGCGAAGAGGTCCCGCAGCGGGGACAGCAGCTGGGTGGCGTGGTGTGCCACCGGCCCGGACAGGGCGATGCCGACCAGGAACGCGCCGACCGCGGCGGAGACCTGGAGCTTGGCCGCCACCCCGGCGACCAGCAGGGTCAGGCCGAGCACCCCGAGCAGGAGCGCCTCGGGGTCCTTCGCGGAGAGCGCGGCGGAGATCAGGTGCCCGTACCGGATGGCGACGGCCAGCACGACGACCACGGTGAGCACCGCGACGGCGAGCGCGATGCCGCCCTTGACCAGGCCGACCCCGGCGAGCAGCGCGGTGACCAGCGGCAGGTAGAGGGCCATGGCCAGGTCCTCGATGACGAGGACGGAGAGGATCACCGGGGTCTCCCGGTTACCGACCCGGCCCAGGTCGCCGAGCACCTTCGCGATCACGCCGGACGACGAGACCCAGGTGACGCCGGCGAGCACGACGGCGGCCACCCAGCCCCAGCCGAGCAGCAGGGCGAAGGCGAAGCCGGGCAGTGCGTTGAACACCGCGTCGATCAGGCCGGCCGGCGCGGCCGAGCGGAGGTTGCCCACCAGTTCGTTGGCGCTGTATTCCAGGCCGAGCATGACGAGCAGCAGGATGACGCCGATCTCCGCGCCGACGGCGAAGAACTCCTCGCTGGCGTTGAGCGGCAGCAGGCCGCCGTGGCCGAAGGCGAGTCCGGCGAGCAGGTAGAGGGGGATGGGCGAGACGCCGACGCGGCGGCTGAGCCGGCCGAGCAGGCCGAGCAGGAGCAGCAGCGCGCCGACCTCGACGAGCAGCGTGGTGGATTCGTGCATCCGCGCCTCAGCCGTCCGGGTCGGCTTCGGCGAGGATCGCGGTGACCCCGTCGAGCCCTTGGCGGGTGCCGACCACGACGACCACGTCACCGGCCGCGAACCGGAAGGTGGGATCGGGCGAGACGATCACCTCGCCCTGACGCAGCACCGCCACGATGGAGGCGCTGGTGCGCGTCCGTGCCTTGGTGTCACCGAGCCGCCGGTTGACGTAGCGGGAGCCGGCCGGGATGGCGATCTGCTCGGTGAGCAGCCCCGCGGCCTGCTCGCGCAGCCCGGCGAGCTGGCCGAGCATCAGCGACGCGCCGAGGATGTCGGCCAGGGCCTCCGCCTCGTCGTCGGTCAGCGGGATGTCGTGTTGACAGGAGTCGGGATCGTCCGGGTCGTAGAGGACCAGGTCGCGGCGGCCATTGCGGTGGGAGACCACGCCGAGCCGGCGGCCGGATTCCGTCATCAGATCGTGACGGACGCCGATCCCCGGTAGGGCAGTCTGTTCAACACGTACTCGCACCCGCGCAAGGCTACCGTCGCGGAGGAGGGGCCCCATGATCGGTCGCCGCGTGCTCCGGACCACCGGGTTGCTGCTGGTGCCGGCCCTGGCCGCCTGCTCGATCGGCGACGTCCGCCGGACCCCACCCGACCGGTCGTCCGCGTCCCCGCGTCCCGCGCCGACCGCGCTGGTGCCGTCGCGGCCGGTCGGCTTCGACGAGGTACGGCACGTCCGGGTCGCCGTCGACCGCCGGTACGACCGCCCGTTCGTGGAGTTCGTCGACGCCGACCACGGGTACGCCCTCTTCGTCGCCGCCTGCGACGACCCGCCGCCCGCCGGGGGGTGCCCCGCCGCCCTCCTGTACGCCACCGGGGACGGTGGCCGTAGCTGGCGGGCCCTGCGGCACCCTCGTCCGGTGGCGGTGAACCAGCAGCTCTACGCCGTGCCGGGGGCGCTGGTGCTGCTCGCCGAGCCGTACGGCTGGTACACCTCGACCGACGGCGGTGCCACCTTCGCCCACACGACCGGCGGGGAGCCGGCGGCTCTGGTGGCGGCCCGGGGCCGCTTCCAGGTGGCCGAGGGGCTCGGTGCGGTGGCCGAGCGGGACGGCGCCACCCTGCGGCCGTTGCCCGTCCAGCCGGCCGTACCGGGGCTGAACACCGTCGGTCACTCGGGCGACCTGGTGGTGGCGGCCGGCGCGCGCGACGGCCGTCCCTCGGCCGCGGTGTCGCGGGACGGTGGCCGGCACTGGGTGTCGACGCCGCTGTCCTGGCGGGGTGACGAGGTGGGGGTGCTGCGGGTGGTGATCGCACCGGACGGCGGCGCCTGGCTGGTCGGGGAGCGCCCGGACCGGGCGGGTTTCCCGGCGCTCTGGCGGCTGGTGGGTGGCCCGGAGTGGGCGCCGGTCCGCGCCGTCGGGCATCCCGCGCAGGCCCGCTCGGTGGCGCCGCTCGGCGCCGAGCTGGTGGCGGTGACCGGCCCGGGTGGGGTGGGTGTGGTGGCCGGCGGCCGCTACTACCGGGTGGACTGGCCGCTCACCTCCGAGCACCACCTCACGGTCCTGGGGGAGGGCACGATCGCCGCCCGGGGCCCGGACGACGTGGTGCTCGGCACGGGCTGGACGGCGAACCGGCGCTGGGTCCGGGTGGTGCTGGACGAGGGCTGACGGTTCGTCGCCGGGCTGCTCCGGCCCGGCGACGAACACGTCGAGGGTTCAGTGGAGCCCGGCGAAGAACTGCCGGATGTCGCCGACCAGCAGGTCGGTCGCCTCGTGCGCGGCGTAGTGGCCGCCGACGTCCCCCTGCCGCTCGGGTCCGGCGTCGAAGGTGTGCCAGCTGACGATGTTGGCGTGGTCCCGGTCGGCGAACCGGCGGATCGACTGGAAGTCGCCGGGAAACATCGCCACCGCGGTCGGCACCGTGGTCGGTCCGGCCGGCTGCTCGGTGGCGTGCGCGTCCTCCCAGTAGAACCGCATCGCCGAGGCGGCCGTGCCGGTGAACCAGTAGATCGCGACGTTGGCCAGGACGAAGTCCGGGTCGAGGCTCTCGTCGAGCAGCTGCCCGTTCCAGGCCAGCAGGCCGACCGGCGAGTCGGCCAGCGCGAACGCCAGGGTCTGCGGCTGCTGGCTCTGCACCTGGTTGAAGGAGAACTTGTTCTCCACGAACCACTGGAGGTGCCGCATCGCGGCCTGGTCGGCCGCGGAGAGCCCCTGGAACTCGACCGGGTCGCCGGACGGGAAGGAGAAGAGCTGGGTGACGTGCACGCCGAGCACGTGGTCCGCGTCGAGGCGGCCCAGTTCGGGCGAGATCATCGAGCCGGCGTCGTTGCCGACCGCGCCGTACCGGTCGTAGCCGAGGCGGGCCATCAGCGTCGCCCAGGCGCGGGCGGTGCGGTAGCGGTTCCAGCCGGCGCTGCGGGTCGGACCGGAGAAGCCGAAGCCGGGCAGCGACGGGATCACCAGGTGGAACGCCGGCGCATCCGGGTCGGCCGGCTCGGTGAGCGGGGCGATCACGTCGAGGTACTCGACCACCGAGCCGGGCCAGCCGTGGGTGAGCACCAGCGGGGTGGCGTCCGGCCGGGACGACCGGACGTGCAGGAAGTGGATCTCCTCGCCGTCGATCCCGGTGACGAACTGCGGGTGGGCGTTCAGTCGTGCCTCGACCGCCCGCCAGTCGAACTTCTCCAACCAGTACGTCGCCAGCTCGCGGACCCGGTCCGTCGCCATGCCGTAGGCGCCGCCGACGCCGGGCAGCTCGCCGGGCCAGTTGGTCCGGCGCAGCCGGTCGGCGAGGTCGTCCAGCGCGGCCTGCGGAATCTCGACGCGGTACGGGCGGATGGCGGTGTCCGTCATGACTGCTCCTCCAGAACGGAATGATTCGTTCCGTTCCACTGTAACAGAGCGGAACGATCCGTTCCAGTGTTAGTCTCGACGCATGCCGAATCCGACCGACCCTCCGCCGCTCGCCGGCCGACGTGCCCAGGCGGCCCGCAACGACGCGGTGATCCTGGAGGCCGCGCGCGCCGTCTTCCTCGATGACCCGAAGGCACCCATCGCCGCCGTCGCCGAGCGCGCCGGTGTCGGCATCAGCGCCCTCTACCGGCGGTACGCGAGCAAGGAGGACCTGCTGCGCAAGCTCTGCGACGACGGGCTGCGGCGGTTCATCGCGGCGGGCGAGGAGGCCGCCGCCGAGCCGGACGCCTGGGCGGCGTTCGCCGGCTTCCTGGCCCGCGTCGTCGACGCCGACGTGCACTCTCTCACCGTGCACCTCGCCGGCACCTTCACCCCGACCGAGGAGATGGGCCGGGCCGCGATACGCGCGAACGAGCTGGTCGAGGGGCTTGTGCAGCGGGCGCGGGGGGCGGGGCGGCTCCGGCCGGACGTGGTGGCGCAGGACGTCGGGCTGCTGCTCGAGGGGTGCGCTGCGATCCGCGTACCCGATCCGGAGCGGACCCGGCAGTTGCGCAGCCGCCACCTGGCGCTGCTGCTGGCCGGTCTCGCGCAGGCCGAGCCGCCGCTGCCCGGGCCGCCGCCTGCCGCGGGGGAGTTCGGCTGGCGCTGGAAACGCCGGGAGTGAGCGGGGTCACACCGGTGGAGTTGAGCGGAATAGACTCAACTCTGGTTGTGTCCTTCCCAGTGGACACGCCGATCCGGGGGAGCCCATGAACACGGAACGACTCACCACCAAGAGCCGCGAGACCATCACCGGTGCCGTCGCGCTGGCGAACCAGCGCGGTCACGCCACCGTGGAGCCCTGGCACCTGCTGCTGTCGCTGCTCGACACCGAGGGCTCGACCGCCGCCGGCCTGCTGCGCGCCGTCGGGGCCGACCCCGGCGAGCTGCGCCGGGTCGCCCAGCGTTCGGTCGACGCCCTGCCCGCGGCGCGCGGCTCCAGCATCGCCGAGCCCACCCTGGCCCGGGAGTTCGTCAACGCCATCGGCGCCGCCGAGCAGATCGCCCGGCCGCTGGGCGACGAGTACACCTCCACCGAGCACCTGCTGGCCGGGCTGGCCCGGGTGGGTGGCGCGGTCTCCGTCGCGCTGAAGAACTCCGGCGCCACCGAGGAGAACCTGGTCGCCGCCTTCCCGACCGTGCGCGGCGGGGACCGGCGGGTCACCACGGCCGACCCGGAGCAGACCTACCAGGCCCTCGCGAAGTACGGCGTCGACCTGACCGCGAGCGCGCGCGAGGGGAAGATCGACCCGGTCATCGGCCGCGACTCGGAGATCCGCCGGGTGATCCAGGTGCTGTCCCGGCGTACCAAGAACAACCCGGTGCTGATCGGCGAGCCGGGCGTCGGCAAGACCGCCATCGTCGAGGGCCTGGCCCAGCGGATCGTCGCCGGTGACGTGCCGGAATCGCTGCGGGACAAGAAGCTGGTCTCGCTCGACCTCGGCGCCATGGTGGCCGGCGCGCAGTACCGCGGCCAGTTCGAGGAGCGGCTGAAGTCGGTGCTGGAGGAGATCAAGAACTCCGACGGCCAGGTCATCACGTTCCTCGACGAGCTGCACACCGTGGTCGGCGCGGGCAAGGGCGAGGGCTCGATGGACGCCGGCAACATGCTCAAGCCGATGCTGGCCCGCGGCGAGCTGCGGATGGTCGGCGCCACGACGCTGGACGAGTACCGCGAGCACATCGAGAAGGACCCGGCGCTGGAGCGCCGCTTCCAGCCGGTGCTGGTCGGCGAGCCGACCATCGAGGACACCATCGGCATCCTGCGCGGTCTGAAGGAGCGCTACGAGGTGCACCACGGCGTGCGGATCACCGACGCCGCGCTGGTGGCCGCCGCCGCCCTCTCCGACCGCTACATCACCGACCGGTTCCTGCCGGACAAGGCGATCGACCTGGTCGACGAGTCCGCCTCGCGGCTCCGCATGGAGATCGACTCCCGGCCCGTCGAGGTGGACGAGATCGAGCGGGCGGTGCGCCGGCTGGAGATCGAGGAGATGGCGCTGGCCAAGGAGCCGGACGCCGCCTCCGCCGAGCGGCTCGCCCGGCTGCGCAAGGAGCTGGCCGACAAGCGTGAGCAGCTCACCGCGCTGTCCGAGCGCTGGCAGCTGGAGAAGAGCCACATCACCAAGCTCTCCACGGCCAAGGAGGAGCTGGAGCGGCTCGGCGGCGAGGCCGAGCGGGCCGAGCGCGACGGCGAGCTGGAGCGCGCCGCCGAGCTGCGCTACGGCCGGATCCCCGCCCTCCAGGTCGAGCTGAAGCAGGCCGAGGAGGAGCTGGCCCGGCTCCAGGCCGACGGCGCGATGCTCAAGGAGGAGGTCGGCGCGGACGACATCGCCGCCGTGGTCGCCTCCTGGACCGGCATCCCGGCCGGCCGGCTCCTAGAGGGCGAGACCGCCAAGCTGCTCCGGATGGAGGAGACGCTGGGCTCCCGGGTCGTCGGCCAGGCCGAGGCGGTCACCTCGGTGTCCGACGCGGTCCGCCGCGCCCGGGCCGGCGTCGCCGACCCGGACCGCCCGACGGGCAGCTTCCTCTTCCTCGGCCCGACCGGTGTGGGCAAGACCGAGCTGGCCAAGGCGCTCGCCGAGTTCCTCTTCGACGACGAGCGGGCCATGGTCCGCATCGACATGAGCGAGTACGGCGAGAAGCACTCCGTGGCCCGCCTGGTCGGCGCCCCGCCCGGCTACGTCGGCTACGAGGAGGGCGGCCAGCTCACCGAGGCGGTGCGCCGCCGGCCGTACTCGGTGATCCTGCTGGACGAGGTGGAGAAGGCCCACCCGGACGTCTTCGACGTGCTCCTCCAGGTGCTCGACGACGGCCGGCTCACCGACGGCCAGGGCCGCACGGTCGACTTCCGGAACGCGATCCTGATCCTCACCTCGAACCTGGGGTCGTCGGTGATCAGCGACCTGACGCTGGCCGAGGAGCAGCGCCGGGAGGGCGTCCTCGCGGTGGTCCGGTCGCACTTCAAGCCGGAGTTCCTCAACCGCCTCGACGACATCGTGGTGTTCGCCGCCCTCCAGGGCGGGGACCTGCGGGCGATCGTCGACATCCAGCTCGATCGGATGCGGGCCCGTCTGGCGGACCGCCGGTTGGCGCTGGACGTCAGCGACGCCGCCCGCACCTGGCTGGCCGAGCACGGGTACGACCCGATCTACGGTGCCCGCCCGCTGCGCCGCCTGGTGCAGTCGGCGATCGGCGACCAGCTCGCGAAGGCCCTGCTGGCCGGCCAGATCCGCGACGGCGACACGGTGACGGTCGACCTGTCCGACACGAAGGACAGCCTGACGGTAACGGCCGCCTGACCCACCCGCCCCACCTCGACGGGGCGGGGTTGATCAAGAAGTTTGCGTCGGCCGAGTCGCCTCGGCCGACGCAAACTTCTTGATCAACAGGGTCGATGGTGGCCGGCCGGGGAAATAGTGGGGGCATGGTGGGGATCGGGGAGAAGGACCGGGAGCTGGACGCGGCCGTCGAGGAGCTTCGGCGGGCGGACACCCTCGCCTTCGGCGGGGTGGGCATCGCCGGTCAGATGCTGCCGGCGACCGACGCGTACCGGCACGTGGAACGGGCCCTGCGGGAGCACCCCGAGGCGGCCCGGAAGAAGGTCGACCGGCTGCTGAAGCACGGGTCGCCGGCCGGAAAGGCGTACGCGGCCACGCTGCTGGACACGGTCGACCCGGCGGCCGGCCGGGCCGCCTGGGAACGGCTGCGCGCCGACGACGGCGAGTTCACCACCTTCAGCGGGTGCCTCATGGGCCGCGCCACCCTGCGCGAGTACGCCGCCGAACGCCTCACCGGCGCCTGACCGTAGCTGACCGGTCACTCAACGAACGGCACTTCGGCACGCGTGCGTGGGGTTGTTACCGTCTCCGCCGATGCACCTTGGGGGGAGACGGCCGTGAACGGTTCGCTGGCGTACGTGGTGACCACGTTGGGGTGCCTGGTCGGAGTGGCCGGCGTGGTGATCGCCGTGATCGCCCTGCGCAGGGCCCGGTCCGCGCCACGCCCGAAGGCCGCCCCCGGTGACCCGTTCCGGGACCGGGACGCCGACGCGCTGCGCGGCGACCCGCGTGCGCTCAAGCCCGGCGACATCGTGGAGATCCGCCAGGTGCCCTACACCGTGCGCGGCTCGGTGCACCTGGTCGAGGGCGGCTGGAGCTGGGCGGAGCACCTGCTCGACGACGCCGGCGGGGTGAAGCGCTGGCTGTCCGTCGAATCGGAGCCGGATCTGGAGCTGGTGCTCTGGACCAGCGAGCCGTCGGCAACCGTCACCCCGGGCGCGCCGACGCTGGAGATCGCCGGCCGTCGCTACAACTGGGACGAGTCCGGCCAGGCGAAGTTCACCGCCACCGAGGGCACCGGCCTCGACCCGCGCGGCACCATG
This sequence comes from Micromonospora halotolerans, assembly GCF_032108445.1. Lineage (NCBI taxonomy): Bacteria > Bacillati > Actinomycetota > Actinomycetes > Micromonosporales > Micromonosporaceae > Micromonospora > Micromonospora halotolerans. The sequence continues at coordinate 2,302,306 of NZ_CP134876.1, read as the reverse complement.
CGCTACCACGACTACCAGGCGCCCGGCGGGGCCCGGCTCTCGTTCGAGGCGTACGGGGAGGCCGGCTGGGAGGTGAACCTCGGCGAGCAGGTGCACCGCGCCGAGGTGATGATCTACCCGCAGGGTGGGCCGGAGAAGGTGGACTGAGCGTGCTCGTCGCCCTGCACGCCCCGTACGTCGACACCCGCGCGGCCGACCTGAGCCTCGCCCTCGGCGGCCCCGAGCACCCCGCCCTGCACGTGCGCGAGCTGACCCTGCCCGGCGGGCTGCGGCTGCGCCTGCGCCTGCTCGGCGCCTCGCACCAGGTGGTCTGCGGCGACCTCACCGAGACGGTCGCCTGCCTGCCCGGCCGCCCCCCGCACCTGCCGGACGCCCTGCACGACGAGACCACCGGCTACCGGTTCGCCGCCACGGTGCTCCGGCCGGCGGGCGACGGCCTGCGCACCCGGGTCGCCGCGCTCCGCGCCGACCTGGCCGACGACCCGTACGCGCTGGTCGGTGTCTTTCCCGGCGACGAGGACGCGGTCACCGCGCTCGCCGTCCGCCCCGAGCCGCCGGCCGGCTCGGTGGCCTGGCGCACCTGGCACGCGTATCCGCAGACCAACGAGCTGGTCCTGACCGAGACGGTGGTGAAGCTGTGACGTACCGACGGTGGTTCGTGGTGGGGGTGGCGTTCGCCGTCATCGGCGCCGTGGTCGCCGCCTTCGCGATCTTCTACGGCAACTTCTCGCCCCGCGGCTACGTGCAGGACCGCTACACCCGGGCGACCAGCCGGGACCTCGGCTCCGACGCGATCGCGTACACGTCGGACCGGACGCCCAGCCAGGTGTCGAAGGAGATCACCGACGCCTGGCAGCCGGCCGACCAGTACGTCGACGGCAGCGGGGTCTACCTGCGCTACGACGACGACTCGGTGGTGATCCTGCCGCTCGCCGCCGGTTCGGTGATCCTGCTGGAGCGGATGACCACCGCGTACCCCCGCTACCACTCCCGGGTGGGCAGCCACTGGGGCTGGGGGCGGGGCAGCACGGTCCGCGGCGGCGGACCCGGCTCCGGCAAGTGACCTGACCCGACGAATCCTGGAGTCCCCTGTGCAGACCCTCCTCACCGATCTGCTCGTCACGCTGGCCTACGGCGTGGTCGGCGTCGCCCTGATGGCCGTCGGCTACGTGCTGGTCGACGTCGCCACTCCGGGCAAGCTGCACGAGCTGATCTGGGCCGAGCGCAACCGCAACGCCGCGCTGCTGCTCGCCTCGAACCTGGCGGGCGTGGGCATCATCGTGGTGGCCGCGATCGCCGCCAGCGCGGACGACTTCGCGCTCGGCCTGGTGGGCGCGGCCGCGTACGGCATCCTCGGGCTGGTCATCATGGCCGCGTCGTTCCTGCTGCTGGACATGGCCACCCCGGGCAAGCTCGGCGAGATCCTGGTCGACCCGGAGCCGCACCCCGCGGTCTGGGTCTCCGCAGTCGTGCACCTGGCGACCGGCGCGATCATCGCCGCCGCCATCAGCTGATGACACCCGGCAAGCGGGCGGCGAGGAGGAAGACCGCCTGGGTCGCCTGGCTGGCTGTTGCCCTGGTCGTCGCCGGCTGCGTGGTGGTGGGGGTGCTCCACAGCGGCGGGGACACCACGGTGCCGGCGCCGGCCGCCGACGAGCGCGCCGACAGCGTGGCGATCCTCCAGCGCAGCAGCGCCGAGCAGGGCCTCTGCTACGGCTGGGAGCTGGTGGACTACTACGACTACGGCGCCGCCCCGCGCAACGTCGGCTCCAACCTGGGCGACGGGGTCGCGGTCGAGGAGAACCCGGCCTGCCCGCGCTGGGTGCAGGTGACGGCCACCATCGGCTACGTCTCGGAGAGCAGTGAGAGCAACGACTTCGCGCGGATCGCGGTGACCGGTTCCCCGGACCTCGACTCCGCCGACCTGTGGCAGATGGAGAGCGGGCTGGAGCGGCTCGGGCTCACCGAGGACGTCTTCGTCGACGACCCGGGTTGGGCGGTCACCCGGGCCGCGGTCATGCTGCCGCTGCTCGCCGTCGAGGCCGGGCTGGCCGAGCCCGCCGACTCCCCGGCACCGGCGGCGGCCAGCCCGTCCCCGCTGCCCGACGCCGGCAGCGACTACCTGCGGGACCGGTGGGGCTGGCTGCTCGCCACCGTCGGGCTGCTCCTGCTCGCCGCGCTCTTCGTCACCGTGGGCGTGGTGCAGCGCCGCAAGCTCCGGGTGGCCGTGCCCGCGCAGCGCGCCGGGGCGGGCGCCGCCGGGCGTACCCGGGAGAAGGCATGACCACCGACGCGCCGGCACGGCCGCGGTGGCGCCCGGCCCGCGCGGCGGTCCTGCTCGCGGTCTTCGTCTGCGCGGCCTGCGGCCTCGTGTACGAGCTGGCCCTGGTCGCGCTCGGCAGCTACCTGATCGGCGACACGGTCGGCCAGGCGTCGATCGTGCTCGGCGTGATGGTCTTCGCGATGGGCGTCGGCGCGCTGGTCGCGAAGCCGTTCCAGCCCCGGGCGGCGGCCGCGTTCGCCGCGATCGAGCTGGCCCTGGCCCTGCTCGGCGGTCTCTCCGTGCTCGGCCTCTACGCCGCGTTCGCCTGGCTCGACCTCTACGGGCCGGCGCTGGTCGGCACGGCGTTCGTGCTGGGCCTGCTGATCGGCGCCGAGATCCCGCTGCTCATGGTGCTGCTGCAACGCATCCGGGAGCAGTCCGCCGGCAGCGCGGTGGCCGACCTCTTCGCCGCCGACTACGTCGGCGCGCTGCTCGGCGGGCTGGCCTTCCCGTTCCTGCTGATGCCCGTCTTCGGCCAGCTCAAGGGCGCCCTCGTGGTGGGCGCGGTGAACGCCGTGGCCGGCCTCGCCCTGGTCTGCACGGTCTTCCGCACCGACCTCGGCCGCCGGTCCCGGGTCGCGCTCGGCGCCGGCGCCGTCGTGGTCGCGCTCTGCCTGGGGTACGCCTGGGTCACCGCCCACGACTTCGAGGTGACCGCACGGCAGCAGCTCTACCGCGACCCGGTGGTGCACGCCGAGCGCAGCCGCTACCAGGAGATCGTGCTGACCCGGTCGGTGCGCGAGGTCGGCCATGCCGACACCGACCTGCGGCTGTTCCTCAACGGCGACCTCCAGTTCAGCTCGGTCGACGAGTACCGCTACCACGAGTCGCTGGTCCACCCGGCGATGCGCGGGCCGCACGGCGACGTGCTGGTGCTGGGCGCCGGCGACGGGCTGGCGTTGCGGGAGATCCTCAAGTACCCGGACGTGCGGCAGGTGACCCTGGTCGACCTCGACCCGGCCGTGGTGCGGCTGGCCCGTACCGAGCCGCAGCTGCGGAACCTCAACCACCAGTCGCTCGCCGACCCCCGGGTCCGGGTGCTCAACGTCGACGCGTTCGGCTGGCTGCGGACCGCCACGGAACGCTTCGACGTCGTCGTCGCCGACCTGCCCGACCCGGACGAGACGGCCACCGCCAAGCTCTACACGGTCGAGTTCTACGCGCTGATCCGGCCGGCGTTGGCTCCCGGCGGGCGGCTCGTGGTGCAGTCCGGCTCGCCCTACTTCGCGCCCCGGTCGTACTGGTCGATCGAGCGGTCGATCCGGGAGGCGGGTTTCGCCACCGTGCCGTACCACGTGGACGTGCCGAGCTTCGGCGACTGGGGCTTCGTGCTCGCCGCGCCGGGCGGCACGCCACCCGAGCTGGGGCTGCCCGCCGACGCGCCGCCGCTGCGCTTCCTCACCCCGCCGGTGCTCGCCGCGGCGGCCACCTTCCCCGCCGACCGGGCCCGGGTGGACGTGCCCGCCTCGACGTTGCTGCAGCCCAGGGTGCTGGAGTACGCCCGCGTGGAGTGGCGCGGCTACTAGCGTCGTAGCCATGCCCGCCCGTCCCGCCCGTTGGTCGAGGCCGCCCCGGGCACTGGAGGCGCCGTCGTACCTCCAGGCGTTCGTGCTGTCCGGGGTGGTGACCGTGCTGCTCACCCGGGCGTACCTGCGCGCGACCGGGTTTCCGCAGCTCGGCGGCGGCGGGCTGCACATCGCGCACGTGCTCTGGGGCGGCCTGCTGATGACCGCGGGCCTCGCGGTGGGGCTGATCTTCCTCGGCAGCGTGGCGCGCGTCCTGGGCGCGATCCTGGGCGGGATGGGCTTCGGGCTGTTCATCGACGAGGTCGGCAAGTTCGTCACCGCCGGAACGGACTACTTCTACGCCCCGGCCGCCAGCATCATCTACGTCGCCTTCGCCCTGCTGGTCGTGCTCACCCAGGCGCTACGCGGCCGGACCCGGCTCTCCGGGCCGGAGCGCACGGCGAACGCGCTGTTCACCGTCGTCGGTGGTCTCACCACCGGCCTCACGGCACGGCGCCGGGCGACCGTGCTGCGGATGGTCCAGGGGTGCGGCCCGGAGGTCGAGGAGGCGGTCACCCGGCTGCTGGATGTGGTGCCCCGACGGGAGACTCCCGCGCCCCGGTTCTGGCACCGCTGGGTCGGCCTGGCCCGCCGGGCCCTGGTCTGGATCACCACGCACCGGTGGGTGGTGTCCCTGGTGGTGCTCTACGTGGTCGGCGAGCCGTTCGTCGTCGTGCTGCGGGTCCTGCTCGACGCCATCACCGGCCATCTGCCCGACCAGCGGGAATGGGGTGCGCTGCTCGGGGTCTCCGTCTCCGCGCTGATCACCGCGCTGCTGAGCATCCGTGGCGCCCTGCTGCTGCCCAGCGACCAGACCCGGGCCTTCCGGCTGTTCAAGCTCGCGCTCCTCGTGGACCTGCTGTTCGGGCAGATCTTCAGCTTCACGGTCAACCAGTTCGGCGCGGTCTTCGCGCTCGGCGTGGACCTCTTCCTGCTCGCGGTGGTGACCGCCGAGTACCGACGGCTGCAGCGGGAGGCCGGGGAGCGGCCCACGAGCTGACCTTCGGCGCGCGGCATCGATGGGTCGGGGCCGATACTGTGTGGGCCTGATCTAGAGAAGGAGAGAGTCAATGACCGATTCCTCCCCGGCGCCGGGCCGCGCGCGTCCGGGCGTGGTGGCGGCATCCTTCTATCTGCTGCTGCTCTTCGCGCTCACCCAGTTGATCGGTCTGATCGCGACCGTCGCCGTCAGCAGCAAGCTGAAGGAGGGCTTCGAGCGGGCGTTCGAGGGCACGACGACGGGTGCCCAGGACGTCGGCACGTTCGTGGTCGCGTTCACCATCGGGACCGCCGTCCTGCTGCTCGTCCTCGCGCTGGCCCTGGTCGTCCTGGGCCTGTTCAACAACCGGGGCAGGAACGGCACCCGGATCACCACCTGGGTGCTGGGCGGCATCCTCATCTGCTGCCTCGGTGGCAGCCTGATCAGCGGCGCCACGGGCGCCGTCGGTGGCAACACCGGGGGCGGCGACGCGCCCTCCGCCGACGAGATCCAGCGCAGCCTGAACGACGCCCTGCCGTCCTGGTACCAGCCGCTGAACACGGTGCTCGGTGTGCTCGGGCTGATCTCGCTGCTGGTCGCGCTGATCCTGCTGGCGCTGCCCAGGGCCAACGAGTTCTTCCGCAAGCCGAAGCAGGGCTGGGAGCCCCCGGTCCCGGGTGCCGCCTACCCGGCGGAGCCCGGCTACCCGCAGGCCCCGGGCTACCCGACCACCCCCGGTTACCCCGGCCAGCCGACTCCCGGGCAGCCGGGCCAGGCCGGTCCGCCGCCGGAGTCCGGGGAGCGCCGGGCCGGCGAGCCACCAACGTCAAGTTGACGTCCGGATAAGAGCGACGCCGACGATCCCTCCGAGTAGGTTGCAAGCCGACGCCTACCGGAGGGATTCGTCGTGTCGTACCCCCATGAGGCACCGCCCCGCCGGCCGGGCGCGGTGGTCTCGGCGGCAGCGCTGCTGCTGCTGATGGCGGTGGGCGCCGTGGCGTACGCGGTCACCAACCTGCTCGTCACGGCGGGCACGGTGGACCGCTTCCGGGAGGCGGCTCGGGCGACCGACGCGGGCGCCGGCGAGATCGACGGGGTGGCGTCGCTGCTGCGCGCCTCGACGGTGCTCTCCGCCGTGCTCGGCGTGCTGGTCGCGCTGCTGCTCGTCGGGCTGGCCCTCGGGCTGCTCGCCGGCCGCGCCGGCGCCCGGGTGGCCACCTGGGTGGTCGCCGGGCTGGGGCTGTTCTGCGGCTGCTGTGGCCTGGCGGTGCTGGTCGGGCAGCGGACCGCGCCGCTGCGGCTCGGTGCCGACGACCGGGTCACCGCCGACCTGCTGGCCCTGGTGGGCGACGCCTACCCGGGCTGGTGGATCCCGGTGAACGCGGCGCTGTCGGTGGCGCAGATCCTCGGCTACCTGGTGGTGGCCGCGCTGCTCACCCTGCCGTCGGCCGGGGCCTTCCTCCACCGCCGCGCGCCGCGCCCGCCGGCCGGGCCGACGCCGCCGGCCGGTCCGGTCCCGGCGGGGTACGGCCGGCCGCCCTTCCCGCCGGCCGGTCCGCCCGCCTCGGGACCCGGTGCCCCCGCTCCGGCCTACGGGCACCCCTCGCCCTGGGGGCCGCCGGCCGGACCGGTGCCGCCCCCGCCCGGCACGCCCCCGATCCCGCCGCCGTCGGCCCCGCCCGGGCCGACCCCATCCCCCGAGGACCGCCCGTGACCGACGCACCAACCCCCGCACCGCGCCGGGCCCTGATCACCGGTGCCAGCCTGGGCATCGGCGAGGCGTTCGCCCGCCGGCTCGCCGCCGACGGCTGGGACCTCGTCCTGGTGGCCCGGGACGCGGGCCGGCTCGACGGCCTGGCGGCCGAGCTGACCGGCCGGCACGGCCACCGGGTCGAGACCCTCGCCGCGGATCTGTCCACCGACGACGGCTGCGCCGTCGTGGAGGGCCGGCTGACCGCCGAGCCGCCGGTGGACCTTCTGGTGAACAACGCGGGAACCAGCCTCAGCAGCCCGTTCGTCCGGTCGGCCGTCGCCGACGAGGCCCGACTGGTCCGGCTCAACGTGCTGGCCGTGCTGCGGCTGACCCACGCGGCCCTCGGTCCGATGACCGAGCGCGGCCACGGGGCAGTGATAAATGTCTCTTCCGTCGCCGGGTTCGGTGTCCCCATGCCGGGATCGACCTACTCGGCCAGCAAGGCCTGGGTGACGAATTTCAGTGAATCGATCGGCCAGTCGGTCGCCCCGCTCGGCGTACGCGTGATGGCGCTCTGCCCCGGCTACACCCGCACCGGCTACCACGAGCGGGCCGGCATCGACATGTCGCGCACGCCGGCGTGGATGTGGCTGCGGGCCGAGGACGTGGTCGACGAAGGCCTGCGTGACCTGCGCAAAGGCAAGCTGGTGAGCGTGCCGAGCTGGAAGTACAAGCTGGCCGTGGCCGGGCTCCGGCACGCGCCCCGGCGGCTGCTGCGCGGTGTCTCGCGGGACACCCGCGGGCGGGTCGGCCGTCCCGGCGGCTGACCACGGGCCGGCCCGACCGAGGTCCCGTAGCCGGGATGCTCGCCCGCCGGCCCGGATGGACGGTCGCACAGCGTAGTCGGCCATCGCCACCCGTCGGTCGCCCGCAGGGTTGACCCGGGTGGACCCCACGCTCGCCTCCCAGACTTGCGAAGTACCCTCTATCGCCATGGGGGACCACGACGACCTGCGTAAATTCATCACTGACCTGGCTGTGGTCCACGGCCGGGTGGTGCTCTCGTCGGGTCGGGAGGCGGACTGGTACGTCGATCTGCGTCGCGTCACGCTCCATCACCGGGCGGCGCCGTTGATCGGCCGGGTGATGTGCGACCTCACCGCCGACTGGGCGTACGACGCGGTGGGCGGGCTGACCCTCGGTGCCGACCCGGTGGCCACCGCGATGCTGCACGCGGCCGCCGGGACCGACCGCCCGGTGGACGCCTTCGTGGTCCGCAAGGCGGGCAAGGCGCACGGCCTCCAGCGTCGGATCGAGGGGCCGGACGTGGCCGGCCGCCGGGTCCTGGCGGTCGAGGACACCTCGACGACGGGCGGCAGCGTGTTGACCGCCGTCGAGGCATTGCGCGAGGCCGGGGCCGAGGTGGTGGGTGTGGCGGTTATTGTTGATCGAGGCGCCGGCGACGCGGTGCGAGCCGCCGGACTGCCTTATCGGGCGGCCTATACGTTGGCTGACCTCGGCCTTGTGGCGTAAAAGTTTGCCGATTCGGATCTGCTGATATGCAGGCGGATCGATGCTGCTGGTGGAAGGATGGAAAACGTGGGAACTGCGTTGGCTGAAATGACCATGCCTCAGATCTCGCCGCTTGCCGGCGAGCCGATCGAACGTGCCGACGCCGAGCGGCTCGCGGGGGTCCTCAAGGCCCTCGCGGACCCCGCCCGGCTGCGGCTGCTCAGCCTGATCCAGTCGGCTCCCGAGGGGGAGGCGTGCGTGTGTGACCTCACCGCGCCGCTCGGCCTCTCGCAGCCGACGGTCAGCCACCACCTGCGCATCCTCACCGAGGCCGGCTTGCTGGAGCGGGAGAAGCGCGGTGTCTGGGCGTACTACCGGCTGGTGCCGACCGCGATCGCCACGATCGCGGATCTGCTCACCCCGCCGCGGAAGCGGGCCACCAAGAAGGCCCGCTGAATCCGGACGTGTCGGAGTCCGGGGTGGCCGCTCGCACTGAGTGCGGCGGCGATGGGTGGCGTGCAAGGGGTGGCGCCACCACCGAACGGTGACGGCTGCCGTCATCCGTGCCACCCGCAGGTCGACAGGTCGTAGTCGAAGGCCGGCTCCCCGAGAGGGGGCCGGCCTTCGGTGTGTCCGGGGTCAGCGGCGGTGCTGGCCGCCGCGCCGGTGGTGCTGGTCGTCGTCGCCGTCGATGGCGTCCCGGACCGCGTCCACGGCGCCCGCCGCGCTGGCCGCGGCGATCACCGCGACCGCCTCACCGCGCTTGCGCGCCCGCCGGTCGCGGAGGAACTCGAAGAAGATCGGCAGCACCGAGATCAGGACGATGAGCGCGACCACCGGCAGGATGTACCGGTCGATCTTGTCGCCGATCGCGTCGTAGATCTGGTGGGCCAGCAGGTAGCCGATCAGCAGGATGCCGTCCACCCAGAGGATCGCCCCGACCACGTTCCACAGGAGGAACTGCCGGGCGGGCATGCCCAGCACGCCGGCCACCGGGTTGAGGAAGGTCCGCACGATCGGGATGAACCGGGCCAGCACCACGGCCTTCGCCGGGCCGAACTTCTGGAAGTAGTACTCGGCCTTCTCCACGTACTCCCGCTTGAACAGACGGGAGTTGGGGCGGTCGAACATCCGCTTGCCGTAGCGCCCGCCCAGCCAGTGGCCGAGCTGGGCGCCGGCGATAGCGCAGAGCGGGCCGCCGATCAGCAGGCCGGCCAGCGAGAGCCGGGTGCCGTGGCCGAAGATCGCGTCGGCCACCGGCGAGGCGGCCACCCCGGCCAGGAAGAGCAGCGAGTCGCCCGGGAAGAAGAAGCCGACCAGCAGGCCGGTCTCGGCGAAGAGGATCGCCCAGACGCCGACCATCCCGAAGGTGTGGATGAGTTCCTTCGGGTCCAGCGGGTTGAGGGCCACGCTCTCGGAAAGCATCCGGGTCTTCTCTGCTGTGTCCACGGCCACAAAGGGTACCCGGGGGCTGTCCGGCGCCTCGCCGGACCGGGCGTACTGGTCACCGCCGCGGGTCGACCGGGTACCGGGGCCGGACATGCCGGTGCCCCGCCGACCGGGTCGGCGGGGCACCGTGGTTGCGGGTGGTGCTCCGGTCAGGCGACGAAGCGGGTCCGGCGGCGGCGGGACACCACGTAGCCGGCCGCCCCGGCGGCGAGCAGCAGCGCGCCGACGCCGGCGATCAGAGCGGTGGAGGAACCGGTGATCGGCAGCGTGCCGCCGTCACCCTCGCCACCGCCACCCTGGCCGCCGTCGCCACCCGGCGCGGCGTTCACCACGACCTTGGCGGTGTCGTTGGCCGGCTTCAAGTCACGGGTAAAGCCGCCATCGCACTGGCAGGTGACATTGATCTTCACCGGCCCGGTCGCGTTGGCGATCACCTTGTCGACCCGGAGCGAGAAGTCCAGCATCTCCGAGTCGCCGGCCTTCAGCACCGTAGCGAAGTAGCAGAAGTAGTGGCGCTGGCCCGGCTGACCCGGCTCGCCCCACTCGTCGCCGTTCCTGGTGATGCAGTTCTCCGGAACCGCGACCGCCGTCGTGCCCTGCGGCACGTCGAAGTTCAGGTAGGTGACCGAGCTGCCCGCCCGGTTGTAGTCGAGGGTCGCCGGGCCGTTGTTGCGCAGCCCGAAGGTCGCCTTCACCGTGGCGCCGGCCGCGCCGTTGACCGAGGTGCCGAGCGCCTCCAGGTCGGTGCCGTTCTTGCCGGTCGCCTTCACCGTGACGATGGTGCCGTTGTTGTCCGGCTGCCGGTCGGCCTGGAAGCCCTGGGCGGTCGCCTTGCCGGGGACCTGAGTGAGGGCCAGCTCGCCGTCGGCGCCCGGCTGGCCGATCGTCTCCTCGTTGAAGTCCACGTCGTTCTGGAAGTCCTCGAACTCGGCCGGGGTCATCCAGATGATCTCGCCGTACTTGCTGCTCGGGGCGTAGGTGTCCGCGCCGAGGGCGTACGGCAGCGACGCGGTGAAGGTGCTGCCCGCAGCCAGCTCCTCGTCGAACTGGCAGGTGCGCAGCTCGTCGCCCACGTACGTGCAGTTGCTGAAGTGCTTGGCCGCGTTCATGCCGTAGTCGTTGAAGAAGATCGCGACGGCACCCTTGGCGGCGGTCTCGCCCGCGTTGCTGACCGTCGCCGGAGCGGTGAAGCTCTTACCGGGGGCGGCCGACGTCGTGGTCTCCGGACCGGCGGACAGGTCGACACCCTCGCCGACCCGGATCTTCGCGTCGTGCGAGATCGGGTCCTGGCCGGCCGCGGTCATGGTGACCTTCAGCGTGCCGGCGTCACCGTCCTTCGCCTTGCTGGTGGTCTTGAGCTGCACGTCGAAGAAGCCGGTCGAGCCCCACTCGTAGACCTCGACGTCGAACGGGTTGGTGCAGAGCAGCACGTACTCCGACGGCGTGCTGCAGTAGCTGCCAGATTCCTCGCCGACGGTCACCTTGCCGGCCAGGTCGGAGAAGTCGTAGCGAATGGCGACGTCGTGCAGCACGGTCGGGGCGGAGCTGAAGATCCTAGTGTCCCCGATCTTGCCGTCGGAGTTCGTGGCGATCGTGGTGTCGCTGAAGTAGAGGCCCAGCTTGATCTGGGATCCGCCGGCGACGGCCGGGGTGGCGGAGGCGGCGACGAACGCGCCTGCGACGCCCAACCCGGCGAGCCAGCGCCGAGTGGAGTTGGTGAACATGGTGGGGGTTCCTCCGTGGGGGGGGTTGATCAGGTGGAGCCCGTGGAGCTTAAGGAACTCTTAAGTGCCCGCGCTGTCCCAGGTGGCGCCGGACGGCAGATATTGACCGAACGGCCGATCAGCGGCGGTGCAATGTTCCGCCGGCCCGTACCCGTCAACTAGGGCGGGACACCGGGAGGTGCAGTGACGTACGAGGAGTTCGCCGACGCGCGGCTGGGCGCCCTGCTGCGGTACGCGGTCATGCTGACCGGGGATCCGCACCAGGCCCAGGATCTGGTGCAGGAGACCATGGTCCGGGTCCAGCTCAACTGGCGCCGGGTCGCCCGCAGCGACGCGCCCGAGCGGTACGTGCGCCGGATGCTGACCAACCAGTTCATCGACTGGCGGCGCGGCTCGTGGGCGCGCCGGGTGCTGCTGCGCGGCGAACCGGACGAGGCCGTGCCGGCGCCGAGCGACCACGCGCAGTCCGCGGTGGACCGCGACCAGGTCTGGTCGTGGCTGTCCCGGCTGCCCCGGCGGCAGCGGGCCACGCTGGTGCTCCGCTACTACGAGGACCTGCCCGACGCGGAGATCGCGGAGATCCTCGGCTGCGCCGTCGGCACCGTCCGCTCCTGCATCTCCCGGGCCCTGGCCACCCTCCGAGCCGAGTACGTGGAGGTCTGCTGATGATCGAGGACGACCTGCGGGCCGCTTTCGCGCGGCGCGAGGAGTTGACCCCGGCGGTCGGCCCGGTCCGGATCGCCATCGACCGCGCCGTGGTCCGCCGCCGGCGCCGCCGGTTCCGCCTCCGGCTCGCCGGCACGGCGCTGGCGGTGGTGGCCGCCGCCCTGGCCGGATTCACCGCGGTCGCGCCGGGACCGCCGGAGAGCGCGCACCTGCTCGGCGCGCCGGCGACGCCGGCGACGCCGGCGCCCAGCGGGGCGATGAACGTGCTGCTCCTCGGCCTGGACCAGGCCGGCGGGGGTCGGCGCGCCGACTCCGTGCTGCTGGTGCACGTGCCGGCGGACCGCAGCAGGCTCTACCTGGTCTCGCTCCCGCGCGACCTGCTGGTGCCCGTCCCCGGCCGGGGGACCGACAAGCTCAACGCGACCTTCACCGCCGGCGCCGGGCCGGCCGGAACGGACCTGGCCGCCGGATACCGGTCGACCCGGCAGGTGGTCGCCCAGCTCACCGGCGTACGGATCGACGCCGGCGCGGTGCTCACCTACGGGGCGACCCGGGAGCTCACCGACGCCGTCGGCGGCGTGCCGATCTGCCTGCCGGCGACGGTCCGCTCCCACCACACCCACCGGACCTACCCGGCCGGGTGCCAGCGGCTCGACGGCGCCGCCGCGGTGGACGTGCTTCGCCAGCGGTACGGGATGCCCGACGGCGGACTGGACCGGGACCGCAACGCCGGCCGGTACGCGGCCGGACTGCTCACCCGGATCCGTGAGCAGGGAGTGCTGACCAACCCGGTGCTGCTCAACCGGCTGATCTCGCAGGCCGGCTCGGGCCTGGTGACCGACACCGGCGAGACGTCCCTGCTGACGCTGCTCGCCGTGGCCGGGAAGGCGGCCACCGTCGATCCGGTCGCGGTCGGCCTGCCGGTCCGTTACCCCGAGAAGGAACCGTACGGGTTCCGGCTCGACCCCGCGCTGGCCCCGGGCTTCCTCGACGCGCTGCGCGGCGACCGGCTCGGTGAGTGGACAGCCGCGCACCCGAAGCAGGTCACCGCGCTGCGCTGACGCGGGCGGGGCCGCCGGCCCCGCCCGCGCGGCTCAGCGGTAGTCGTCCTCGTCGGCGGTGACCACCCGGGCCTGCTCCATGGCGTCCCAGTCGTCGACCTCGAACCCCCGCTGCGGCTCACCGTCGCCCTCCTCGGGGGTGACCACGGCGGCCTGCTCGACCGCGTCGGCCGGCTCCGCCTCCGGGTCCCGCTCCTCCGGAGCGAGGTGGTGGCTCGGGGCGAAGTCCTCCTCGGGCTGACCCATCGTCCCTCCCTGGAACTCGGTGCGGCCGGTCACCACCACACCGTACGGGTTGACCCGGGTCCCCGCTCGGCAGCGGAGGGAACGGTGGATCGGCAATTGTGCCGTCCGGGGCGGGCACCCGGTGCCAGGATGGTGACGTGGGCTTCCTGATCCGGCTGGCGATCACCGCGGTCGCGCTGTGGGTCACCACGCTCATCGTGCCCGGGGTGGAGGTGACCGGTCACAACGGATTCAACACCGTGTTCACCCTGGTCGTGGTGGCGCTCATCTTCGGCGCGGTCAACGCCCTGCTGAAGCCGGTCATCAAGGTGATCGGCTGCGTTTTCTACCTGCTCACGCTCGGTCTGTTCGCGCTCGTGGTCAACGCCCTGCTGTTCCTGCTCACCGACTTGATCGCACGCGGGCTGGACCTGTCGTTCCACGTGAACGGCTTCTGGGCCGCGTTCTGGGGCGCCATCGTGATGGCGGTGGTGAGCTGGCTGATCAGCGTCGTGCTGCCGGACAGCCTGGACGAGCGGTGAGCGGTTCCCGGGTCGGTTGTGCCCACCGCGCGCTCCTACGGGATACTTCCGGCGGTGGACAGCGCGGTCCGGCGCACCCATGGAAGACAGCGGCCTGCACGGCCGAGAGCGGTAAGTAAGGAGCGTTCGACATGCCCATCGCTTCCCCCGAGGCTTACGCGGAGATGCTGGACCGGGCCAAGGCCGGCCGGTACGCGTACCCCGCGATCAACGTGACCTCCTCGCAGACGCTGAACGCGGCGCTCAAGGGCTTCGCCGACGCGGAGAGCGACGGCATCATCCAGGTCTCGACCGGTGGCGCGGAGTACCTGTCCGGCCCGTCCGTGAAGGACATGGTGACCGGCGCGGTGGCGTTCGCGGCGTACGCGCACGAGGTGGCCAAGAAGTACCCGGTGAACATCGCGCTGCACACCGACCACTGCCCGAAGGACAAGCTGGACAAGTTCGTCCGTCCGCTCATGGCCATCTCGCAGGAGCGGGTGAAGAACGGCCAGGAGCCGCTCTTCCAGTCGCACATGTGGGACGGCTCGGCGGTGCCGGTGGCCGAGAACCTGGAGATCGCCGAGCAGCTGCTCACCGAGGCCGCCAAGGGCAAGATCGTCCTTGAGATCGAGGTCGGCGTCGTCGGCGGCGAGGAGGACGGCGTCGAGAACGCCATCAACGAGAAGCTCTACACCACCGTCGAGGACGGCCTGGCCATGGTCGACGCGCTCGGCCTCGGTGAGAAGGGCCGCTACATGGCGGCGCTGACCTTCGGCAACGTGCACGGCGTCTACAAGCCGGGCAACGTCAAGCTCCGCCCGGAGGTGCTCCACCACATCCAGGTGGCGGTCGGCGCCAAGTACGGCAAGGAGAAGCCGCTCAGCCTGGTCTTCCACGGCGGTTCCGGCTCGCTGCTGTCCGAGATCCGCGAGGCGCTGGACTACGGCGTGGTGAAGATGAACATCGACACCGACACCCAGTACACCTTCACCCGGCCGGTCGCGGACCACATGTTCCGCAACTACGACGGCGTGCTGAAGGTCGACGGCGAGGTCGGCAACAAGAAGATGTACGACCCCCGCGTCTGGGGCAAGGCCGCCGAGGCCGGCATGGCCGCCCGCGTCGTCGAGGCCTGCGAGCACCTGCGCTCCACCGGCACCACGATGAAGTGACCTGCTGAGGAGGGGCCCCCGGTCGACGAACGGTTGTCGACCGGGGGCCCCTCCTTTCACGCGGTGAGGATCCGGGCCGCCTCGCGGGCGTCGTCCGTGAGGTGGATCGTGGCCGACAGGTCGCCGAACGGGGAGGCCGCGAAGAGCGGCCGCAGCAGCGACTCCACCGGCAGCTCGGTGGTCCAGTAGGTGCGGTCCAGGAACACGTACGCGCCGCTCGCCCCGTCGGTGCCGTAGAAGGTCTTCGTGGCCGCCTGGAACACCTCCTGCACCGTGCCGGCCCGGCCGGGCGCGAAGACGATCCCGCCCCGGGCCAGCCGCAGGATGGTGTCCTCCCGGATGGCGTTCGAGAAGTACTTGGCGATCCGGCCGGCGAACAGGTTCGCCGGCTCGTGCCCGTACAGCCAGGTGGGGATGGCCAGGCCGCCCGAGCGGGCCCACTCGGTGCCGGGCGCCGCCGGGCGGGGCGTGGGCAGGGACGGGCCGGCCGCGTACCGGGCCCGGACCCGCAGCGCCGCGGCCGTGTAGCGGTCGTGGTCGGTGAAGTCGGGCGCCGTGGCCAGCAGGTCGATCGCCGCCGTCAGATCCTCCGCCGGCCAGGCCGCGAGGAACGCGCCCAGGTTCGCCGCCTCCATCACGCCGGGGCCGCCGCCGGTCACCACCAGCCGGTCGGCCCGCGCCAGCTCCCAACCCAGCACGGCCGCCATCCGGTACGCGGCGCTGCCGCGCGGCACCGCGTGCCCACCCATCACACCCACCACCGACTGCGGCCCGTGCACGGCCAGCCAGGCCCGGGTGGCGTCGGCCAGGGCGTTGTCCACCCCGTGGTCGTGCAGCCGCTGGCCGAGCGCCTCCCGCACGTCGGGCAGGGCGCCGCCGTGCGCCCGGAAGTGCGCGTACACCCGGGTGTCGTACATCCCGGCGAACCCGCCCTCGGCGAAGCCGGCGGCCAGGTCGTCGGCGGTGTAGAGGTGGGACGGCTGCGTCGGGTAGGGCAGCCCGGAGAAGGGTGGGACGACGTTCGCGCCCCGGCGGACCAGGTCCGCGCCGACCTCGCGGTCGGCGAACCGGCAGCCCACGAAGAGCGTGCCGGCGACCTCGGCGCCGCGCAGGTCGGGAACCGGGTCCAGGTCGAGGCGGAGGCCCTGGACGGTCACGCCGGCGAGGGTCCCCTCGGCCAGCCGCCGGTCGAACTCGGTCCGGGTCTCGATCTCGTCGGTTCGGGTGGCGTGCGGCTCGATGACGTCCGCGGGTGGTGGGGTCGGCACCCGACCATCCTGCCCCCGGGCGGCAAGCCGGCAAACGTGGGGAGCACGGACAGGAGCCCGATGGCCAGGCCGCCGGGCTCCTGCACTACCCGGTCCTGGGGAGGTTCCGGATCTGTAGTTGTAGTGGAAATACCCGCGCCCCGGCATGGGCCGCGGGTACGTGGGCGGCACACCGCAGGCGTGACGAAACCCTCAGCCGTTCAGCCGACCGACTGGCCGGACCCCCTCGCGTACCCCAGGGCGAAGCGGGTTGAATGGGGCGATGCAGAACCTGTTGCCTGAGCCACCGGCCACCCTGCTCCCCGCACACGAGGAGGCCGACGCCATGCTGGCGGCCGCCGCCGAGCAGGACACCGACGAGGCGTACGCCGAGGTCGCGGCCCGCTTCCCGACCTACAGCGCGGGCTGGGCGGCGCTGGCCACCCGGGCACTCGACGCGGGCCAGGTCATCCCGGCGTACGCGTACGCCCGCACCGGCTACCACCGGGGCCTCGACCAGCTCCGCCGCAGCGGCTGGAAGGGCCACGGCCCGGTGCCCTGGTCGCACCGGCCCAACCGGGGCTTCCTCCGCTGCCTCTACGTGCTCTCCCGGGCGGCCGGCGAGATCGGCGAGGCGGACGAGGCGGCGCGCTGCGCCCAGTTCCTCCGCGACTGCGACCCGGCCGCCGGAGACGCCCTGGCCAGCCACTGACGCACGCGACGGCCGGTTCCCGCGCGGGAACCGGCCGTCGCGCTCGCGCTACAGCCCCTCCGCCACCGACGCGGCGATCTTCAGCCAGGCGTCGCGGGTGGCCGAGGAGAGCTGCCCGTACCGGATCGGCTCGCCGGTGTCGATGAGCCGCTCGTACGGTGCCAGCAGCACCGCCCGGGTCCGGGCGGCGAAGTGTTCCTGGATGGCCGGCAGGTCGATCTCCTTGCGGGACGGCGGCATCGACACCACCGTCACGGCCTGCCGGACCAGCCGCTGCCGGCCGCTCTGCTCCAGGTGGTCGAGCATCCGCGCGGCGGTCTCGGCCGAGTCGTTGCGCGCCGACATGGTCACCACCAGCTGGTCGGTGGCGTCCATGGCGGCCTGCCAGTTCTGCGCCCGGACGTTGTTCCCGGTGTCCACGAAGATCAGCTTGTAGAAGCGGCTCACCACCTCGCGGATCTCGGCGAACGCGGCGGCGGTCAGCATCTCGCCGCCGGTCGCCGACTCGTCCGAGGCGAGCACGTCGAACATGCCCTCGCCCTGCGAACGGACGTACTGCGACAGGTCGCCGACCCGGCCGTGCGGCCCCTGGAACTGGCCCAGATCCCGCAGCATGTCCCGCACCGTGCGGGAGTGGAAGTCCTGCTGGGCCCGCATCCCGAGGGTGCCCTGGGTCTCGTTGTTGTCCCAGGCCAGCACGTACCCGCCGCGCTTCTGGCCGAAGGTCATGGCGAGCAGCAGGATGGCGACCGTCTTGCCGGCGCCGCCCTTCGGATTGACCACGGTCACCTGGCGCAGCCCGCCGAAGTTCCGGCGCACCATCTCGATGTCGCGCCGCATCTCCTGCTCCTGCCGCCCCGGCGCGAGCCGGACCAGCCCGATCTTGTTGACCACCGCCCGGACGCCCATGGTCGCGACCGGGTCCACCGGCCGGGCCTGCCGCCGCCGGGCGAAGTCCTCCGCCGTGGGCGGGGCACCGCTCGCCGGGGTCCAGACCTGCTCCGGGTACGCGCCCGGGGCCGGCTGCTGCGAGCCGGGCTGCTGCGGCCCGGCCTGGTGCGGCCCAGCCTGGTGTGGCGCGGGTTGCTGAGGGCCGGGCTGGTGCGGTGCGGGCGGCTGCTGGGGTGCGCCCGGCTGCGGGGGCGGGCCGGCCTGCTGGGGCCAGGCCGGCGGGTACCAGCCCGGTGCGCCGGCCTGGGGCGCCGGTTGCCCGTAGCCGACCGGACCCGGCGGGTACCCCGTCCCGTCGCCGTAGGGCTGCTGGAGGGGTACGCCCGGCGAGGGCGGGAACGGGCCGAGCCGCGGCGGTGAACCCCCGGCCGGGCTGTCGGGACCGACCTGTGCGGTCCCGACCGCGGGCTGCGCCGGGTCGGGAGCGTTCGGACCGGAAGCGGTCGGGCCGTCGGTGGGCTGCGCCGCGTCGCCGGTGCCGACCGCTGGCGCTGCGGCGGTCGGGTTCGGCTCCCCCGGGTGAACGGGGGTGGTGGGGTTGGTGGTCCCAGGGTCGGTCGGGGCCGTGGCCGACGGCGGCACAGGGTGGGCCGGGGTCGACGGTGTGGTGGCAGGCGGCTCGGGCGGGTGGGCCGGGGTCGCCGGTGCGGCCTGGGTGGGCGGCGGGACCGGCCCATGCGCCGGCGGCGTGGGCGCGTCGGCGGTGGAGCGCTGCGGAGGCTGAGCCCAGGGGGACTCCGGCCGACCGATCGGCGGGGTTTCCGCCCGACGCTGGCCGGAGGTCGTATCCGCGTCGCCCGGCGTCCCGTCGGCGCCGGCCGGGCCGTCCGCCGAGGTCGCACCCGACGTTTCCGGGGCGGTCTCCGGCAGGCCGGATGCGCCGCCCGTGTTGGCCGCTTCGACCGTGCCGTCCGGGCCGCTGGCCGTCGCTGGGCCGAACCGGCCGTCCGGGCCGGCGTCCTTCACGGGGGCGACCTCGGCATCCGTGCCGACACCGGCCTCCCGGCCGGCCGCAGCGTCAGCGCCGGCCGCGGCGTCCGGCCCGAACCCGAGGTCGGTCGTGCCGACCGGGGCGTTCGGCCCGAACCCGGGGTCGGTCGTGCCGGCCGCGGTGTCCGTCCCGAGGGCGGTCGCGCGGTCCGCGCCGGCGGCACCGTCCCGGCCGACCGCACCGACCGTCAGGTCCGCACCATCCGGGGCGGCGGCGTCGCCCGCGTGGGCGGCGGCCGTCCGAGGAACGGGGACCCCGGGCGCGGCCGGTTGATCGAGGGTGAACGGGAGATCCAGGTCGACCGGGGCCGGCGCCGCGTGGGGCGCGGGCATGCCGTCCGCCGGCGCCCCGGTTTCCGTGCCGTCGGCCGTCGAGGGC
Source organism: Micromonospora halotolerans (assembly GCF_032108445.1). Taxonomy (NCBI): domain Bacteria; kingdom Bacillati; phylum Actinomycetota; class Actinomycetes; order Micromonosporales; family Micromonosporaceae; genus Micromonospora; species Micromonospora halotolerans. Next base: position 2,283,134 of record NZ_CP134876.1, on the reverse strand, counting down.
GCCGGCTCGGTCGGGGACGGCGTGGGCCAGGCGGGCGGGACGGGCCAGGCGGCCACGTTGGGCTGGGCCGGGGCCGCCCACGGCGGGGCGGTGACGACCCCGTCGGTCTGCTCGGGCGGCCAGAGCGGTTCGATGTCCCGCTCCGGCACCTGCGGTTGACCTGGCACGTGGGCCCGGTCGGCATTCTCGTGCACCACGGTTCCTCCCCATTCCTCCCGCCGAGGATAGGCCGTCCGGTCAGCCGGGTGGCCCGAGCGGGGGGATCGACGGAGGTCAGGCCGTCCAGACCGCCCAGGCGCCCGGCTCGGTCCACCAGGACCGCTTCCGACTCAGCTCGCCCTCGACGCCGTCGTCGAGGAAGGGCAGCTTCTTGTCGCGGGGTACGACCGCCGCCGCCCGGCCACGGGCCCGGCGCACCTCCAGCCGTACCCTCTTCCGGCCCAGCGCGGACCGGGTGACCACGGGCACGGCGACCGCCACCTCGACCCGGCCGTCGGACGGGTCCGGGTCGGCCAGCAGCACCACGTCGTCCAGGCGCGCGTACCCGCCGGCGTTGCCGATCGCGCAGGCCATGATCGGCTCGTCGCCGTTGCTGAGCACCGTGCCGTCGACCTCGATCCGGGCCCGCCAGTGCAGCGGCCGGCCCGCGTCGTCGGCCGCGCCGAGCAGCGCGCCGTCCAGCGTGACCGAGCCGCCGTCGTTGCGCAGCAGGTCGAGCCGGCGGGCGGTGCCGTCCAGCACCGCGGCGGCCACCGCCGCCGGGTCGCGGGGCAGGCCGAGCTGCGCGGCCAGGTCCCGCGCCGTCCCGGACCGGGCCGGGTCGAGCGGGAGTACGCCGACCGGCGGCAGGTCCGGCACCGTCCGGTTGTCGGGCAGGTCGGCGGGGCGGCGGCTGGGCGGCGGAGCGTACCGCCGGACCAGCCGGCGCAGCACGGCGCGCAACTGCCCGTCACTGGCCGTGGCGACGACCAGCCGGGTCTTGGAGTCGGGGTCCGGCCAGGTGAGGCCGTCGGCGCGGGGTGGGCCGTCGAGGCGGGCCAGCACCTCGTCGATCTCGGCGTCCGAGCGGGCGGTCACCGTCTCCACCCGAGCGCCCCGGGCGGTGAGCGCGTCCGCGCAGGCCAGCACCGGTACGCGCGGCGTCTCGCAGCGGTCCCCCGGCTGCTCGCCGGCCACGTCCGAGGCGCCACCGCAGCAGGCTCCACCGCTGCCGCAGCCTCCACCGGGAGCGTCCCGCTCCGAGCCGAGGGTGAGCAGCACCACGTCGTACACGAAGGAGCCTCCTGCTTCTCGACGAACCCCTGCCGGTCCCGCCGTCACTACTTGTTAGCCTGACACCCCGGGCTCGCCGACCGGTCGCCACCTGGCACCCGAGCCTTCTGGAGGCGGAAAAGATGCCAGCGATCGTGCTCATCGGCGCTCAGTGGGGCGACGAGGGCAAGGGCAAGGTTACCGACCTGCTGGGTGAGCGGGTCGACTACGTCGTGCGCTACTCCGGCGGCAACAACGCCGGCCACACGGTGATCACCCCGGACGGCCAGAAGTACGCGCTGCACCTCATGCCGTCCGGCGCGCTGTCGCCGAGCGCGATGATCATCATCGGCAACGGCGTCGTGGTCGACCCGAAGGTGCTGCTGGAGGAGATCGACGGTCTCGCCGAGCGGGGCGTGGACGTGTCCCGGCTGCGGATCTCGGGTGACGCGCACCTCATCATGCCGCACCACCGGGCGCTGGACCGGGTGGTCGAGCGCTACCTGGGCAGCTCGCGGATCGGCACCACGGGCCGGGGCATCGGCCCCGCGTACGGGGACAAGGTCGCCCGGATGGGCATCCGGCTCCAGGACCTGCTGGACCCCGGCATCCTGCGCAAGAAGCTGGAGCTGGCGCTCCGCGAGAAGAACCAGCTCCTGTTCAAGGTCTACAACCGCAAGGCCATCGACGTCGACGAGACCGTCGAGGAATACCTCCGGTACGCGGAGCGGCTGCGGCCGTACATCGCGGAGACCCGGGTCATGCTCTGGGACGCGCTGGACCGCGGCGACACGGTCCTGCTGGAGGGTGCCCAGGCGACCATGCTCGACATGGACCACGGCACCTACCCGTTCGTCACCTCGTCGAACCCGACGGCGGGCGGGGCGTGCGTGGGCGCGGGCATCCCGCCGACCGCGATCACCAAGGTCATCGCGGTGAGCAAGGCGTACACCACCCGGGTGGGTTCGGGCCCGTTCCCGACCGAGCTGTTCGACGACAACGGCCAGCACCTGCGCAAGGTCGGCCACGAGTACGGCACCACCACCGGCCGGGAGCGCCGCACCGGCTGGTTCGACGCCGTCGTGGCCCGGTACGCGTGCCGCCTCAACGGCGTCACCGACCTGGTCATCACCAAGCTGGACGTGCTGACCGGCATGCCCAAGGTGCCGATCTGCGTCGGCTACGAGATCAACGGCAAGCGCTTCGACGACATGCCGATGACGCAGACCGAGTTCCACCACGCCACCCCGGTCTACGAAGAGCTCGACGGCTGGTGGGAAGACATCACCAAGGCCCGCACCGAGGACGAACTCCCGGAAAACGCCCGCCGCTACATCGCCCGCATCGAAGAACTCTGCGGCACAAAGGTGAGCATCGTAGGCGTAGGCCCAGGCCGCGAAGAAAACGTAATCCGCCACCCCCTCCTCCCCTAACCACCCACCCCCCTCCCGCCTCCCGCCCCCGCCTGGTGATCATGAAGTTAGCGGCAGTTTTGTAGATCCAGATCGCCGCTAACTTCATGATCGACGCGGAGAGGCGGCTGGTTGTCCACAGGGGGCGGGTGGTTGTCCACAGGGGGTCTCGGGCTTTCTGCGGGGCGGGGAGCCTTTGGTGTGTGGAACGTCAGCAGGTGATCAGGGGCGTTGCCGCTCGCCAGGGTGGCGTTGTCACCCGGCAGCAGGCTTTGGGGGCCGGGTTCAGCCGGCATGAGATCGACAACCTTGTGGCGTTTGGTCGCTGGCGACGACTGTCCCGCGCCGCTTACCTGATCGAGCCCGCGGCGACGGGTGGCGGTCAGCGGCTGAGCCGGATCAGGGCGGCCGTGCTCTCGCTGGGGCCGCACGCCCACGCCGTGCTCGCGACGGCGGCCGAGCTGCACGGGATCGGCGGATTCTCGCGAACGGGCGCGATTCATGTGGCCCTGCCGGGCCGCGTGGCCAGACCGGCACGCGTCAAGGAGCCGGCCGTCGTGCTGCACCAGCTCGAACACGCCGCCGAGGCGCTGACCGTGATCGGCGGTGTCCCGGTGACCACCGCGGTGCGGACTGTCGCGGAGCTGATCCTGCGAGAGCGCCGTTATCCGGCAGTGGCATTGCTCGACTCGGCGCTGAACCGCGGGGTGATCAGCGAGGACGAGCTGCTCTCCCTTCCGGCGCTGATGCGCGGGAGGCGAGGTGTCGTGGCCGCCCGGGGCTACATCGCGGAGGCGAACGGTCTGGCGCAGTCCCCGCTCGAGACGCGTACCCGGCTGCGATGCGTCGACGGCGGAGTCCGTCCGGATGCCCTCCAGATCGAGGTACGGGACTCCGACGGTTATCTGCTTGGCATCGGGGACCTGGGCTGGCGCGCTGGACGGCTCATCGCCGAGGCGGACGGCAGAACTCCGCACGCAGCCCCGGATGCCCTCTTCAACGATCGTCGCCGCCAGAACCGCCTGACGAACGCCGGCTGGACGATCCTCCGCTTCACCTGGCCCGACACCCTGACCCCCGACTACATCCCGTCCGTCGTCCGGCGCGCCCTCACCACCCGAGCCCTGCGTCGATCATGAGGTTGGCGGCGATGTCGATCTCATTTCTTGCCGCCAACCTCATGATCGACCGGGTGGGGTGGGGTGGTCAGTAGGATGCGGGGTCGTGCGGGTTCTTCTTGTGGGTGGTGGAGGGCGGGAGCATGCGCTCGCGCTCGGACTGGCCGGCGATCCCTCTGTCTCGGCGCTGGTCGCGGCTCCCGGTAATCCGGGGATCGCGGGCGTGGCGGAGCTGCGGGACGTGAACGGCGCCGATCCGGCGGCGGTGGCGGCGCTCGCCGTCGAGGTGGCCGCGGACCTGGTGGTGATCGGGCCGGAGGCGCCGCTGGTGGCCGGGGTCGCCGACGCGGTGCGGGCCAAGGGCATCGCGGCGTTCGGTCCGTCGGCCGAGGCGGCCCGGCTGGAGGGCTCGAAGACCTTCGCCAAGGACGTGATGACCGCGGCCGGCGTGCCGACCGCCCGGGCGTACACCTGCGCCGACGCGGAGAGCGTCGGCAGGGCGCTGGACGAGTTCGGCGCCCCGTACGTGGTGAAGAACGACGGGCTGGCCGCCGGCAAGGGCGTCGTGGTAACCGATGACCGCGCCGCCGCCGAGCGGCACGCCGAGGAGTGCGGCCGGGTGGTGATCGAGGAGTACCTGGCCGGTCCCGAGGTCTCGCTCTTCGTGGTCACCGACGGCGAGGCCGCCGTGCCGCTGCTGCCCGCCCAGGACTTCAAGCGCGTCGGCGACGGCGACACCGGGCCGAACACCGGCGGCATGGGCGCGTACGCGCCGCTGCCCTGGGCCCCGCCCGGTCTGGTCGACGAGGTGATGCGCGACGTCGTGCACCCGACGTTGGCCGAGCTGCGCCGCCGGGGCACCCCGTTCGCCGGCCTGCTCTACGTGGGCCTGGCGATCACCGCCGCCGGCCCGCGCGTGATCGAGTTCAACGCCCGCTTCGGCGACCCGGAGACCCAGGTGGTGCTCGCCCTGCTGGAGACGCCCCTGGCCGGTCTGCTGCAGGCCGCCGCCACCGGCACGCTGGCCGCGCACCCGCCGCTGCGCTGGCGCGACGGGGCGGCGGTCACCGTCGTGGTGGCGGCTGAGGGTTATCCGGCGGCGCCGCGTACCGGTGACGTGATCACCGGCGCGGACCGCGCCGGGGTCATCCACGCCGGCACCCGCCGCGACCCCGACGGGAGCCTGCGCTCCGCCGGGGGCCGGGTCCTCTGCGGTACGGCCACCGGCCCGACCCTGGCCGCCGCGCGGGACGCCGCCTACGAGCTGGTACGCGGCATCGAGCTGGCCGGCTCGCACCACCGCTCCGACATCGCCGCGGCGGCCGTGGACGGCCGGATCGACCTTCCCGCCTGACCGGGCCGGGTCCGGCCACGCAGGACAGGGCAGGGCAGGGCCGATGGGGCCGGCGCCCGAGCCGCCAGCCCGGTCGTCAGCGGTTCGTCGCGCCGGGGGAGACCGCTGGCTGACCCGCCGTCTCCATGCCGGTTCTGCCCGGCGACGCCGGGCGGACGGGCGTGCGGCCGACCATCCGGTCGAGCACGTTGGCGGTGGCCCGTTCGATCCGCTCGTCGCGGTGGCCGCGCCGGTTCAGTGCCATCGTCCAGCCCAGCGTGCCGGTGGCGAAGACCACCGCGCGCTGGGGCGTCTCGTACACGTGGGTGCTCTGCGTCCGCTGCCGGCCCTGCCGAGCCGGGTACGGCGACCCGCTGAGCAGGGTCTCGTCGAGCCCCGCGGGCCGGGCGGCGGCGGCGCTGACGCCGTCCGCCTCGCCCCGGACGACCCCGGGGATCCGGTCGCCGTCGGCCACTCCGGTGCCGGCCCACACCCAGTGCTTGGCGGACCGGACCACCAGCGGCTGCGGGGTGGCGACGATGCCGTTGTACTGGACGCCGAGCAGGGCCTGCTCGGGGATGCCCAGGTCGCGCCAGGTCACCGTCGGCCCGGCGGCGTCCTCGCCGGGGTCGGGGGTGGTCTTGGCGCAGGCCACGATCCGCTCGGGACGGCCGTCGGCCGAGGGGCGCACCCGGATGTGCCAGTAGACGCTGTTGGCGCCGAGGAAGGCGAGGCTGGTGCCGCCGGCCAGCCCGGCCTCGGCGGCCCGGCGCATCTCCGCCGACCAGTACTCGTCGTGCCCGCAGAACACCAGCCCGCGGTGCCGGGACGGGTCGAGCCGCCCCGAGTGCAGGTCGAGGCTGGTCGCGTAGCTGACGTCGTAGCCGTTGCGCTCCAGCCACTGGACGGCGTCCTGGTCCCGGCTGAACTGGATCGGCTGGCCCGCGTCGGGGTAGGGGCGGTCGAAGGACACCTCGCGCGCCCGCAGGGCCGGGGTGCGCTGCCCGCCGGCCGTGTAGCCGTTGTAGAGGCTCTTGCCGGCACGCCCGTCCAGCGGCCACTGGTTGTACGCCTGCCAGGTGGTCACAGGCAGCACCACGCACAGCGCGGCGGCCCGCCGGTCGTCGCGCACCACGAACGGGGTGCACGCGCGCCAGCCGTCGGTGGAGGTGAAGACCGCCTGGTAGAGGCCGGAGGTCCAGTCCTCGGGGATGCGGAGGGTCCAGGACACCGGCCAGCGGCAGGCGATCGTCCCGGTGGCCGGGTCGGCGGGCGGCACCGGCTGGGGAGTGCCGTCGAGTTCCGGGCTGGTCAGCATGGTCCGGGCGCCGGCGCCGCCGTACCAGCCGAGCCGGTGCACGGTGATCCGGAACGGGCGGGCCGGGTTGACCGCGACGTGGAAGTCGACGGACTCGCCGGGGGCGAGGCTGGTCGTCGAGGCGTACCCCTGGATCTGCCGTAGCCGGTCGTCGGCGGACCGGATGTCGCCGCGCGGCCACCAGGGTTCGCCCGCCGCGCGGTTCTCCACCTGGACGGGTGGCGTCCGGCGGCGGGTGGGCGGGCCGGTGCGGCGCTGGCTCAGCACGGGCTCGCCGGCGCCGAGCGCGGTGGCCGAGACACCACCGAGGAGGAGGCCCAGGGCCCAGCGCCGACGGATTCGCACCATGCGAGCCGCTCCCGGAGGATGAGAGTCACTGCCGGGGCAGCCGGCGCACGGAAAGTACCACCGGCGGGGTAGCTCCGTCTGTCCCCTGTGGGACTGCTCAGGCGTAGTAGCGGCGGAGTTCGCGGCCGAGCACCTTGCCGGTGGCGTTGCGCGGCAGGTACTTCACGAACACCACGTCCCTCGGCACGGAGAAGCGGGCCAGGTAGTGCCGGACGTACTCGCGGACCGCCTCGGGGTCGAGCGCCTCACCGGGGTGCAGGGCCAGGAACGCGGCCAGCCGCTGGCCGTACTCCGGGTCCGGAACGCCGATCACGGCGACCTCGCGGACCTGCGGCAGCCGGGCGATCAGGTCCTCCACCTCGGACGGGAAGACGTTCTCCCCGCCGGAGACGATCATGTCGTCGGCCCGCCCGTCGACGAAGAGCAGCCCTTCCGGGCTCATCCGGCCCAGGTCGCCGGTGTCCAGCAGGCCGTCGCGGCGCTCCCGGCCGTCCCCCGAGGTGTAGCCCTCGAAGAGCATCTCGTTGCCCACGAAGATCCGGCCGACCTCCCCGTCCCGGACCGGTTCGCCGGCGTCGTCCACGATCTCCACGCGGGTGCCGTGCGGCGGGCGGCCCGCCGTGGTGGGGGCCGCGCGCAGTTCGGCCGGGCCGGCGATCGAGGCCCAGGAGACCTCGGTCGAGCCGTAGAGGTTGTGGACGACGTCGCCGAAGCGGTCCATGAAGGCGGTGGCCAGGCCGCCGGGGAGGGCGGAGCCGCTGACCGCCACCACCTTGAGCGGTGGCCGGGGCTCGGGGGGCGGCGCCTCCATGAGCCGTTGCAGCATCACCGGTACGGCGAAGAGCGCGTCGCAGGGCTGCCCGGCCAGGGCGGCCAGCGTGGCGGCCGGGTCGAACCGGCGGTGCAGCACGATCGTGGCGCGCAGCGCGAACGACACCTGGAGGGCGGCGTACCCCCAGGTGTGGAAGATCGGCGCGGCGATCAGCACGGTGTCGTGAACGTGCAGCGGGATCCGGTCGATGATGGACACCAGCGGGCCGAAGCCGTGCGGTGTGGGCCGGCGGGCGCCCTTGGGAGCGCCCGTGGTGCCGGAGGTGAGCACGATGGTGCGGCCGTCCCGCTCCGGCGGCTTGAGCTGGTCTCCGGGCAGCGCGCCGGCGATCAGCTCCTCCTGGCGGCGCTCGTCGATCCGGTACAGGTCGGCGGGAAGGCCGAGGACCCGCTCGGCGAACTCGGCGTCGTGCACGAGCACGCGCAGGCCCTGCTCCTCGGCCACGGTGGCCAGCTGTGCCGCGGAGAGACCGGTGTTGACCAGTACGGCGTCGGCGCCGAGCAGCATCGCGGCGACGATCGCCTCGATGAGGCCGTGGTGGTTGCGGCAGAGCACACCCACCCGGTCGCCGGACTGCACGCCGAGCCCGGCCCGCATCGACCGGGCCAGCCGTTCCGACCGGTCCAGCAGCTCCTGGTACGTCAGCGAGGCGCCGTGCTCGTCGACGACGGCGGTCCGCCCGGGGTCGCGCGCGGCGGCCTGGCGCAGCTCGCCGGCGAGGCTCCACCCCCACCGGCGCAGGGCGTTGAGTTGGGAGGCCATCCGGATGGGGCGGCCCGGGTTGAGCAGTCCGCGTCGGGTCAGCGTGGCGACGATGAACCGCAGGTCCAAGTCGCAACCCTCCTTCGCGTTCGTGTTCTTCCGATCATGCACCCGCCGCGGCGCGGCGCCCAGCTCGCGTGATCAGTTGCCCAGCCGGCGGGATCCGGAACGTGGACCGGCGGCCCGACCCGCGACGGCGGTACGCCCGGCACGGCGGTGCCGTCGCGGGTCGGGTCGGGGTCCGCCGGCGATCAGCGGATCTGCATGCCGGAGATGGCCCGGGAGATGACCAGCCGCTGGATCTCGGAGGTGCCCTCGAAGATGGTGTAGATCTTGGCGTCCCGGTACCACCGCTCGACCGGGTGGTCGCGCAGGAAGCCGGCGCCGCCGAGGAGCTGGACCGCCCGGTCGGTGACGGACACGGCCACCTCACCCGCCTTGAGCTTGGACATCGAGCCCTCGCCCGCCGTGAACGGCCGGTTGTTGCGACCCATCCAGGAGGCCCGCCAGACCAGCAGCCGGGCCGCGTCGATCTCCATCTTCATGTCGGCGAGCGCGAACGCGACCGCCTGGTTCTCGATGATCGGTCGTCCGAACTGGACCCGTTCCTTGGCGTAGTCGAGGGCGTACTCGTACGCGGCGCGGGCCACGCCGAGCGCCTGCGCGCCGACGGTCGGGCGGGACAGTTCGAACGTGCGCATCGCCGCCTGGCCGGAGGCCCGCTGGCCGGTGCGGGCCCGGGCCAGCCGCTCGTCGAGCGCCTCCTTGCCGCCGAGCAGGCAGCGCCCCGGGACCCGGACGTCGTCGAGGAAGACGTCGGCGGTGTGCGAGGCGCGCAGCCCGAGCTTGCGCAGCTTGCGGGTGGCGGTGAGCCCCGGCGTGCCGGGCGGTACGACGAACGCGGCCTGCCCCCGCGAGCCCAGGTCGGGCTCGACCGAGGCGGTGACCACGTGCACGCCGGCGATGCCGCCGTTGGTGGCGTACGCCTTCTGCCCGTTCAGCACCCACTCGTCGGTGGCCTCGTCGTAGACCGCGCGGGAGCGCATCGACCCGACGTCGGAGCCGGCCTCCGGCTCGGTGGTGCAGAACGCGGCGACCGCCGGCTGGTCGACGTCGCCGAAGCACTGCGGCACCCACTCGACGAGCTGGTCGGGGGTGCCGGCGCCGTAGATGGCGGCGACGGCCAGCGAGGTGCCGAAGATGCTCAGGCCGATGCCGGCGTCACCCCAGAACAGCTCCTCGCTGGCGATCGGCAGGGAGAGCCCGGTGGGGTCGGCCCAGCAGGTGGCGAGGAACTCGAAGCCGTACAGGCCGACCTTCGCTGCCTCCTGGATGATCGGCCAGGGGGTCTCCTCCCGGGCGTCCCACTCGGCCGCGGCCGGGCGCACGACCTCGGCGGCGAAGCCGTGCACCCAGTCGCGAAGGTCCCGCTGTTCCTCGTTCAGGTCGAGCGAGAACTCGGCCATGTCAGGCCTTGGGGATGTCGAACAGGTTGGCGATGTTGGCGGCGAGGCCCAGGTCGCCCTTGGCCTTCAGCTTGCCGGTCATGAACATCATGACCGGGTTGCCACCACCGGAGACGATCTTCAGGAACTCGACCGGGCCCATGGTGAGGGTGAGCTTCGGGTCCCGGGTCGGGGTCTCCGAGGCGGTGCAGGTGCCGTTCTCGATGACGATCTCGTAGGTGTCGGTGCCACCGTCGGGGCGACCGGTGATGTTCCAGTGGATGACCGCGTTGGTGGAGCCGGCCCGGTCGGCCCGGAACAGCGTCGGCATCCGGTTGAAGACCTCGCTGAGGATCTTGCCGCGCAGGTCGCCGGACATGATCTCGGCGAGCTTGTCGTCGGGGGTGGACTTGACCAGCTGCGCGAACTCCTTCGGGCCGACGTTCGCGAAGTTGGCCGGGTCGAAGTCACTCATGGGGGATGCACCTCTCGGGCGAGCCGACTTTGGTTACTCAGGCGTAACCCTACGCACGAGTAGGTATGCTCGCAAGAGTGTCCAGCACGCCGACCTTCAAGCGCCTACCCCGCGCCGTGCGCGAGCAGCAGATGCTCGACGCGGCGGTCAAGGTCTTCTCCCGCCGGGGCTTCCACGCGGCCAGCATGGACGAGATCGCCGACGACGCCGGCATCTCCAAGCCGATGGTCTACGCGTACCTGGGCACGAAGGAGGAGCTCTTCGTCGCCTGCCTGCACCGGGAGGGCACCCGGATGATGGAGGCCATCGCCGGGGCGGCCGCCCCCGACCTGCCCGCCGACGAGCGGCTCTGGCGCGGGCTGCGCGCCTTCTTCGGCTTCGTCGGCGCGCACCGGGACGGCTGGGCGGTGCTCTACCGGCAGGCCCGCGGTGAGCAGCCGTTCGCCGCCGAGCTGGCCACCATGCGCGGCCGGCTGGTCGAGGTGGTCGCCGGGATGCTCGACCACGCGCTGCGCGCCAAGGGCCGCGAGGTCGGCGCCACCGACCTGGAGGTCGTCGCGTACGCCCTGGTGGGCGCGACCGAGTCGCTGGCCGACTGGCTGGCCGACCACCCGGAGGCGGACCCGGAGAAGACCGCCACCCGCATGATGAACGTGGCCTGGCTCGGCGCCGACCAGCTGCTGCGCGGCGTCACCTGGCACCCGCCGGCCGGCTGACCCGGGCCCGCACCCGCCGGCCGCGCGCCCAGCGCACCGTCTCCACGACGGCGGTCAGGGTCAGCGCCAACCCCAGCCCGAGCAGCAGCCCGCGGACCGGGTCCCGCTCGAAGGCGAGCCCACCCAGGTAGCCGACCAGCGCCGAGTAGATCGCCCAGGACACGGCGGCCAGCGCGTCGAAGAGCAGGAACCGCCGCCGGGGAAACCGGACCGCACCCATGGTGAGGGTGACCGCCGTCCGTCCACCCGGGACGTACCGCGCCACGATGAGGATCAGTCCGCCACGCGCCGTGATGCCCCGCCGGGCCCGCTCCAGCGCGGCCCGCCGCCGGCCGCCACGACCGCTCCGGCCCGCCACCTGAGGAGCGGGAACGGCCGCCGGGAGCCGGGCCAGCAGCCGGCCGCCGCCGTGACGGCCGATCGCGTACGACACGTGGTCGCCGATCAGCGCGCCGAGCGCGGCCACCACGACCACCAGCGGCAGGTCGGGCTGGCCGGTCACGGCGAACACCCCGGCCGTGATCACGGCGGTCTCGCTCGGCACCACCGGGAAGAAGCCGTCGACCACCGCGACGGCGAACAGCGCCAGGTAGACCCAGGGCGAGGACATGGTCTGGTGGAGCAGGTCGAGCACGGAATCCATGGCCCCGATGCTGGTCGCGCCGGCCGTCCCGGCCATCTGCCGTCGGTCGCCCGGCGACGGCTACTTTCGTCGCGTCGTACCCCGACGGGCCGTCGGGGTCGGCCCCCAACCCTCCCGGAGGTACGCCCCGTCGCGCGCCCGCCGGGCCTAGGCTCGCCGGGTGACCACCCGCGCCGCCCTGCTGCGGCGGGCCGAGCGGCACACGCCGCTCCTGCTCGCCGCGCTGGTGGCCGCCAGCACCTGGGCGTCGGCCACCGGCGCCCTGGGCGTCCGCTCGCCGCTGCCCCGCCTGCTGGTGCTGGTCGTGGCGCTGGCCTCGGGCGCCGCAGCCGTCGCGGCCCGCCGCTGGCCGCTGGTCGCCGCGGCGGCCGTCGGCTGGCTCGTCCTGGCCGCCGCGCCGGCCGCCGTCCTGGCCTCCTGGCGGGCGGGGGTCGCGCTGCGCGGTCGGCGCCTCGCCGCGTACCTGCTCGGTGCGGGAGTCGTCGCCCTGCTCGGGGTGGCTGTCGGCGTCGCGGTCGGCGGGGAGCGCCGGCTGACCACCGCCACCGGGGCCAACGCCGCGGCGCTCTTCGTCTGGGTGGTGGTCTTCCCGCTGGTCGCCGGCCTGTGGATCGGCGCCCGGCGGGACACGCTGGCCGCCCTGCGGGACCGCGCCGAACGCGTGGAACGCGAGCAGGAGGCGCACGCCGACCGGGTGCGCGCCGAGGAGCGGGCCCGGATCGCCCGGGAGATGCACGACGTGGTGGCGCACCGGGTCTCGCTCATGGTGGTGCACGCCGGGGCGCTGGAGGTGACCGCCGCCGAGCCGGCCACCGTCGAGGCGGCCGCCCTGATCCGCTCCACCGGCCGGGCGGCCCTCACCGACCTGCGCGAGGTGCTGGGCGTGCTGCGCCAGCGGGCCGGCGACGGCACGCCGCTCCCCCCGACCGGCCTGGACGCGGTCGACGAGCTGATCCGGGAGTCGCGGGCGGCGGGCCTGCGGGTGGACCGGCGGGACGAGGGGACGCCCGGGCCGGTGCCCGGCGGGGTGGCCCGGACCGTGCACCGGGTTGTCCAGGAGGGGCTGACCAACGTCCGCAAGCACGCCCCGGCCGCGGCGGTCACCGTCCGCCTGCGGCACCTGCCCGACGGGATCGAGGCCGTCGTCCGCAACGGGCCGTCCGCCCGGCCCGGCGCCGCCCTGCCCGGCGCGGGGCTCGGCCTGGTGGGGCTGCGCGAGCGGGTCGAGCTGGCCGGCGGGCGGCTGTCGGCCGGCCCGACCGACGACGGCGGTTTCCTGCTGCGGGCGCTGGTGCCGATGGCGGACCTCACATGATCCGCACCGTGATCGCCGACGACGAGCAGCTGGTCCGCGCCGGCCTGCGGCTGATCCTGGAGGCCGCACCCGACATCGCGGTGGTGGGCGAGGCGGCCGACGGGGCCGAGGCGTTCGCCGCCGCCGTGCGGCTGCGGCCCGACGTGGTGCTGCTCGACGTGCGGATGCCCGGCACCGACGGGCTGACCGCCGCGCCGCGGATCGTCGCCGCCGGCCCGAAGGTCGTCATGCTCACGACCTTCGACCGGGACGAGTACGTGCACGGCGCGCTGCGCGCCGGCGCGGTCGGTTTCCTGCTCAAGGACACCCCGCCCCGGGAACTCGCGGCCGCCGTGCGGACCGTCGCGGCCGGCAACGCCATGCTCGCCCCGACGGTGACCCGGCGGCTGATCAGCTCGTTCGCCGAGCGCGGCCCGGCCCGGCGGGAGGCCGCCCGGCAGCGGCTGGCCCGGCTCACCGACCGGGAGGCGGCGATCGTCCGGGAGGTGGCCCGCGGCGACGCGAACGCCGACGTGGCCCGTCGGCTCGGCACGAGCGAGGCCACCGTGAAGACCCACGTCAGCCGCGCGCTGGCCAAGCTCGACGTGGCCAACCGGGTCCAGCTCGCCATCCTGGTCCACGACGCCGACCTGCTGGAGGATTAGGGGCCTGGTCAGTGGCGCGCGGTGGCCCGGGCGCGGGCGCGGCGGCGGGCCCAGCGGGCGAGCTCGAACAGGCCGGTGACCGCCACCGAGATGCCGACCCCGGCGAGCAGGCCCTGGACCGGATTGTGCGCGAAGGCCAGCCCGCCGAAGTAGCCGAGCAGGCCGCAGTAGGTGCCCCAGGTGCCGCAGGCCAGCGCGTCGTACATGAGGAAGGAACGGAACGGGTAGCGGACCGCGCCCATGGTCAGGGTGACCGCGGTCCGGCCGCCCGGGACGTACCGGGAGGTGGTCAGGATGACGCCGCCGCGCCGGTCGACCGCCCGGCGGGCCCACTCGGAGCTCGCCCGGCGCCGGCTGTCGACGGGCAGCCGGGCCAGCCGGCGCGCGCCCCCGCCGCGCCCGATGGCGTAGGAGATGTTGTCGCCGAGCAGCGCGCCGAAGGCGGCGGCCACGATGACGCCGACCACGTTCGGCTCCCCGCCGGCTGCGAAGACCCCGGCGGTGATCGCCACGGTCTCGCCCGGCACCGCCGGGAAGAACGCGTCGACCGCGGTGACCACGATGATCACCAGGTACGCCCACGGCGAGGCCACCGTCTGGTGCAGCAGGTCGAGCACGTCCCCCATGCACCCATGCTCGGGGGTGGGGTGTCAGCGGGGTGCGGAAACGGCTCCGGCGAGGGCGGGCAGCTTGTCCTCGGCGGTCGGCCCGTGCGAGGTGAGCAGCACCGGTGCGTTCAGCTCGGCCGCCACCGCCGCCGGCCAGTCGGCGGGCGCCTCGTCGAGGACCGGGCGGGCCCGGAGCAGCCGGGCGGTGAGCGCCGCCTGGCGGTCCAGGTCGCCGGCCGGACCCGGCACGAGGCGGTCGGCGGTGTCGTAGCGGCGGCAGATCCGCAGGCCCGGACCGGCCAGGTCGAGGTGGGTGAGGGCCAGCCCGTCGACGCCGCCCGCCACCTCCAGCGCGTAGCGGTGGGCGACCGCGTCGAAGTGGCCGAACCGGAACCGGCCCTGCCAGGGATTCGTCGGGTTGCGCGGGTCGGCGAACGGCAGCGCCGGATCCTCGGTGACCAGCGGCCCGGGGCCGTGCCGCGTGGTGGTCACCCGCAGCACGCCGAGCCGCTGGGCGCTCCCGGCCAGTCCGGCGTCGGCGAGCAGCGCCTCCGCGTTGGCGAAGGTGGTGGTGCTCCACGTGGTGTACGGGTGGAAGCCGTGCCACTCGTCCAGCAGCACCCCCTGCGCACCCTCGAAGACGCAGGTCCCCGCCCGGAGTGCCCCGGACAGCCACGTCCGGTCGACGATCGCCACCCGGTCGGCGAACCCGGCGTACGCGGGCAGGCAGCCCTCGACCGGCGGTACGTCCAGCGGGCCGAGTTCGGCGGTGAGCCGGTCCCGCAGCGCGGCGAGCCGCCGGCGCAGCACCGCCGGGCGGCGGCAGTCCGCCACCCGGGGCGCCTCGTCGGGGTGGGCGAGGCCGTACGCGACCGCCTCGCCCACCCCCAGCCCGCAGGAGCCGTGCCGGTCGGCTCCCCGGGCGATCTCCCGCGCCCGGTTGGCGGCCCGGTGGTACGGGGTGGCCAGCAGCGCCTCCCCGTCCACGGTCAGCCGGTCGAGCGCGTCGGGTACCCCGACCGCCGTGAGGTGGTCGGCCTCGGCGGCCAGCGCCAGCGGGTCCACCACCACGTGCCGCGACAGGTGCGTACCGACGCCGGGGTGGAACGTCCCGGAGCCGAACTGCGCGAACGTGTGGTGCCGCCCGTCGCGCAGCACGACGTTGTGCGCCGCCTGCGCGCCCCCGTTGAACCGGACGACCGTGTGCACCGGCCGGCTCGCGCAGAGCCAGTCGACGACGGTGCCCTTGCCGGCGTCGCCGTAGCCGAGGTCGACCACCATCACGTGCCTCACAGCCGGGTGACCCCGCTGCCGTCGGTCGGGGCGAACGGCAGCGTGGCCACCGGGCGCCGGTCACCGCCGAGGCGGGCGAGCGCCCGGGAGACGGTCGGGCCGGCCGTCGACCCGGCCCGGTCCAGGTCGCGCAGCCCGGCGTCCAGGTCGACGGCCTGCTCGCCGAGGCCGACGGTGAGCGCGATGGTCTCGCAGACCGCGTCGAGGTCGTCGAGCTCGACGGCGTGCTGCCCGAGCAGGTCGCGCCAGAAGTCGAGCACCGTGCGGCTGCCCGCGTACGCGCTGCCGGCCGGGAGCAGGTAGTAGGTGTCCCAGCGCCGGGTCACCTCGTCGACGATCTGCCGCAGCGGCACGTCCTCGCGCAGGTCGTCGCCGATCAGCCGGGCCACCTGCCGCCGGTCCACCCGGCGGTACGCCAGCTCGTCGCCGATGATGAACAGGTAGCCGCGCCGGCCCCGCTTCGCCCAGCTGTCGGTGACCGTGTGCCGGGCCATGAAGTACAGGGCCAGCTCGTAGGACTCGGTCATCTGGCCGCCACCGCCGCCCTCCAGCACGATCCGGCCGAGGTCGTCGTCCATCCGGTTGTCGGACTCGAACTGGCCGATCTGCAACGGCACCCGGTCGCAGGTGGCGTCGCCGATCGCACCGAACATGATTTGCGGGTCGCGGGCGTACCCCTGGCGGAGCAGCAGGCCGAGCAGCTGCGGCAGCTTGCTCTGGAGCACCCGGGGCACGTGCCCCATCGAGCCGGTCACGTCGAAGAGCACCGCGATGGGCGTCGACCGGGGGTGCTCGTCCGAGTCGCGGCTCTCCCGGACCGCGCCGCGCGGGTCGAGCGCGGGGTGCACCGTGCGCGCCCCGCTGTCGCTGTAGGAGAAGGCGCTCGCGCCGGTGGCCCGTCGGTAGCGGTCGGCGGCGTCGTACACGTCGGTGGACCAGATTCCGCTGCCCATGGCAGCCTCCCTAGGGATTGAGGGTGAAGGGTCGGAAGGTGCGGGGGCCGAAGAGGCGTTCCAGCACCTCGTCGAGTTCGCCGAGCAGCCGCCAGGCGTCGTCGGGGCGGGCGGCCAGCTTCGGGCGCCGGCAGCCGGCCGCGAAGGCCCGCAGCTCGCGCGGGGCCCGGTCGGCCATCAGCCAGGTCATGCAGCGCGCGGCCATGGCCAGGTCGGTGCCCGGGCCGGCGGGCCGCCGCGCGGTCACCTCGGCCGGGTACCACTCCTCGTAACCGGGGACCAGCGCCGGGACGGCGCCCTCGCCGACCACCGCGAAGCACCAGTCGACCAGGACCACGCCGTGCGCGTCCGGCTCGATCAGCACGTGCCGGGGGAGCACCGCGCCGTGCACCACCCCGGCCCGGTGGGCCAGGCCGAGGGCGACCAGCAGCCGCCGCCACATCCAGGCCGCGTCGCGCGGGTCCACCCCGTCCGGGTACGCCCGGCGCACCTCGTCGAGGCTGCGCAGCCCGGGTGCCGCGGCCACCACGTTGACCAGCCGTTCCGCGCCGGTCGCCGGGTCCTGGACGGGCAGGTGGTCGACGAGCCGGGGCACGTAGGACAGGTGCCGCGGGTCGCCCCGCTCGGCGATCCGTCGCAGGGCGCGCGCCTCGCGGGCCATCAGGTCGTCGTCGGCCGGGTCGCGGGGCAGCTTGAGCAGCCGGTCCCGCCCGACGTCGTAGAGGTCGGCCAGGTCGCCGACGTACGCGATCCGGCGCAGCGTGTAGTCGCCGAGTTGGGCGCCGCGGCCGCCCCGCCAGCGGGCGGTCACCGTCATCAGCGCGTCGGTGGCGGCGGCGCGTACCCCCGGGTCGAGGGCGCCGAGCCGGTCGGGGTGCAGGGCCGTGACCAGCTCGCGGTAGCGGCGGGCCGGCGCGTCGGTGCCGAACAGGTCGGCGTCGCCGCGCGCGGTGGCGACCAGCCGGATGGCCTCCTCGGTCCTCACCGCACCGTCTCCTCCCGGGCGGGGCGCAGGAGCGCCGGGTGGAGGAGCCGGGCGTCGCCGGCGCGGTAGAGCTTGGCCCGGGGTCCGCCGCGCGCGCCGCCGCGCTCGGTGCTGGCGCCGGTGCTCTCCACGAAGCCGGGCACGGACAGCACCTTGCGGTGGAAGTTGCCGGCGTGCAGCGGGTGCCCCCAGACCGTCTCGTAGACGGCCCGCAGCTCGGTGATGGTGAACTCGGGTTCGAGGAAGCGGGTGGCCAGTGGCGTGTACTCCAGCTTGGAGCGGGCCCGCTCCAGCCCGTCGTCGATGATCCGGCCGTGGTCGAAGGCGAGCTGCCGGCTCGTCAGCGCGGTCACCGGCAGCCAGAGGGCGTCGTCGGCGTCGGTGTCGGCGACCGGGTCGGGCAGGTCGGGGGCGAAGGCCAGGTGGGCGACCGAGACCACCCGCATCCGCGGGTCCCGGTCGGGCCCGCCGTAGGTGGCGAGCTGCTCCAGGTGGACGCGGCGCAGCCGCTCGCCGCCGAGCCCGGTCTCCTCGGCCAGCTCGCGCCGGGCGCCGGTGGCCAGGTCCTCGTCGGGGCGGACGAAGCCGCCGGGCAGCGCCCAGTGCCCCGTGTAGGGCGGGGCGGCCCGGCGGATCAGCAGCACGTGCAGCGCGCCCTCGCGGACGGTCAGCGCCACCACGTCGACGGTGACGGCGACCGCCGGGTAGTCCCGAGGGTCGTACGCGGCCAGGAAGTCCTGCTCGTTCACGGCGTCCCGTCTCTCTCATCTTGAGAACAACTCAATCTGAGAACAACTTAACGCACGAAAGAGGGGACCTCAAGCCCCTCTTTCCTCAGCGGACGGTGCCCACCAGATGCGGCCGGCCCTGCCGCGCGTCGTGCAGCGCGAAGTCCCAGGTCGCGCCCGTGGCCGTGGCGCTGAAGGCCACCGTGGACGGCAGCGGCACGGGCAGCTTGAACGCCACCTCCACCGTGTAGGCCTCCGGCAGCCGGCTCTCCAGCGCGGCCAGGCAGCGCGCCTTGCTCCACATGCCGTGCGCGATCGGGCGCGGGAAGCCGAACAGCCGCGCGCCCAGCCGGGACGTGTGGATCGGGTTGTGGTCGCCCGAGACCCGCGCGTAGCCGGTGCCCACCCGGGGGGTCACCCGCCAGTGCGCCGAGGC
This sequence comes from Micromonospora halotolerans, assembly GCF_032108445.1. NCBI lineage: Bacteria > Bacillati > Actinomycetota > Actinomycetes > Micromonosporales > Micromonosporaceae > Micromonospora > Micromonospora halotolerans. The sequence continues at coordinate 2,264,519 of NZ_CP134876.1, read as the reverse complement.
CGGCGGGGTCGGGCGGTCACCCCGGTCGGGCCGCGGGCCGCCGCCCGCGGAGCGCTGCTTTCCGAGGTACGTCGAGACGCCCCGCCAGACCTCCTCCCCACCGACCGAGCCGACCAGCACAACGTCGAGCTGCCGGCCCCGCTCGTGCGGGCGCAGGTTCTCGGCGTACGTGCGGAAGTCCACCGTCTCGCCGACCTCGACCGGCCGGTGCACGGTGATCCGGTTGGCCACGTGCACCACTCCGGTCAACGGGATGGGGAACTCCGGCGCGGTCATCAGCCGCAGCGACAACGGAAAGCCCAGCACGTGCAGGTACGTCGCCGGCAGCCGGTCGGCCAGCCGGAACCCGCAGACCCGGTCGTAGTCCGCGAGGTGGGCCGGGTCGACCGGCACACCGGAGACCGCCAGCTCCACGGCGGGCACATCCGGCCGGCGCCGGCCACCCATGCCGGGCAGCGCCCCCAGCAGGGCCCGCCGGTAGAGCGCCCCCGGCGCCGGCAGCCGCGGCAGGTCGAGGCGCAGCCGGCCGTCCGGCCCGGTGCGCTCCGGCGCGACCAGGGTGGCCGCGCCGCCCGACGTGACCGCGGCTGCCGCGCCGGACAGGTCGCGGGTGCGGTCGTCGGCCAGGGCGGACAGGTCCTGGGTGCGGTCCTGGGCCAGCGCGGACAGGTCCTGGGTCGCCTCGACCGGCGGCTCCGGGGCGTTCCGGGCGGCGAGCGCCGCGCGGGCCGAGGTGAGGTCCTGGGTCGGCCCGTCGATCAGCTCGTGCACCGACAGCTCCTCGGCCGGCTCCTCCGGCCGCTGCTTTCGCCGCGCCATCACGCCCCCAGCAGGCTCTGGCCGCAGACCCGGACCACGTTGCCGCTGACCGCGCCGCTCGCCGGCCAGGACAGCCAGCCGATCGTCTCGGCCACGTCCACCGGCAGGCCGCCCTGGGCCATGCTGTTCATCCGCCGGCCCGCCTCACGGATCATCAGCGGGATCCGGGCGGTCAGCCGGGTCTCGATGAAGCCGGGTGCGACCGCGTTGAGGCTGATGCCCCGCTCGCGCAGCACCGGGGAGAGGGAGTCGACCAGGCCGATCACCCCGGCCTTGCTGGTCGCGTAGTTGGTCTGGCCCCGGTTGCCCGCGATGCCGGCGATCGAGGAGACCGAGACGATCCGGCCGCCGGCCGGGATCAGGCCCCGCTCCAGCAGCACGTCGTTGATCCGCTCCTGGCTGGAGAGGTTCACGTCGATCACCGAGTCCCAGCGGTCGGCGTCCATCCGGCCGAGCGTCTTGTCCCGGGTGATGCCGGCGTTGTGCACCACCACGTCGACCCGGCCGTGCCGGCTCGCCAGGTGCTCGGCCAGCCGGGTCGGTGCGTCCGGGGCGGTCAGGTCGAGCTGCACGGCGCTGCCGCCGATCTCGTTGGCCACCGCGGCCAGCTCGTCACCGGCGGCCGGGATGTCCAGCGCGACGACCGAGGCGCCGTCCCGCGCGAGCACCCGGGCCAGCGCCGCGCCGATGCCCCGGGCCGCCCCGGTGACCAGGACCACCTGGCCGTCCAGCGGCCGGTCCCAGTCGGCCGGCGCGGCGGCGGTCCCGGCGCCGACCCGGATCACCTGCCCGGAGACGTACGCGGACCGGCCGCTGAGCAGGAAGCGCAGGGTGGACTCCAGGCTGACCGGGGTGCCGGCGTCGCCGTCCCTCGTGACGTACACGAGCTGGGCCGTCACGCCACGGCCGAACTCCTTGCCGATGCTGCGGGTCAACCCCTCCAGCGCGCGCTGGGCGGTGGCCTCCCGCGGTGAGCCGCACTCGGCCGGCGGGGTGCCCAGCACGATCACCCGGCCGCTGGGCAGCAGCGCCCGGGCCTGCGGGTGGAAGAAGTCGTAGAGCTGGCGCAGGCCGGTGGAGTCGGTGATGCCGCTGGCGTCGTACACCAGGGCCGCGAAGCGGGCGGTGGCGTCGGTGGCGGCGGCCGGGTCGACCAGTTCGACCCCGGCGGCGGTCAGCGCCTTGCCCACCGGCTCGGCGAGCCGGCCACCGGTCGACGCGCCGAGCAGGACCGGCCCGGGAACGAGCGGGTCGCCCGGCGTGTGCCGGCGCAGGCGGGGCGGGTCGGGCAGCCCGAGGCGCTTGACCAGCGCGCGGCCGGCCCCCGATTGGACGAAGCTCGCGTACCTGTCGGTCATAGGCGTAGCCTACTGGCGAGTAGGGTTCGGGCAACAGCTTCGAGGAGGCCGATCGTGCAGAGTGTCCGGCGGGTCGCGGTGATCGGCGGCAACCGCATCCCCTTCGCCCGCTCCAACTCGCGCTACGCGCACGCGTCCAACGCGGACATGCTCGGCGCGGCGCTGGACGGGCTGGTCGCCCGGTTCGGGCTGGCCGGGCAGCGGGTCGGCGAGGTGGTGGCCGGCGCCGTGCTCAAGCACTCCCGGGACTTCAACCTCACCCGCGAGGTGGTGCTCGGTTCCCGGCTCGACCCGCACACCCCCGCGTACGACATCCAGCAGGCCTGCGGCACCGGGCTGGAGGCCGCCATCCTGGTCGCCAACAAGATCGCCCTCGGGCAGATCGAGGTCGGCATCGCCGGCGGCGTCGACACCACCTCCGACGCGCCTCTCGCGGTCAACGAGGACCTCCGCCGGACCCTGATCCAGCTCAACTCCGCCCGGACCCTCGGCGAACGGCTGAAGCTCGCCGCCAAGCTGCGCCCGCTCCAGCCGTTCAAGCCGGAGATCCCGCGCAACGCCGAACCGCGGACCGGGCTGTCGATGGGCGACCACGCCGCGAAGACGGCGCTGCGCTGGAACATCGACCGGCAGGCCCAGGACGAGTTGGCGCTCCGCTCGCACCAGCGGCTCGCCGCCGCGTACGAGAAGGGGTTCTTCGACGACCTGATGACCCCCTACCTGGGGCTCACCCGCGACCAGAACCTCCGCGCGGACACCAGCCTGGAGAAGCTCGGCTCGCTGAAGCCGGTCTTCGGCGCCAAGGGTCCGGACGCCGAGGCGGCCACCATGACCGCCGGCAACTCCTCGCCGCTCACCGACGGGGCGTCCACTGTGCTGCTGGCGTCCGAGGAGTGGGCCCGTGCTCACCACCTGCCGGTGCTGGCCTGGTTCTCCTGGTCCGAGACGGCGGCCGTGGACTTCGTGCACGGCGACGAGGGCCTGCTCATGGCACCCGCGTACGCGGTGCCCCGGATGCTCGCCCGGGCCGGGCTGACCCTGCAGGACTTCGACTACTACGAGATCCACGAGGCGTTCGCCTCGCAGGTGCTGGCCACCCTGGCCGCCTGGGAGTCGCCGGAGTTCTGCAAGGAGCGGCTCGGCCTGGACGCGCCGCTCGGCTCGATCGACCGGGACAAGCTCAACGTCAACGGGTCCTCACTGGCCGCCGGGCACCCGTTCGCGGCCACCGGCGGCCGGATCGTGGCGACCCTGGCCAAGCTCCTCGACCAGAAGGGGAGCGGGCGCGGCCTGATCTCCATCTGCGCGGCCGGCGGGCAGGGCGTGACGGCGATCCTGGAGCGCTGACGCCGACGCCCGCCCGGTTGTGGCAGCCGGGCGGGCGTCGCTGTCGTGTGCTGGGTCAGCCTCCGAGGGTGAACTTCTCCCAGGGGCCGATGGCGGTGCGGTTGGCGATCAGCGGCTTCGCGCCGCCGCTGTCGGCGGTGACGTAGCGGCTGTTGACGGTTGCCTTCAGGCTGACCGTGCCGTCGGCGTTGCGGATCAGGGTGAACGTCTCCCAGGCGCCGGCGCTGGTGCGGTTGGCGATGAGTGGGTTGAGGCCGGCGTTGTCCGCGCAGACGAAGCGGTTGTTCGCGTGGGCGAACACGCCGACCTGCCCGTTGCCGAGGTCGGCGAGGTCGAACCGCTCCCACGGGCCGACGCTGGTCCGGCTGGCGATCAGCGGTTTGGCTCCGGCGCTCTCGGCGGTGACGTACTTGCCGTTCGCGCCGGCCTTGAACGAGCGGTCCGCCTCGGCGACGTTCACCCGGTAGAACTTCTCCCGGGTGCCGATCGTGGTGGCGACGACGGTCAGCGGCGCGGTGCCCGACGGGTTGCTCACGTAGGTGCCGCCGTTCCCCAGGCTGACCGTGCCGTCGGAGTTACGCACCAGGTCGAACTTCTCGTTCGCCGTGACATCCGTGCGGAGCGGGAGTACCGAGCCGCCGTTGCCGAGGTACCGGCGAGTGGCCCGGGAGAAGAGGGCGACCTGGCCGTTGCCGGCGTCCGCCAGGTCGAACTGGCCGGAGGCACCGAGCGTGAGTTGGTCAGCCACCACACCCTGCCCCGCGGTCGCCGAGGCCGCGTATCGAAGGTTGTAGAGCGAGAGCAGCCCGATCGTGCCGGTACGCCGCAGCACGCTGACGTTCTGCGTGCTGGTGGCGGCCCGGTCGTCGCTGCCGGACACCGTCACCGACACCTGGTACGTGCCGACCGCGGCGTAGGTGTGCGAGGCGACCGGCGTGCTCTCGGTGACCACCGTGCCGTCCCCGAAGTCGAAGACGTACGAGGTGAGCGGGACGTAGCCGGGGGTGGAGGCCGAGGCGTCGAGGGTGACCGAGGACGCGCCGAGGTCGAGCCTCGGGTCGACGTTGGCGACCGGGGTGCCCAGGGCTTCGGTGGCGCCCCGATCGGCGTAGGCGATCGGGCCGGCGCCGGTGTTCGGCACCGCGGGGTTGTCGGCCCGGGCGGCGCCGGTCCGGTCAGTGGTCTGGTAACCGGGCGCCGCGGAGTTCGCCGAGTCCTGGGCGTCTGCGGTGTACGCCGTGTTCTTGTCGTGGGCAGCCTGCCCGGACACGCTCCGGAACGACTCCAGGCTCATCCGGGTGCCGTTCCAGGAGTAGTTCGTCCCGGCCGGTGTGAAGCCGTGAGTGGTGTTGTTGTAGTCGATCGTCGTGGTCTTGCCGGCGTCGTCGTAGACGCCGATCTCGGCGGTGGGGTCGGCCGTCGAGTCGCAGTAGTCCTGGGTGCCCAGGCCGTTGGAGATCAGCACGTTGTTCTGCACCGATACGCCCGCCGACGCCCCGTCGACCCGGATGCCGTCCAGGCAGTGGTCGCGCACGGTGTTGTTCGTGATCGCAGTGCCGCTGGCGCCCCGATTGTGAATCCCGACCCCGCCGCTGCTGTTGACCTGGTTGTTCGCCAACACCATGTCGTCGGCGTCCGGGCCGATCACCACCCCGGCATCCGTGAAGCCGGTGACGATGTCGTTCAGCAGGGTGTTGCCGGGGCCGTCGACCCGAATTCCGACGGTGTGGTCGGTGTGCAGCAGGTTCGACGACGAGCTGGTGCTCACGAACGACGAGCTGACGACGACGCCCGTTGTCGAGGCGTCCAGGACCATCCCGCCAACCAGCTTCTTTCCGCTGACGGCGAGATTCTTCAGAGTCGATCGGGCCACGCCCGTGAGGCGTACCGCGGGTGCCGTGGGGGCGTCGGCCATGGCGTAGCTGCCGCCCTGGATCCTGATGCCGGCGGCGTTCCGGAGGTCGAGGGCAGGCACGTCGACCGCCTTGTCCACCCGGAGGTTCTGCAGCACGATGTCGTGCTGGCCGTCGATGACGAAGCCGGCCGACGGTCCGCTGAGCGTGGCGACGTTGCTGGCCAGAATGGTGATCGGCTGGTCCGGCGTGCCGGAGCTGGCGACGGTGACGCGCTCGGGGTAGCTGCCCTGACCGACGTCGACCGTCTGGCCGGCGGTGACCCGCGCGACGGCCGGGGCGATGGAGCAGTAGGGCTGGGCGAGGGTGCCGGCCCCGGTGTCGGAGCAGGCGGTCGACATCTTGCGGACGTAGAGGACCGCCGCGTCGGCGGCCTGGGCCGGGGTGGCGAGGGACAGCAGGGATCCGCCGGTCAGCGCGAGTGCGGTGAGCCCGGCGACTGAGGAATGGCGCATGTGCATCCTCGGTCGAGAGGAAAGGGAACCCGGACGAAACCCGGGCGTTGATTTTTACCCATGGGCAGGTGTCCCCGCTGCCCCGGTCGGCGTTTCGGACGGCGCCTCGACCTCGACACGAACGGCCACGCCCGCCCGGTTGTGTCAGCCGGGCGGGCGTCGCTGTCGTGTGCTGGGTCAGCCTTCGAGGGTGAACTTCTCCCAGGGGCCGATGGCGGTGCGGTTGGCGATCAGCGGCTTCGCGCCGCCGCTGTCGGCGGTGACGTAGCGGCTGTTGACGGTTGCCTTCAGGCTGACCGTGCCGTCGGCGTTGCGGATCAGGGTGAACGTCTCCCAGGCGCCGGCGCTGGTGCGGTTGGCGATGAGTGGGTTGAGGCCGGCGTTGTCCGCGCAGACGAAGCGGTTGTTCGCGTGGGCGAACAGGCCGACCTGCCCGTTGCCGAGGTCGGCGAGGTCGAACCGCTCCCACGGGCCGACGCTGGTCCGGCTGGCGATCAGCGGTTTGGCTCCGGCGCTCTCGGCGGTGACGTACTTGCCGTTCGCGCCGGCCTTGAACGAGCGGTCCGCGTCGGCGACGTTCACCCGGTAGAACTTCTGCTCGGTGCCGATGGTCTTGCCGTTGGCCACCAGCGGCGTGGTCGCGTTCGCGGTCGCGGTCACGTACTTCCCGGCGGCGACCGACTTCAGGCTGACCGTTCCGTCCGCGTTGCGGACCAGGGTGTACCGCTCGGTGTCGCCGACCACCACCGTCTGGTAGGTCAGTGCGGTCACCCCGGCCGTGTCGGCAGAGACGTACCGGCCGGCCGAACGCTGGAACAGGGCCACCTTGCCGTCGCCGGCATCGACCAGGTCGAGCTGGGCGACGGTGCCGAGGTCCGGCCCGCCCGCGGCGAGCGAGGGCCACGGCACGTTGGCCATCGGAGCGACGTACCGGAGGGCGGACGTGGCGAGGAGGCCGACGGTGCCGGTGCGCGGCAGCACGCTCACCGCGTGCGTGGTGTCGTCCTTGCGGCCGTCCGTGCCGGTGGCCCGGACGGAGACGCTGTACGTGTTCCGGGCGGCGTACCGGTGGGTGGCGATCGGCGTGCCCTGGGTGACGACCGTGCCGTCGCCGAAGTCGAACCGGTAGGTGGCGATCGGCACGGTCCCCGGCACGGTGGCGGAGGCGTCGACGGTGACCGAGCCGGTGTCGAGGTTCGGCGTGAGGGCGAAGCGGGTGTCCGGGCCGCGGACGGTCTCGACCGCCCCCCGGTCGGCGTAGGGCAGCGGACCGGCGCCGGTGTTCGGCACCGCCGGATCGTCCACCCGGGCGGTGCCGTTGCGGTCGGTCGCCGGGAAGCCCGGAGCGGCCGAGTTGGCCGAGTCGTAGCCGCCCGTCGGGCCCGGGGTGTCCAGGTCGTGCGCGGCCTGGCCGGAGGCGGCGCGGAATGCCGTCAGGCCCATCGGGGTGCCGTTCCAGGAGTAGATCGCCGACGAGCCGGACAGGTAGAGGTCGGCGAGGTTGTAGTCGACCACCGTGTCGGCGGTGGCGCCGCCCTCGACGGCGATCTGCGTGCCGTGCCCCGGCGGCGACGGGCAGCTGTGGTTGGGGCTCTTGACGAGCCGGTTGTTCTGCACCGAGACGCCGGTGGAGCCGGCCTCGACGCGGACGCCGCCGCGGCAGCGGTCCTGGATGGTGTTGTTGGTGATCGCCGTGCCGGTGGCGCCGGTGTTGTGGACGCCGTACCCGAGTCCTTCGGTGATCTCGTTGTTCGCCACGGTCGTCCCGCGCGCGCTCGCCGCGACGCTGATGGCGGCTCCGGTGAAGCGCTGGAAGGAATTGCCGGCAATCGTGTTGTCGGGGCCCTCGACCCGGATCCCGACGCTCTGCTCGACGGGATCGTTCGGGTTGCCCACGACGTCCATCGACGACAGGCGCACGCCGGACGTGGCCTCGTCCAGCACGATGCCCGTGGTCAGCGAACTGCCGGAGACGAAGAAGCGATTCAGGACCGAGTCGGTGACACCCGTGAGGCGTACGACCGTCCCGGTCGCACCGCTCGTCAGCGAGTAGCCGCCGCCCTCAACCGTGATGCGGGCGGCGTTGCGGATGTCCAGTGCGGGGTGGTCGGCCGCGCCGGGGACCTGGATCCGTTCGATCCTGATGTCGTGCTGGCCGTCGATGGTGATCCCGGCCGCCGTGCCGACCAGCTGCGAGCTGGAGGGACCGCCCCGGAAGACGATGGGCGCGTCCGGCGTGCCGGACCGGGTGACGGTGACGTGCTCCCGGTAGACGCCGCCGCTGATCTCGACGGTCTGCCCCGCGGAGACGACCGACGCGGCGGCGCCGATCGTGCAGAACGGCTGGTCGTAGGTGCCGGGTCCGGTGTCGGAGCAGGTGGTGACCGTCGGCCGGACGTAGAGGGTCGTGCCGTCCGCGGCCTGCGCGGGACCGGCGAGGGTGAGGAGTGAGGCACCGGTCAGCGCGGCTGCGCAGAGCCCGGCGAAGAGAGATGTGCGCATGTGGATCCTCGGTTCGAGGAGTATGGGGACCCGGGAAGGGGCAGCGATGATCTTCACCCATGGGAAGGTGTCCCGCTGTCCCGACCGGCATAACGGGCGGCGGTCTCGCATCGTGAGCAACCCGAGGGGGGTCGCCTTCCGTCCCATGGGCATGAGGCGAGCAACAGGTTCCGCGGCGTGAACCGGCGCGACGAGGACGAGTTCCGGGAGTTCGTGTCCGCCCGGCTGGATCGGCTGCGCCGGACGGCGTACCTGCTCTGCCGGGACTGGCACCTGGCCGACGATCTGGTGTCGATCACCGTCGGTCGGCTCTACCGGCACTGGCGGCGGGTCCGGGCGGCGGAGAACGTCGACGCGTACGTCCGCGGGGTGCTGACCCATGCCTGGCTGGACGAGCGGCGGCGGCCGTGGCGGCGGGAATGGAGCAGCGACGAGCTGCCCGATCAGCCGGATCCGGGCGCCGGGGAGTCGCCGCTGGCGGACCGGGAGCTGCTGTGGGACCTGCTCGGCCGGCTCGCGCCACGGCGCCGGGCCGTGGTGGTGCTGCGGTTCTACTGCGACCTGTCCGTCGAGCAGACCGCGGAGATCCTCGGCATCAGCACCGGGACGGTGAAGAGCCAGGCCGCCCGGGCGCTGGAGCACCTGCGCCTGCTCGCCGGAAGCCAGATGACCACGGAGTACGGGAGGCGGGCATGACCTACCAGGAGATCCTCGACGAAGCGATCGGCGCACCGCCGGCCCCGGCGGTCGATCTTGATCAGATCATCGGGCGGGAGGCGCGGCGGGCCCGGCGCCGCCGCGTGGGCGCGTACGGGCTGTCCGCCGTGACCGTGCTCGCGGTCGCGACCGGTGCCTCCGTGCTGGTCACCGAGGGCACGTCGAGCACCGGCCCGGCGGTCGGATCCGTGTCGCCCGGGGCGAGCGCCGACGGGCGAACGGCCGAGGCGCGGGTCCGGAGCGCCATGCTGGCGGCGCTCGACCGGTCCGCGCCGGGGCTGCGCTGGGTGTCCGGCGTCGAGCACGAGAACGACATGGCGGAGTGGTCGGGGCCGGCCGTGGCCGAACCAAGCTGGCCGGTCAACCCGTTCTCGCACCTGTCCGCGTCCGGGTGGGTCGGCCACGGGGTGGCGGTCCGGGGTGATGTCCGGGCCCGCCTCTCCATCGAGATCAGCAGGCCGAAGGCCGGCCAGCCGGCGGAGCCCGCGGACTGCTCGGGGAGCGAGCGGGCCTGCGAGACCTCGCGGGGTCCGAACGGCGAGCGGATCAGGGTCGTCGATCTGGAGGCGCGGTACATGCCTCCCGGCCGGCCGGTCATCCGCCCTGGCGACCGGACGGTCGACGTCTTCCGGCCGGACGGGACGAGGGTGCGGGTAGCCGCCATGAGCCGGTCGGAGGAGTTCCTGCTCACGGCCGCGGAGATGACCGCCATCGCCCTGGACCCGACCCTCTCCCTGCCCTGACCGTCGGCCGGCTCGGGGCGACCGGCGCGCTGGTCGGCGGGTACGGGAGAATGGGCACGTGACGATCCCGAACGTGCTCGCCAACCGCTACGCCTCGCCCGAGCTGGTCGCCCTCTGGTCGCCCGAGGAGAAGGTACGCATGGAGCGGCGGCTCTGGCTCGCCGTGCTCAAGGCCCAGCGGGACCTCGGCGTGCCGGTGCCGGACGGGGTGGTCGAGGCGTACGAGCGGGTGGTCGACGACGTGGACCTGGCCTCGATCGCGGAGCGCGAACGGGTCACCCGGCACGACGTGAAGGCCCGCATCGAGGAGTTCAGCGCGCTCGCCGGGCACGAGCACGTGCACAAGGGGATGACCTCCCGGGACCTCACCGAGAACGTCGAGCAGCTCCAGGTCCGGGCCTCGCTGGAGTTGATCCGGGACCGGGTGGTCGCCACCCTGGTCCGGCTGGCCTGGCACGCCCACGAGTACTCGGGCCTCGTGATGACCGGCCGGTCGCACAACGTCGCCGCGCAGGCCACCACGCTGGGCAAGCGCTTCGCGTCGGCCGCCGAGGAGCTGCTGATCGCGTACGAGCGGCTGACGGACCTGATCGACCGTTACCCGCTGCGCGGCATCAAGGGGCCGGTGGGCACCGCCGCCGACCAGCTCGACCTCTTCGACGGCGACGCCGGCAAGGTGGCCGAGCTGGAGCGCCGGGTCGCCGAGCACCTGGGCTTCGCCCGGGTGCTGGACAGCGTCGGCCAGGTCTACCCGCGGTCGCTGGACTTCGACGTGCTCTCCGCGCTGGCCCAGGTCGCCGCCGCGCCGTCGTCGCTGGCCACCACGATCCGGCTCATGGTGGGCCAGGAGTTGGTCACCGAGGGCTTCAAGCCGGGCCAGGTGGGCTCCAGCGCCATGCCGCACAAGATGAACACCCGCTCGTCGGAGCGGGTGAACGGCTTCGCGGTGATCATCCGGGGCTACCTGTCGATGGTCGGCGAGCTGGCCGGCGACCAGTGGAACGAGGGGGACGTCTCCTGCTCGGTCGTCCGCCGGGTGGCCCTGCCGGACGCCTTCTTCGCCGCCGACGGCCTGTTCCAGACGTTCCTCACGGTGCTGGACGAGTTCGGGCCGTACCCGGCGGTGATCAACCGGGAGCTGGAGCGTTTCCTGCCCTTCCTGGCGACCACCAAGATCCTGGTCGCGGCGGTCCGCCGGGGCGTCGGCAGGGAGGTCGCGCACGAGGTGATCAAGGAGCACGCGGTCGCCGTGGCGCTGGCCATGCGGGAGAAGGGCGCCGCCGAGAACGACCTGTTCGACCGGCTCGCTGCCGACGGGCGGCTGGGCCTGAGCCGGGCCGAGATCGACGCCCTGGTCGCCGACCGCAACGCCTTCGTCGGCGCCGCCGGGGCCCAGGTCGACCGGGTGACCGCCCGCATCGCCAAGATCGTGGAAGCGCACCCCGAAGCCGCCGCCTACTCCCCGCCGCCCATCCTCTGAGGGGGTCAGGAGCCGGGAGTGGGGGTTTCGCCGGCGGTCCGGAGGTTGGGGGCGCTGGCCGGCTCGGCGATGCCGCCGGGCGCGGAGGCGATCTCCGGGTCGTGGGCGGTCTCGGCCGCGATCATCGGCTGGTCCGGCGGCATGACGTCGGGCGTCTTGGGTACGACGATCACCGCCGTCCCGTACGCGCAGATCTCCATCCACATCTCGCCGCAGTCCCGGCTGTCGAAGCGCATGCCGATCACCGCGTTCGCGCCGAGTCGCATGGCCTCCTCGCCCAGCCGGGCCACCGAGTCGGTACGCCAGCGGGTGAGGTTGTCCGGCGCCATCGGGTCGTAGGCGCCACCGCGCAGGTTCTTGACCCCCTCGCGGTACGGGTTGCGGGTCCGCGCCATCGAGGAGACCACTTCGCCGAGGATCTGGCGGATCTCGTAGCCGGGCAGTTGATCCGTCGTCACGACCAGCACGGTTCCGATGCTGTCAGCCGTCGGGCGGCCGGTTCGTGAGCCGTGTTCACCTGATCGGATGCTGCAAAACGGCGCGGCGCGGACGGTCGGGGTGCCACCGACCCATCCGCGCCGCACCGGCGCTAACCGTCAGACACCGGCCGTCGAGGTGATCCAGGCCCGGTTGTACGCGACACTGCCGTAGTTCTGGATGCTGGAGCCGTCGGCGGTGGAGGCGACGCCGACCTGGCGGCCGTTGTAGAACTGCGGGCCGCCCGAGTCGCCCCGCCAGGCGTTGCCGTTGATCCGGGTGCTGCGGATCGCCTGGCCGCCGTAGGCGTCGGTGGCGTTGGTGCTGGTCACCTGCACGGTGGCGGTCTTGAGCTGGCTGGACGCGCTGCAGCCGCTGTAGCAGGTCATGCCCCAGCCGTAGATCGAGTTGGTGGAGCCGACCGGCGGGTTGCTGCTGGCCAACGTCACGGTGGAGGTGCTGACCGCGCTGGACAGGCGGAGCAGGGCGAGGTCGTTGCGGGTGTAGGAGGCGCTCACCGTGCGGGTGACCCCGCCGGAGGCGCGGTAGACGCTGCCGACCCGCACCGACATCGTGCCGCTGACGCAGTGCCGGGCGGTGAGCACCCACTGGGACGCGATCACGCTGCCGGAGCAGGTGAACGAGCCGTTGCTGAACACGGCGGCGGCCCACGGGGCGGACGAGACGGTGCTGCCACCGATGATCGGCTGCGGGCCGGCCGGCGCGGCGGTGGCGCCGGAGGCGGTGGCGAGCACCCCGGCGAGGGTGGTGGTCAGCACGGCGAGCAGGGGACGGAGACGCATCTCGGGGGACTCCTTCTGCGGAGGGGGTGCCCGGGGTCGCCGGGCAGGTGGCGACCGCCGAGCGGGGGTGGACCCGGCGGTCGGAGCCGACAAACTCATCGACGTCTGACGATGCATGCTAAGGGCGGGCGGATGTCCGTCACAAGAGTTAAATCGAAATTCGGCGATGTTACGGCGGGCCGGGGGCGATCCGCCCTCCCGCCTGTCGGAAACCGGTCGGACCGGCGGGCATCCGCGGGGAAATGCCTGGTGGGGCCCTTGGTGCCCGAAGTCGCCCGCGACAGCCGGCAACGAATTCATATCGACGCCGCAACGAACGCGTATCGGCCCCCCGCCCGGGTGGCCGGTTACGCCGATCACTGCCTGAGCGGGCACCGGCCGGTGCGGTCGGGACGGGATCTGCCAGGTAGGCTGGCTGCGCTCGCCCGTAGTGGGCCGGCACCCAACTGCGTACACAGTCAGGAGTGCCCCGTGCCTCGCGTCGTCGTCGACGTCATGCTCAAGCCCGAGATCCTCGATCCTCAGGGCCAGGCCGTCGCAAACGCGCTGCCCCGGCTCGGCGTCAGCGACGTCGCCTCGGTCCGGATCGGCAGGCGGATCGAGATCGAGTTCACCGGTGAACCGGACCTGGACCGCGCCCGGGAGATCGCCGACAAGCTGCTCGCCAACCCGGTCATCGAGGACTTCACCGTCCGCCTGGCCGAGGCCGACGAGACCGCGGACGCCCGCTCGTGAGCGCGCGGGTCGGTGTGGTGACGTTCCCCGGCTCGCTCGACGACGGGGACGCGGCCCGGGCCGTCCGGATCGCCGGCGCCGAACCGGTCCGGCTCTGGCACGGCGACCCGGACCTGCACGGCGTCGACGCCGTGGTCCTGCCCGGTGGCTTCTCCTACGGTGACTACCTGCGTTGCGGCGCGATCGCCCGGTTCGCCCCGGTGATGGGCTCGATCGTCGACGCCGCCCGCGGCGGCCTGCCGGTGCTCGGCATCTGCAACGGCTTCCAGATCCTCTGCGAGGCCCACCTGCTGCCCGGCGCGCTCACCCGCAACCAGCACCTGCACTTCCGCAACCGGGACCAGGTCCTCCGGATCGAGGCCACCGGCACCGCCTGGACCAACGCGTTCCAGCCCGGCCAGGAGGTGCTCATCCCGGTCAAGAACGGCGAGGGCTGCTACGTCGCCGACCCGGCGACGCTGGACCGGCTGGAGGCCGAGGGCCGGGTGGTCGCGCGCTATGTCGGCGGCAACCCCAACGGATCGCAGCGCGACATCGCCGCGATCACCAACGAGGCCGGCAACGTGATCGGCATCATGCCGCATCCCGAGCACGCGGTGGAGGCGCTCACCGGGCCCTCCCTGGACGGCCTGGGCTTCTTCACCTCGGTGCTCAAGCACCTGGTCGGGGCCCCGGCGTGAGCGTGAGTGGCGGGATCATCGATCGGCTCACCCGCCGCCACGGCGGCGAGCGCAGCGAGGAGAGGTCATGACCACCCATCCGGACCCGGCCCTGCGCGAGACGCCGGGCGTGGTGCCGCAGGCCGGCCCGGCCGACGACTGGGCCCCGGGCGTGGACACCGTGCCCCGGGCCCTCGGCACCCCCGAGGAGCTCCAGCCCTACGCCGAGCTGGGCCTGCGCGACGACGAGTACGACCGCATCCGGCACATCCTCGGCCGCCGGCCCACCCAGGCCGAGCTGGCCATGTACTCGATCATGTGGAGCGAGCACTGCTCCTACAAGTCGAGCAAGGTGCACCTGCGCCAGTTCGGCGAGAAGGCCCCGCCGAGCGACCGGCTGCTGGCCGGCATCGGCGAGAACGCCGGTGTCGTCCAGGTCTCCGACGAGCTGGCGGTGACCTTCAAGGTCGAGTCGCACAACCACCCGAGCTTCGTCGAGCCGTACCAGGGCGCGGCGACCGGCGTCGGCGGCATCGTCCGGGACATCCTCGCCATGGGCGCGCGCCCGGTCGCCGTGATGGACCCGCTGCGTTTCGGCGCGGCGGACCACCCGGACACCGCCCGGGTGCTCCCCGGCGTGGTGGCCGGCGTCGGCGGCTACGGCAACTGCCTGGGCCTGCCCAACATCGGCGGCGAACTCGTCTTCGACCCCAGCTACCAGGGCAACCCGCTGCTCAACGCGCTCTGCCTCGGCGTGCTGCCGGTGTCCCGGCTGCAGAACAAGGCCGCGGCCGGTCCGGGCAACGTCGTGGTGCTGATGGGCGCCAAGACCGGCCGGGACGGCATCGGCGGCGTGTCGGTGCTGGCCAGCGCCACCTTCGACGAGGGCAGCGAGCAGCGCCGCCCGTCCGTGCAGGTGGGTGACCCGTTCACCGAGAAGCTGCTCATCGAGGCCTGCCTCGAGCTGTACGACGCCGAGCTGGTCGTCGGCATCCAGGACCTCGGCGGCGCCGGCCTGACCTGCGCGCTCACCGAGACGGCCGCCGCGGCCGGCACCGGCATGCGGGTCTGGCTGGAGCGGGTGCCGCTGCGCGAGCCGTCGATGGAGCCGCACGAGATCCTGGCCAGCGAGTCCCAGGAGCGGATGCTGCTGGTGGTCGCGCCGGACAAGCTGGAGGCGGTGCTCAAGACCGCCGAGAAGTGGGGCGTGCTCGCCACCGCCATCGGTGAGGTCACCGCGCCGTCGCCGGACGGGCAGCCGGGCCGCCTGCTCATCACCTGGCGTGACCAGCTGGTGGTGGACGTGCCGCCGGGCTCGCTGGTCGACGACGGCCCCGTCTACGCCCGCCCCATGCGCGAGCCGGCCGACCTGATCCTGCTCCAGGCCGACCGGGCCGAGACGCTGCCCCGGCCGAGCGACCCGGACGCGCTCCGGGAGACCCTGCTCCGCATGATCGCGTCGCCGAACCTGGCCGACAAGACCTGGGTCACCGAGCAGTACGACCGGTACGTGCTGGGCAACACCGTGCTCGCCCAGCCGGAGGACTCCGGCGTGATCCGGATCGACGAGCGGACCGGCCTGGGCGTCGCGCTGTCCGTCGACGGCAACGGCCGGTACGCCCGCCTCGACCCGTACAACGGGACGAAGCTCGCGCTGGCCGAGGCGTACCGGAACGTGGCGGTGACCGGCGCGAAGCCGATCGCCGTGACCAACTGCCTCAACTTCGGCTCCCCGGAGGACCCGGGCGTCATGTGGCAGTTCGCCGAGGCCGTGCGCGGCCTGGCGGACGGCTGCCTGGAGCTGGGCATCCCGGTGACCGGCGGCAACGTCAGCTTCTACAACCAGACCGGCGCGGCGGCCATCCACCCGACCCCGGTGGTCGGCGTGCTGGGCGTGCTGGACAACGTCGCGGACCGGGTGCCGATGGGCTTCGTGCCGCGGCCGGCCGGCGACCACGACCAGCTCTTCCTGCTGGGCGAGACGCACGTGGAGCTTTCCGGCTCGGAGTGGGCCTGGGTGACCCACGAGCACCTGGGCGGCATCCCGCCGCAGGTCGACCTGGCCCGTGAGCGGCAGCTCGCCGAGCTGCTCGCCGAGGCGGCCCGGGTCGGGCACCTCAGCTCCGCGCACGACCTCTCCGACGGTGGCCTCGCCCAGAGCCTGGTCGAGTCCAGCCTGCGGCGCGGCGTCGGCGCGCGGGTCGTGCTGCCGGAGCACTTCGCCGGCGGCTCGATGCCGTTCGTCTTCCTGTTCAGCGAGTCCGCCGGCCGCGTGCTGGTGTCGGTGCCGCGCGGGCACGAGAAGGCGTTCACCGCCCTCTGCGCCGAGCGCGGGGTGCCGTGGGAGTTCATCGGGGTCACCGACCCGGCCGGCGGCGCCCTGGAGGTGCACGGCCAGTTCCGGATCGGCCTCGACGAGCTGCGCGAGGCGCACACCGCCACCCTGCCGCGCCTCTTCGGCGGTGCGGAGGCGGCCCGGGTGGAGGTGGAGGCCACCCGCACCGGGACCACCACCGTCCTGCCGGCCACCGCCGAGCAGCCGGTCGGCGTCGACCCGGCCGAGGTCGCCGCCGAGCCGATCGCGCAGGCCGGCACCGCTGCGGCGGAGGCCGAGACCGGGGTCGGGGCGACCGCGTCGGCGGACGTCGCGGACGCTCCGGTGGCCGACGATGCTCCGGCGGTCGAGGCTCTGGCGGATGAGGCTCCGGCGGACGCGGCCGCCACCACGACCGACGCTTCCGCTGACGGTCCCGGGGTGACGTCCGACCCGGACGGCTCCGCGACGGCCGCCGGTGACCCGGACCAGCGCCCCGCGCCGGATCAGCGCTGAGGCCCTGGCCTTGGCCGTCTTCGCCCAGCCCGGCGCCGGCGCCCGGTTCGACTGGGGGCTGAGCGGGGCCGCGGAACTCGGCCGGGTCTGTGCCGCCCTGGTGGTGGTGGACGTGCTCTCGTTCACCACCGCCGTGGAGGTGGCGGTGAGCCGCGGCATGCGGGTGCACCCGTTCCCGTGGGGCGAGCAGGCCGCCGACTACGCCCGCCGGGTCGGTGCCGTCGCGGCGGTGGGCCGCCGGAAGACGACCCCGGAACACCCGTGGTCGCTCTCCCCGGCGGCGCTGCGCACCGCGCCGGTCGTCGCCGACCTGGTGCTGCCGTCGCCGAACGGCTCGGCCATCAGCGCCGCCGCGAGCGCCACCGGCGTGCCGGTGGTCGCCGCGTGCCTGCGCAACGCGCCCGCCGTCGGGCGCTGGCTCCGGGCCCAGGGGTACGGCTCGATCGACGCCCCCGTGGGAGTGGTGGCCGCCGGTGAACGCTGGCCGGACGGGTCGCTGCGCCCCGGGGTGGAGGACCAGCTCGGAGCGGCCAGCGTGCTGGACGCCCTCTCCGGGGTCCCCGGTGGGCTCTCGGTGGAGGCCGCCATGGCCCTGGCCGCCCTGGCCAGCACGCCCGACGTGCCGGCCGCGGTGCGGGGCTGCGTCTCCGGCCGGGAACTCGTCGAGGGCGGCTTCGGCGAGGACGTGGCCGTCGCCGTCGAACTCGGCGTCTCCGACGTGGTGCCGGTGCTCCGCCGGGGCTACTTCGCCGCCGCCTGAGCCGTCCCACGTCGATCGCCCGGCGGTCGCGAAGTGGCCGCCCGGATCAACCGGGCGGCCACTGTCGTCGTGTGCGGTGGGGCGCTCGCGCCCCGGGCGTCAGTCGTCCAGCCAGTCCAGGCGGCGACCGCTGCGGTCCTTCGGGGCGTCGGGTCGGGCCCGGCCGGCCTCGGCCGGGTCGGCGTAGTAGCCGCCGCCCTGGTCGTAGCCCTGGTTGTCGTAGCCACCGCCGCGCTGCTGCGGCGGCTGCTCCTGGCCGTAGCCGCCCTGCTGGCCGTAGCCACCCTGCGCCGGCTGGCCGTAACCGTCGCCGCCGCCGTAGCCGCCGCGCTGGTCGTAACCGTCGTAGCCGCCCGGCTGGCCGGCGTCGTACGCGCCGCCCGGCTGGCCGGCCTCGTATCCGGCCGGCTGGCGACCGTCGTAGCCGCCCTGGCGGTTGTCGTAGCCACCGGTCTGACCGCTGTCGTAGCCACCGTTCGGGCCGCCGTCGTAGGCGCCCGCCGCACCGTTGTCGTAGCCACCCGCGGGACGGTTGTCGTAGCCGCCGGCCGGGGCGCCGTAGCCGCCACCGGCGCCATAGGCGCCCTGCTCCGCGTCGCGGCCGTACTGGCCCGGGCCGGGTTGCTCGTAGCCGCGGCCCTGCTCGGGCTGGTAGGTGCTGGTCGGGTACGGGTCGGCCGGCGGCGCGTACTGGGTGCTGTCACCGGTGTAGCGACCGGTGGGCTCGTCGTAGCGCTCGTTGCCGTAGCCGCCGGCCTGCGCGGGCGGGTAGCCGGCGGCGCCGGCGCCGTACTCGGGGCTGCCGTAGCCGCCACCGGAGGCCGGGGCCGTGCCGTAGCCGCCACCCGATGCCGGGCTGTTGCCGTAGCCGCCACCCGAGGAGGGGGCGTTGCCGTAGCCGTTGGTGGCGCCGTAGCCGCCCGGACCGGCAGGCTCGTCGCCGTAGCCGCCGTAGCCGGGCTGTCCCGCCCCGACACCGTACGAGGGGCCGGGAGGCGCGCCGTACGGGTCCGGCGGGACGTCGTCCACGACCGGGCGGTGCATCATGGTCGGCGCGTCGCTGAGCGAGGGGCCACCGGCCATCGTCGGTGCCGGCCCGGCGCCCATGCCGTTCACCACCCGGGTCTGGTCGTCCGCTCCCCGGTAGGCGCCCCGGGCACCCGGCACGGCGGCTCCAGCGGGGCCGCCGGGGCCGGTCGGCCCGTTCGGGCCGTCGCCGTCGCCGTCGCCGTCCTCGTTCTTGCGCCGCATGTAGAGCAGCACGATGGTGCCCACGCCGACGGCGACGAAGAGGCCGCCGAGCAGGATCAGCAGCCAGGAGCCGAAGCCGCCCGAATCCTCGTTGGCGGCCGGCTGCTGGGCGGCGGGCGCCTCGCTGGCCGGCTCGTCGGTCGCCTCGTCGGTGGCTTCCTCGCTCGGCAGGGCCTCTTCGCTGGCCGAGGCGCTGGGGCTCGGGCTCGCCGACGCCTTGATCGGCACGCTGATCCGGATCCCGGTCACGGACTGACCGGCGGCCGCGTTGATCGACTTGGTGCCGGGATCGGCGTCGCCCTTGGAGGCGCCGAGGTCGATCCGCCCAGGCGCGATCGGATCCGACGCGGACCCGCTGAAGCTGAAGTTGCCGCTGCTGTTCGTGTTCGTCTGCCGCGACTTGCCGGCGCCGTCGCGGAGCATGACGAGCGCGCCGGAGATCGCGTCGCCGTCGGCGTTGACCACCTTGCCGGAGACCGTCTTGACCGTCTGCGGCTGGGTCGGTGGGGCGGCCGCGCCCTTGACGGTCATGTCCCGCGCGTCACTGGCCTGGTCGCCGCCCGACTTGGCGGAGACCCGCACCTGGCCGGACTTGGTCTCGCCGGCGGCGAGGTTGTCGGCTGCCAGGGTGACGGTGAACGGCTGGGATGCACCCGGCTGAACCAGGCTGGCAGGCACTCGGCAATCAGTGCCTTGGCAGGACAGGCCGCCGAACGTGTCGACGTTGACAGTGAAGACCGTCGGCGCGTCGTTCTTGTTGGTCACCGAAAATTTCATGGTTACCGTCTGGCCGCTCTGCAGCGTGTCCGTCCGGAGTTCGGTGATCTGCACGTCCGGGTTTGTCGC
Organism: Micromonospora halotolerans; assembly: GCF_032108445.1. NCBI lineage: Bacteria > Bacillati > Actinomycetota > Actinomycetes > Micromonosporales > Micromonosporaceae > Micromonospora > Micromonospora halotolerans. The sequence continues at coordinate 2,244,824 of NZ_CP134876.1, read as the reverse complement.
CAGGGCGGGTGTGGCGGGGACGGCGAGCAGGGCGCCGAAGACCAGCGCCACGACCACACCGGCCCGCTGCTTCCAGGCACGTCGGTGTGTTGACACGTCCACCGCCTTCCGGGTCTGATCTCCCCGCCGGCCGGTCCGGCCGGGTGATCACTCACGGTACGAATACGCCGTCGGCAACTATGCCTTGTCTGGCCGGGCTATCTCTACCCAGGGCCAGCGTCGAGCGCGTTGCGGCCGGGTCGTATCGTCCCGTCGTGTCCTCTCCGCACACTTATTCCGCCGCGGTAGCGGCGACGTTGACGGCGCTGGATGAGGGGCGTACGCCCGATCGGCCGGTGTACCGGGAGGCGGTCCGTACCCTTTTGGCCGCCCTCGCGGAGCGCGCCCCCGGCCGATCGGTGGAGGTGCGGGTCCCACCCTACGGCGCGGTGCAGTGCGTGCCGGGGCCGCGACACACCCGTGGAACGCCCCCGAATGTGGTGGAAATGGACCCGGCGACCTGGCTGGCGCTGGCCACCGGCCGCCTCGGGTGGGCCGAGGCCGTCACCGAGGGTCGCGTACGGGTGTCGGGCATCCGGGCGGATCTCTCCGAGCACCTCCCGCTCTAGCTGCGGCGACAATGCCGATCACGATCACGCTCAGCGGGCGGCTCGTGACTGTCGGTATTGACCGCTGTTCGCGTACACTGTCAGGCGACGACGGTCCCCGGCCCACGGTGCGGAGCTTGCCCCCCGACCTCCGCCAGGCCAGTCCCAGACCCCAGCAAGAGGGAGCGGCAGGTGCCCCGAGGCGATGGCCGGCTGAGCCACGACCTTGACCCCCAGCGACCCGGCCCCCAGGACGCGTGCGGCGTCTTCGGCGTCTGGGCGCCGGGGGAAGAGGTCGCGAACCTGACCTACTTCGGGCTCTACGCCCTCCAGCACCGCGGCCAGGAGGCCGCGGGCATCGCGGTGAGCGACGGATCGGGCGTGGTGGTCTACAAGGACCTCGGCCTGGTCGCCCAGGTCTTCGACGAGCCCACCCTGGCGAGCCTGCGCGGGCACCTGGCGATCGGGCACGCGCGCTACTCGACCACCGGCGGGTCGACCTGGGAGAACGCCCAGCCGACCATCCGGGCCACGACCTCGGGCACCACGATCGCGCTGGCCCACAACGGCAACCTGGTCAACACCGCCGAGCTGAAGCGTGAGGTGGCCGAGCGGGGCCTGGACTCCGACGGCTCGACCAACGACACGTCGCTGGTCACCATGCTGCTGGCCAGCCGACCCGACCTCTCCGTGGAGGCGGCCGCCCTGGAGGTGCTGCCCCAGCTGCGCGGCGCGTTCAGCTTCGTCTTCATGGACGAGTCGACGCTCTACGCGGCGCGTGACCCGCACGGCGTCCGTCCGCTGGTGCTCGGCCGGCTGGAGCGGGGCTGGGTGGTGGCGAGCGAGACGGCGGCGCTGGACATCGTCGGCGCGAGCGTGGTCCGCGAGGTGGAGCCCGGCGAGCTGATCGCCATCGACGAGGACGGGCTGCGGTCCAGCCGGTTCGCCGCGCCGGAGCCCAAGGGCTGCCTCTTCGAGTACGTGTACATCGCCCGCCCCGACGCCACGATCGCCGGCCGGAACGTGCACTCCGCCCGGGTGCAGATCGGCCGCCAGCTCGCCCGGGAGCACCCGGTCGAGGCCGACCTGGTCATCCCGGTGCCGGAGTCCGGCACGCCGGCGGCGATCGGCTACGCCGAGGAGTCCGGCATCACCTACGGACAGGGCCTGATGAAGAACCCGTACGTCGGGCGCACCTTCATCCAGCCGTCGCAGACCCTGCGCCAGCTCGGCATCCGGCTGAAGCTCAACCCGCTGCGGGAGAACGTGCGCGGCAAGCGCCTCGTGGTGGTGGACGACTCGATCGTCCGGGGCAACACCCAGCGGGCGATCGTGCGGATGCTGCGCGAGGCGGGGGCGCTGGAGGTCCACGTCCGGATCTCGTCCCCACCGGTCAGGTGGCCCTGCTTCTACGGGATCGACTTCGCCACCCGGGCCGAGCTGCTGGCCAACGGGCTGGACAACGAGGGCATCCGGCGGTCGATCGGGGCCGACACGCTGGGTTACGTATCGCTTCCCGGTCTCATCGCCGCCACCGAGCAGCCGAAGACCCGGCTCTGCCGGGCGTGCTTCGACGGGGAATACCCGATCGAGCTGCCGGCCGGGAACCTGATCGGCAAGCACGTGCTCGAAGGGGTGGGCCGCCGGGTCGCCGCCGAGGCGTCCGAGCCCACCGCCCCACTTGACGACAACTTCAGCTCGGCGCGTCTGACGCCGCGCACCGACCTGAAGCCGTCGGCCGCCACTCCGGGCGGCTCAGCCACCCACCGCCCGTAGCACCACCGACGCGGGGGCCCTCCGGTCGGCCCGCGGGAACCACAAAGGGGAGAACCGTGACCCACGTGTCCGAGCGCAGCGGCGCAGGATCCAGCCCGACGGGCGCCGGCGGCGACCGCCAGCCCTGGTCGGCGGGGACCGGCCGTACGCAGCGCAAACGCTCGGTCTCGTACGCCGACGCCGGGGTGTCGATCGAGGCGGGCGACCGCGCCGTGGAGCTGCTGAAGTCCAAGGTCCGGCAGACCCGGCGCCCGGAGGTCATGGGCGACCTGGGCGGCTTCGCCGGCCTGTTCCGCCTGGACACGAAGAAGTACAAGAACCCGATCCTGGCCTCCTCCACCGACGGCGTGGGCACCAAGCTGGTGATCGCCCAGCAGCTCGACATCCACGACACGGTCGGCATCGACCTGGTCGCCATGGTGGTCGACGACCTGGTGGCCTGCGGCGCCGAGCCGCTGTTCCTGCTCGACTACATCGCCACCGGCGAGGTCGTCCCGGACAAGGTCGCCGAGATCGGCGCGGGCATCGCCGACGGCTGCCGCTACGCGGGCTGCGCCCTGCTCGGCGGCGAGACCGCCGAGCACCCGGGCGTGCTGCGCCCCGACGAGTACGACATCTCCGCCACCGGCGTGGGTGTGGTGGAGGAGAGCGACATCCTCAGCCCGGACCGGGTCGAGGTGGGGGACGTGGTCATCGCGATGCGCTCCTCCGGCCTCCACTCCAACGGCTACTCGCTGGTCCGGCACGTGCTGCTGGGGGCCGGCCGGATGCGGCTGGACGTGGTGATCGACGACTTCGGCCGGCAGCGGACCCTCGGCGAGGAGCTGCTCACCCCGACCAAGATCTACGCGCAGGACTGCCTCAAGCTGATCGCCGAGGCCGAGGTGCGGTCGCTGGCGCACGTCACCGGCGGCGGCATCCCGGGCAACCTGGTGCGGATCCTGCCCGAGCACGTCGACGCGGTGGTCAACCGCTCCACCTGGAAGCCGCAGCCGATCTTCGACCTGATCCAGTCCAAGGGCCGGATCGAGGACCCGGAGATGGAGGCGACGTTCAACATGGGCGTCGGCATGTTCGCGATCGTCTCCGCCGAGGACGCCGACCGCGCGCTGGCCACCCTGACCGGCCGTGGCGTCGACGCCTGGCAGGCCGGCGAGATCATCGAGGGTTCGGGCAATGTGCAGATGATCGGCCAGCACACCCGCGGGTGATCACTCTCCGGTGATCATCCGGGCACCTGATCGGGGGTTCACCCGAGTAGCCACCGCCGCCTAGCCTGAAGGGCAGTTCAGGGCCAGCGGGGGAGGGGTGATGGCTGCGCGTACGCACACCGGAATGCGGGGCATCGCCGCCGTCCCCTCGTATGTGGTGATGCAGCCGACCACGCTCTGCAATCTCGACTGCGTCTACTGCTACCTGCCGCTGCGGGCGGTGGACCGGCGGATGCCCGTGGCGGTCGCCGAGGCGGTGGCGGCCTCGGTGAACCCCTGGGCGGCCGCCGGGCGCTTCTCGGTGGTCTGGCACGGCGGGGAGCCGCTCGCGGCCGGCCGGGAGCACCTGGCCGCCCTGCTGGCCCCCTTCGGGCCGGAGGTGGAGCACCACGTCCAGACCAACGCCACGTTGATCGACGACGCGTGGTGCGCGTTCTTCGCCGAGCACGGGATCCGGGTGAGCGTGAGCGTGGACGGCCCCCGGGACCGCAACGGCGAGCGGGTCACCCGGGGCGGCCGGCCGGCGTACGACCGGATCCTGGCCGGGGTGGCGGCGCTGCGCCGGCACGGGCTGCCGTTCTCGGCGCTGGCCGTGGTCTCCCGGCCGGAGCCGGGGCTGGCCACCGAGCTCTACGACTACTTCCTCGACCTCGGCTGTGACGTGCTGGGGATCAACATCGAGGAGACCGAGGGCGTCAACACCCGCACGAACGCGCGGGACGCGGGCGCGGTGACGGGGTTCTGGGCGGAGCTGGTGGGCGCCTGGCGCCGGGATCCCCGGATCCACCTGCGCGAGATCGAGTGGTCGCTGCGCTATGCCGGCGCCGTCCTGGCCGGCACGGCGGACGACCTGCTGCCCCGCCGGCTCGACCCGATTCCCACGGTCGCCCAGGACGGCTCGGTGGTGGTGCTCTCCCCGGAGCTGGCCGGCTTCACCGACCCGCACTACGGCGACTTCAGCAGCGGCAACGTGCTGAGCACCCCGCTGGCCGAGATCCTGGCCGGGGCCGGGCGGACGCCCTGGGTGGGCGAGTTCCTCACCGGTGTGGAGGCGTGCCGGTCGTCCTGCCCCTACTTCGGCTTCTGCGGCGGTGGCCACGCGGCCAACCGCTACTTCGAGCTGGGGCGTTTCGACGGTACGGAGACCGAGCACTGCCGCAACAGCAAGATCCGCCTATTGGAGGGAGTGTTGGAGCATGCCCGAGACCACGAGTCACCGGCAGCCTGAGCGCGTCGGAGCAGCCGAGCCCGATCCGGTCGCGGACCGGGTGCGGGAGGCCGCCGGCGGACTGACCGCACTTCTCCACGAGGCCGAGGCCGCGCGCCTGCTGCGGGCGGAGGCGTCGGGCGGCGACGGTGCCAGCGCGGTGTGCGCCTGGAACCACTTCGAGAACATCCCGACGTTCTACAACTGGAACAACCGGCCCCGCTGAGGTACGCGTTTCCGCGATCAGGGGCCCGCCGGTCGGCCGGAGGGCTCCGGGAGGGCGTGGCCCCTGATCGTCGGTGCGCCGCAACGGAAGGGCACATGCGTGAGCACGCGGGGAGTCACCGCGTGCTCAGATGCGACCGGAGGTCAGCGGGTCGGACGGACCCAGGTGTCCGGGTCGTCGTCCGCGTGATCCTCATCATCGTCGTCGACATACTCTTTGTAGTCGTCGTCGAAGTGCTGCTCAGACTTCCCACCAGCACCCGCCAACTCGCGCTGCAAGGCGGTGAGGTCGGTGTTCGGGGAGTGGTACTTCAACTCCCGGGCCACCTTCGTCTGCTTGGCCTTAGCACGGCCGCGCCCCATGGCTCGACCCCCTCGCACAGAATGCGGGGCAGCCCGAAGGCGGGCCCCGATGACGTCAGGCATCTCTCGTGGCTCTTACGGTACATGGGGATGCCACCGTTCGGCACCTCGGGTTACCGTCAACCGGCTCTGCGCGTCGCGGTGAGCCGGCCGTCACAAAGTGTACCCGGTAAGGAGCGGACGGCGGGAGCGGCCGTGACAGCGGTCAGATCGGCACGAATCCCCCCAACGTCCAGCTTAACGCCGGTGCCGCCGGTGCAGCGGTCCGGGGGCGGGGCCGGCAGCCCCGCCCCCGGTGACGTTCACCGCAGGTGGATCGTGCGCAGCCGGCCGACCTCGGCCATCCGGCGCTCGGCGAGCCGGTCCGCGGCCACCGCCGGCGGGACGCCCTCGTCGTCGGCGAGTCGCAGGATCTCACGGGTGGTGTCGAAGATCCGGGTGGCCCGCAGCTTGGCGCGGTCGAAGTTGAAGCCCTCGATCTCGTCGGCGACCTGGATCACGCCGCCGGCGTTCACCACGTAGTCCGGGGCGTAGAGGATGCCCCGGTCGGCCAGGACCTTCTCGATGCCCGCGTGGGCGAGCTGGTTGTTGGCCGCTCCGGCGACCACCTTCGCGCGCAGCACCGGCACCGTGTCGTCGTTCAGGGCGCCGCCCAGCGCGCACGGGGCGTACACGTCGATGTCGGAGGCGACCAGGGCCGCGGTGTCGTCGACCAGCGTGACCTGCGGGTGGGTGGTGCGTACCCACTCCAGGGCCTTCGGGTTGACGTCGGTCGCCACGACCTCGGCCCCGTCCTCCAGGAGGTGCCCGGTCAGGTACTTGCCGACCTTGCCCAGGCCGGCCACGCCGACGCGCTTGCCGGCCAGCGTCGGGCTGCCCCAGACGTGCTCGGCGGCGGCCCGCATGCCCTGGAAGACACCCCAGGCGGTCAGGACCGAGGAGTCGCCGGCGCCGCCGTGCTCCACGCTGCGGCCGGTGACGTAGCTGGTCTCCCGGGCGATCACGTCCATGTCGGCGACGTAGGTGCCGACGTCGCAGGCGGTGTAGTAGCGGCCGGCCAGGGACTCCACGAAGCGGCCGTAGGCCCGCAGCAGCGCCTCGCTCTTGATCTGGTCGGGGTCGCCCCAGATGACCGCCTTGCCGCCGCCCAGGTCGAGACCGGCCAGGGCGTTCTTGTACGCCATGCCGCGGGAGAGGTCGAGCACGTCGGCGAGGGCGTCCGCCTCGCTGGCGTACGGGTAGAACCGGGTGCCGCCGAGCGCGGGGCCCAGCGCTGTGGAGTAGATCCCGATGATCGCCTTCAGCCCGGACTGCTTGTCCTGGCAGAACACGACCTGTTCGTGACCGGTCGATCCCGGGTCGTCGGTGCTGGCGAATACGCCCATGGCTGACTCCTGTGTCGGTGTGCGCCCTTGTGGGGCGCGGACCCTGCTGGCACGCCGGCGGGATGGTGCCGGTGCTGCTGAGCCTAATATCGGCCCCAGCCGTACTGTCGCGCACGTCACGACGCCTCGTGACGGCGGCGGCGGGGAAGTCCCGTCTCGTGGGAGGATCGCGCCGTGCCGTCGCTCTTCGCTTCATACCTGCGCGTGTACGAGCCGCTGACCGCCTTCGATCGGGACCGCCAGTCGTTCTGGCGCCGCTACGTGAACGAGGGTCGGGCGGTCGCCCCGCTGGAGGGGCCGGTCCGGCAGCGGACGGCGGTGATCGAGGCGCTGGGCGCGGGCTGGACCCGGCTGCCCGACCTGCCCGACGAGGCGTACGTCCTGGAGACCGACGACACGCTGCTGGTCTGTCCCTGGAACCTGCGGATCCGGGTCGCCGAGGCGGCGCTGAGCGCCCGCGACGGCGTGCCCTCGGTGCTGGCCGACGCGTTCGTCCCGCCGGTCCTGGCCGGCCAGGCGAAGGCGGTGGTGGAGGACTGGCGCAGCGGGGCGCGGGTGCTGGAGCACGGAGTGCCCCGGGTGCACGAGCAGATCGCCACCTGGGGGGTGCCGCTGCGCTGGTTCGTGCTCTTCGAGGCGCAGGAGCGGCACCTGGTCACCGAGCCGGAGCGGCGGGCGCTGCGCTACCGGACGGAGATCTCCAAGGCGCGCCGCCGGTCCTCCCGGGCCCTGTCGGTGCTGCGCAAGTCGGTCGGCGAGGCCCCCATCACCGAGGCGGTCGAGGAGGCCGCCCGCTGGCTGGAGGAGTTCCACCCGCGCTCGGTGGTGGAGCTCGACTACGGCGGCCTGGTGCAGCTGCTGCCCGACGAGACGCTCGCCGCCGACGACTCGACCGAGCTGGTCGCGACGGGGTTGGCCGGGCTCTCCCGGGGCGAGGCGGAGGAGGCCTCCGCGGCGTACGACAAGCTGGTCGCCCGGTGGCGCGCGGTGCAGCTGCTGGAGCGTTGCAACTAGGGCCGGGTTTGCCCAGGTTGAGGCCTCTCGATGCGAGACTGTCTCGTAATTGACGCATCACGAACCGTGATCATGAGTCCCATTAAGGTAGTTTCTGCGGCATAAAAGTCGTAAAAATCGGGCATGGTTCATCCGTCCGTCTAGGGACCTTCAGCCGTTCGGCCCATGTCGGACATCGGGGACTAGCCGGACCATGGGAGGCGCGTCGGCCGGCGGGACCCCGGCCGATGTCTATACATGTGGAGGAGTGACCCGATGGCATCGCGAACGCACGAACCAGAGCCGCTACTCACACCGGCCGAGGTGGCGTCGATGTTCCGTGTCGACCCGAAGACGGTGACCCGGTGGGCCAAGGCTGGCAAGCTCAGCGCCATCCGAACCCTGGGCGGCCACCGCCGTTACCGGGAGTCGGAGGTCCGGGCCCTGCTGCAGGGGCAGATTCCCCAGCAGCGCCAGGGGGACTGACGACCCGGACGATTCTCAGGCGTTCCGATCAGGGGCGGTGGGACGTCGCGACAGCGACGATCCGCCGCCCTCAGTCGTTTCCGGGGGTGGTTCAGTCGAGCACGATGCGCAGGCCGACCGTGCCGCCCTCGCCCCGCCGCAGCCGGCTGCCCAGCAGGCTCAGCCGGCCGATCAGCCGGTACTTCTGCTTGAGCAGCCCCCGGATCCGCCGGGTCGACTCCGGGCCGCTGACCGTCGCGTGCCCCGGCACCGCCTCGCCGTGCGGCCGGCCGCGCACGTCGCACGGTGCCACCGTGACCCGGCCGTCGCGCCGGATCCGCTTCACCTTGCCGGAGTCCGACACGGTCCACACCGCCAGCGCCTCGCCGTCGCGCACCGCCCACACCGGAGTCGGCACCGCCCGCCCGTCCTTACGGAACGTCGTGAGCAGCACGTACTTCTCCGCCGCCAGGCGGTCCAGGTCTGTCACGCCGCTCAGGATACGGCCGCGACAGGCCGGCCGAGCCCGGATAGCGTGATCGCCGTGAGCGCGAGGAGCGAGCCGGGTCTGCGAGCCCCGCAGTCGCGAACAGAGACAGCGCCGTGAGCGCGAGGAGCGAGCCGGGTCTGCGAGCCCCGCAGTCGCGAACGAGGACGGCGCCGTGAGCGGGGAACCTACGGTCGGCGACGTGTTCGGTGAGATGATCCGCGACGCGTACGCGGTCAGCACCGGGATCGGGCCCCGGCCGCTGGTCGGCGGGCGGCTGCCCCGGCCGGTCATCGAGATCATCGAGCGCGACGACGGGCTGGTCAACGGCGCACCCACCGAGCACTACCTGGACCCGCCGGAGCGGTGGCAGCCGTACGACCACCGGGCTGTCGACCGGGTGCACGGGCAGGTGCTGGACATCGGCGTCGGTGGCGGCCGCATCGCGCTGCACCTTCAGGAGCGCGGCGTGCCGGTGACCGGGCTGGACACCTCGATCGGTGCGCTGCGGGTCAGCCGGCACCGGGGCGTACGCGATCTGGTGCTCGGCACCGTGGACGAGCACGTCGCCGACGGCCGGCGCTACGACACCTTCCTGCTGCTCGGCAACAACCTGGGGCTGTTCGAGGGGCGGGAGCGGGCCCCGGCGCTGCTGGCCGCGCTCGCCGCACTGGCCCGCCCCGGCGCCCAGGTCATCGCGCACGGCACCGACCCGTACGGCACGACCGATCCGGTGCACACCGGCTACCACGAGCGGAACCGGCGGCGGGGGCGGCTGGGCGGGCAGCTCCGGCTGCGGCTGCGCTACCGGCTGCTCGGCACCGAATGGTTCGACTATCTGGTGTGCTCGGTCGAGGAGTTCGCCGAGCTGGTCCAGGGCTCGCCGTGGCGCCTCGTCGACGTCGACGACCGGGATCACCCGTACTACCTGGCCACCCTCCGGCTGGCCTGATGCCGGCGGGCGCCCGGGAGCGCCCGCCGGCACACCGCGTCAGACCTGCACGGTGGGGGTGGTCTGCTCCGGGGGGAGGCCGCCGTCGCCGTCGACCACCTCGTCCGGCGTGCCGTCCTCGTCGATGTCGACCATGGTGATGTCCACCTTGCCGTCGCCGTCGGTGTCGAACTGGAACAGGTCGGCCTTCCCGTCGCCGTCGGTGTCCACCACCCAGACGTCGGTCTTCCCGTCGTTGTTGGTGTCCGCGCGGAGCAGGTCCACCCGCTCGTCGCCGCGGGTCTCCACGGTCTCGGTGCTGTCCGCGCTCTCCGGTGCCTGGCTCATGTCGATCCTTCCCTCGGCGTTGACGGCCGTCTGTACCCGATCCGACGCGCCCCCACTCATGCCCGCGGGCCGGCCCTGCATAGGGTCGCACCCAGGATCGAGCGAGCGGACCCACCCGGCGCGGCGGAGACCCCGCCCGTCGTGGAGGACCGCGGCGGAGGGACATCGATGAGTGGTCGTTTTGTGGTCGTCGGGGCCGGCACCATGGGCCTCGGCATCGCGTACGTGGCGGCCGGCGCCGGGTACGCGGTCGAGCTGGTCGAGGTGGACCCGGCGCGCGGCGCCGAGGCGGTGCGGCGGCTCGGCGAGCTGTGGGAGCGCGGTGTGCAGCGCGGCAAGCTGACCGCCGAGGCGGCGACGGCGAACCGCGAGCGGGTCACCCTGCGGGCCGGCCTCGCCGAGGTGGCCGAGGGCCCCGACGTGATCGTGGAGGCGGTCCCCGAGCGGCTCGACCTCAAGCGGGCCGTGCTCGCCGACGCCGAGGGCCGCCGGCCCGCCCTGCTCGGCAGCAACACGTCCAGCATCCCCATCGCCGAGCTGGCCGAGGGGCTGGAGCGGCCGGCCGATTTCGTCGGCCTGCATTTCTTCAACCCGGTCTGGGCGATGGCGCTGCTCGAGGTCGTGGTCGGCGCGGCCACCGCGCCGGAGACCACCGAGGCGGCCGTCGCGCTCGCCGGCCGGCTGGGCAAGGACCCCGTCGTGGTACGCGACCTGCCCGGCTTCGCCACCTCGCGGCTCGGTGTGACCCTCGGCCTGGAGGCGATCCGGATGGTCGCCGACGGGGTGGCCAGCGCCGCCGACATCGACAAGGCCATGGTGCTCGGCTACCGGCACCCGGTCGGCCCGCTGGAGCTGACCGACCTGGTCGGGCTGGACGTCCGGCTCGACATCGCTCGCACCCTCCAGGCCGCGTACGGGGACCGGTTCGCGCCGCCGCCGCTGCTCGAGGAGATGGTGGCCGCCGGCCGGCTGGGCAAGAAGTCGGGCCGGGGCTTCTACACCTGGGAAGGCGGGGTGAAGCAGTGAGCGCGTGGAGTGAGCTTGCGAGCCCCGCAGCCGCGAACGAAAGGCGAGCACGGTGAGCGGGCTGCGGATCGAGGAACTGCCGGACCGGCTGGTCGTCACCCTGGACCGGCCGGAGAAGCGCAACGCGATCGACGCGGACCTGATCGGCGAGCTGCACGCCGTCTGCGCCGAGCTGGAGGCACGGCCCCGGTTGCTGCTGCTCACCGGCGGCACGGAGGGCATCTTCGCCGGCGGCGCGGACATCGCCCAGCTCCGCGAACGCGGCCGGCTGGACGCGCTGGCGGCCATCAACCAGGCCGCGTTCGCCCGGATCCGGGCGCTGCCGATGCCCACCGTGGCCGCCGTGGACGGCCCGGCGCTGGGCGGCGGCGCCGAACTGGCGTACGCCTGCGATCTGCGGGTGTGCACGGCGCGCGCGGTGTTCGGCCAGCCCGAGGTGCGGCTGGGCATCCTGGCCGGCGCCGGCGCGACCTACCGGCTGCCCGCCCTGGTCGGGGAGGCCCGGGCCAAGGAGCTGCTCTTCACCGGCCGGCGGGTGGACGCCGACGAGGCGCTGCGGATCGGGCTGGTCAACCGGGTGGTGGCCGAGCCGGCGGAGCTGCTGCCCACCGCGCACGGCCTGCTCGACGAGATGGCCAAGGGCTCGGCGCTGGCGCTGCGGCTGACCAAGCTGGCGGTGGACGCACCGGCGGCCGCCCACCCGCAGCTCGACCTGCTCAGTCAGGCGGTGCTCTTCGAGGACGAGGAGAAGCACCGGCGGATGACCGAGTTCCTGGAGCGGCGCCGCTCCCGCTGACCGTGGACGCGACGAGGGCCGCACCGGTTCGCCCGGTGCGGCCCTCGTCGTCGTCTCACTGCCGGATCTGCACCCCGGCGTCGGCCAGCGCGGTGATCACCCGCGAGGACTCACCGAAGCCGATCACCAGCACGGCGTCCGCCCCGTAGTCCTTGATCTCCTTGGCGCCGGCGGAGAAGTCCACCGGCGGAGGCGACGCGCCCTCCGGGGGCACGTAGGAGAGCAGCTTCACCTTGTCGGCGCCCATGCCGGCCCGCTCCAGCTCGGAGCGGACGTTCTCCTGGAGGCCCTCGCCGTAGGAGTCCTTACGCGCGACGATCGCGATCTTGTGCGGTCCGTCGCGCATTATCACGTCGGCCAGCGCCCGGCCCTGGAGGCCGTCCGGCGGGGCGGTGCGGAAGTAGAGGCCCTTGTCGTCCACCGTGCTCAGCCCCGCGTCGGTGTTCGACGGGGAGAAGAGGATCCGGCCGGCGGCCACCACGTCGGGCAGCACGGCCCGGGAGATGCCCGAGGCGCCGGCGCCGATGATGACGTGCGCGCCCTGCTGGACGTGCGAGGCCACGGTCGCCTTCGCGATCTTCGGGTCGGTGCCGTCGTCGCCGTCGATCCACACCACCGGCTCGCCGAGCGCGCCGCCCGCCGCGTTGATCTCGCGGATCGCCAGCGCCGCGCCGGCCGCCATCGGCGGGTACGCCAGGGCCAGGTCACCGGTCTTCGGCAGCAGCCCGCCGAGCACCAGCGGGGAGCCGTCCTCCTTGTAGGACTTGCCCGGGCGCGACTTCTTGCCCCGCGGCGGCGTCTTAGTGCTCGCCCCCGACTCGTCACCGGCACCGACGAACTCGGTCTTGCCGTCGTCGAGCTGCCGGTTCCCGAAGTGCAGCGTCGCGTAGCTGGCGGCGGCCGGCTCACCGGCGTCGGTGAACCCGGCCCGGGTCAGCGACACCCCGCGGTACTCGATGTCCTGGCCCGCCCGGGCCAGCTGGAGACAGGTGGCGACCTCGTCGCAGCGCTGGCCGCCGGTGGTCGCGCCGACGATCTGCTTGGCGATATCGGTCGGCTGCGTCGTGCCGGCGAGCTGGGCGGCCAGCACGCTGATCACGATCGCGTCATAGGTCTCCGCCGAGTAGAGGTAGTCCTTCAGCCTCGGATCTACGGTGCGTAGCCGTTCCTTGAAGCTCTCGGGCAGCGGCGTGAGCGGGGTGGTGCCCTTCATGCCGTTGAGAAGGTCCGCGCGGTCCTTCAGCTCGTCGACGTACGAGTTCTGCATGTTGCCGTCGGTGCCGTAGAGGCGCACCTGGGTGGCGGTGGCCTCTTCGGGCTTGTCGCTCCCGCAGGCGCTGGTGGCGAGCAGGAGCGCCGCGCAGGCCGTGGACAGGGCCGTACGCGACGCGCGAGATTTGAGCATGGTCGTCCTTCCTCCGGCGAAGGTCCGCTGCGCACATTAGCGTGCCGGCGCGGAGAGCGGGACCGTGGAGGTCGGTCCGTCGGCACCCCGACTGCCGGTATCACTCTCCGTGAGGGAAGGGCCGTTCCGGGGTCACCGCTTGACCCTCCGAACTACTGTTCCGCAGGTGACCGACGAAGCACAGCAGACGCTGGACGATGCGACCGCCGTGCTCCGCTCGGCGCTGGCCGGTGACGGCGACGGCGTGGTGGGCACCTTCGACGCCGTGGTGGACCGCTCCGGGCTGGCCGGGGCGTACGGGGTGGCCTGGTGCCTGGCCGCCACCATGGTCGGCGACGAGGCCCCCGCGGGCGGCGCCGCGCTCGACTTCCCCGGGATCGACCAGGCCGACTACGACACCCGGTGGGTGGCCCGCTTCGTCAGCGCGTACGCCAACCACGACGCCGACACCGGCGAGGCGCTGTTCGGCGCCGCGGCGGCCGACGGGCTGCTGCCCGACTGTCTGCTCACCCTCGCCGGGTCGACGGTCGCGACGCTGCGCAGCCGGGCGGGCTGACCGCCCGTCCCGGCCCCGGCCTGTGATAGCTCTGGTGCATGTCCGAGGCGATGCTCAGCAAGGTCCGCAAGCTGCTCGCCCAGGCCGAGGACCCGGCGTGCACGCCGGCCGAGTCGGCCGCCTTCATGGCCAAGGCCACCGAGCTGATCGCCCGTTACGGCGTCGACCGGGCGCTGCTCGCCGCCCGCGAGCCGGCCACCGACCCGGTGGGCGACCGGGTGGTCGAGGTGGTCGCCCCGTACGCCCGGGACAAGGCTGGCCTGCTCGCGGCGGTCGCCGACCCGCTGCGCTGCCGCTGCGTACGCCGCCGGCAGGGCAGCGGCTTCGACCTGCACCTGTTCGGCTTCGCCAGTGACCTGGAACGGGTCGAGCTGCTCTTCACCTCACTGCTCGTGCAGGCCGCGCACGGGTTGGCCGGCACCGCCGTACCGGCCGGGGAGCATCCGGCCGCCTTCCGGCGTACCTGGCTGGCCGGCTTCGCGCAGGCGGTCGCCGAGCGGTTGCGGACGGCCGAGGCCGGCGCGGTCGCCGGATCCGGGGCACCCTCGGTGGCGCTGGTGCTCGCCGACCGGTCCGACCGGGTGCAGCGCCGGGTGGCCGAGGTGTATCCGCGGCTGCGTACCGCCCCGCGCCGCCGGCTGGCGGGCAGTGGCTTCGGTCCGGGCGCGGCCGCGGGTCGCCGGGCCGACCTCGGCGGCACCGGCGTGACCGGCACCCGATCCCCGGCGCGGGGCATCGACCGCTGACGCCGGGCGCTCGCGGCTGACGCCCCTGGCGTCAGTCGGTGGTGCGGGCGACCGTCGCCAGGTAGCGGCAGAGGAGTTCGTGCCAGCCGGCGGTGAGTGCCTTGCGGTAGCCCTCGGCGGCCTCACCGTGCCGGTCGAAGTAGCGGTGCTCGACGTCGACCCGGGTCAGCTCCGGCCCCTCGGGTTGGAAGAGGACCTCGACCTCGCTGGCCCGCGCCGGATCCGGCACCGGCACCCGGTCCGGCCCGAGTTGCCAGGTGAAGACCAGCCGGCGGGGCGGATCCCAGGTCAGCACCCGGCCCCAGTCGCCGCGGAAGCCGTACGGGCCGATCTCGTAGAGCATGCCGCCGGCACGCGGTTCGATGCCCAGCTCGGCCAGCGCCTCCGGCCCCGACCAGGTGTATTCGCGCACCCACCAGTCGGTCAGCGAGCCGGTGAACACGGCGAACGCCCGGTCGGCGGAGGCGGGGGCGAAGAGTGTGCTGCGGAGGGAGAATCGGTCGAATTCCTGGCGGACCTCATCCGGATCGGCCATCCCCTGTCCCATAGGCCCGGACCATACCGGCTCATGCCCCGCTGTGCAGCTTTCATCTTCGCCCGCTTCCGGACAGCGGGAGCCCTCTTTCCCGACAGCGCCGGGCCGTCCCCACCGCCGCTGTTCACGGGCGTGTGGGACCACCAGGGATGCCCCGCCGGAAACCGGGTAACCGCCGCTGATTCGGCCCGGCCGACGGGTCAGCGGGGAGCGGGGAGCATGAGCGAGAACGGAGCGACCGAGCGGAAGCCGGACCAGACGGGCGGGCGGCCCGCCCGCCAGGACGGCGGGCAGTCCGAGCCGGACGTCCTGCTCGACATCCCGGAGGTGACGGTCGACCAGATCCGGCTGTCCGTCCGAGGGCTCGACGCCGACCTGTCACTGCGCGCCCGGCTGGCCAACCTGCTGCAGCTCGACGCCGGGGTCCGGGTGCATCTGGACGACGTGGAACTGGACGTCACCGGCGTCAGCGCCGAGGTGCTGCTCAAGGTGCGCCTGGAGAAGCTGGTGCAGATTCTGGACCGCGCACTCACCACCATCGACCGGAACCCGCACCTCATCGAGGCGCTGGCCCGCTCGGCCGTGACCGACGTCGAGGAGGTCAACCGGGTGGCCCGGCGGCTGGCGGGCGCACCCGTCCGCGACGAGAGCGGGCAGCGCATCGGGACGGTCGGTGCGGTGGCCGACCGGCCACCCCGGGAGGGCGTCGGCCGGCCCGCACCGCCGTCCCCGGCGGCGCCGAGCGGGGCCCGTGCCCCCGAGCCGCCGATCGGCGACCAGGGACACCCGGCACCGTCACCGGGCCAGGGGCGGCCGAAGCCGCCAGCGGGCGATCAAGGGCAGCCGAAACCGCAGGCGGGCGCCGGGGACCGGCCGCCGTCCGGCGGGGCCGGCGCTCCGCCTGGCGGTGGTGGCGGTCAGCAGCCGTCCACTCGCGGGGGCGGCGGTGCCACCCGCGAGGGCGGCCCGGCGAGCCAACAGGGCGGCGGCACGTCCCGCGAGGGTTGGCAGCCCGGCGTCGGAGCCGGCCAGACCGGCGCGGGCGGGCAGCCCGGCCGGGAGGGTGGGCAGCCCGGCGGTGGCCCGTCCGGTGCGGGTGCCGGCCGCCCGCCGACCGGTCAGCCGCCCACCGGACCTGGAGGGCCATCCGCCGCGGGGAAGGCGGCCGAGCCGGGGAAGACCGCGGACCAGGGCGCGACCGGTGAGCAGGGGAAGGCCGGCGAGCAGGGGAAGCCGGCTGCCGGCGGCAAGCCGGAGGAAGGGGAGAAGGGGCCGGGCGGCCCGCCCGGCCCGGCCCAGCTCGCCGGCCAGGCCGGGGAGACGCTGCTGCAGGCCGGCCGGAGCGTCTGGGAGGCGATCCAGAACGGCATGAGCCAGCACCGACCGGAGCGGTAGTCCCGCAGGCTCAGCGAAGCCGGGCCGGGGACCGCCACCAGGCCGTACGCCGGAGCAGCAGCAGCCCCGCGACCGGCGTGAGCGTCACGGCGAGGGCGACGCCGCTGGTCAGGTCGCGCGGCGCCCAGATCAGGTTGTCCCCGATCCCGTTGGCGTGCGCGGTGAGCGAGCAGGCCACCAGCAGCCCCACGGCCGCGAGCACGGCTCCCACGCGGCGCCCCCGCCCGCCGCGCGTCGCCCCGGCGTCCTGCCGCACGGGCCGGGTGACCACCGCGACGGGCAGCGGCGGTGCCGGCCGGACGGCCACCGGCTCGACGACGGCGGGTGCGACGCGCACCGCCGGGGACGGCGCGACGGCCGGTGCGGCCGAAGTCCGATTGGTCAGCCGCCGAGGCGGGAGGGGCCGCGCGGTGACATGGACGACTCGGTGGTGATCGGTGAGCCGCCACTGGAGGGCGGTGAGTCCTCGGACGGCCCAGACCATCGGCGGTACGACCAGCAGCAGGACCAGCGCCGCGTGGGTCGCCCACGCGCCGGCCAGGGTCGGGCCGCCCCAGGCGTGGGCGTACCAGGCCGTGCCGATCTGCTCGCCGAGTCCGAGCCAGGGGCGGATCGGGTACGCCAGCACGTTGATCAGCACCAGGTAGGCGAGCACCGCGGTGAGCGCGGTGGAGGCGACCGCGACCGGCAGGGCGAGCAGGGCCCTGCCCAGTCCCCGAAGGCGACCGGGCCGCCGCGCCGCCCCATCCAGTGCGCCCAGCGCCCGGGGCACGGCCACCACGGACGCGGCGAGCCGTCGCCGGCTCTCGGCCCCGTAGGTGAACCGCCAGGGCGCGAAGATGTCCCGCTGCTCTCTCGTCATACGGCTCAGTCTTCGCCCGGCTCCGCCCGACACACCATCGGGACCAACCCCGGCCCGACCCGGACTCACGCCCCTGAGCCAGGCTTCGCGACCACCCGCCGGGACGGCCGACAGCAAGATCCTCACCGGCGTTTCCGCTGGTGGGGATGTCTGTGGGCCGGCAAAGGCCAGGTGGCCAGGGAAGGGGTCGAACCGGCCCCACCCTACTGGCCGGTCTACGACTGCCCGGCGAGGAGATCCGCGAGTGAGCGGCACTTCCCGTAGCCGTTGTCAACACGCCCTTGGGGGCCCTGCGATTCCCGGAAGTCACCATCGGAGGCCGCAACTCCGCATTGAATGGCAGCCATGGGAAGCGCCGGTTCGGCGAAGGGTGCCGGTCGGGCGGTGCGGCTGCTGCGTGGTGAGCGCAGCCCGCAGCAGGCCAGCTTCGTCGAGCTGTTCTTCGATCTGGTGGTGGTCTTCGCGCTCAACCAGGTGGTGGCGTCCAGCGCCCCCGGTCTGGCAAGTGCGTCCGCGACCGACCAGTGGGTGACGTTGCTGCGGGTGATGCTGCTGATCCTGCCGCTGATCTGGGTGTGGACGATGACGGCCTACGGGACGGCTCGCTTCGACCCTCGTGGCAACGAGGCCCAGGTCGTGGTGCTGGTGACGGCGTTCGGTGTGCTGCTGCTGGGCGCTGCCATTCCGGAGGCGTTCGACGCGACCGCCCTGGCCTTCGCCGTGATCTACGTCGCCCTGCAGATCAGCCGGGTGGCGGTGCTCGCGCTGACGCTGCGCAGGCATCCCCTTCGACGCCGCTATCTGGCAACCCTGTTCTGGTTCTGCATATCCGCCGTGCCCTGGCTCCTCGGCGCCGTCACGGGCGGCACGGCCGGGACGCTGCTGTGGCTGCTCGCCGTCACCATCGAATACGGAGCCGCCCGAACGGGCTGGCCGGCGCCCCGGCTGGGACGAGAACGCATTACAGCCTGGGCGCACGCCCCCGAGCACCTCGCCGACCGGTACCGACAGTTGCTGATGATCGCGCTCGGAGAGGCGATCCTCGCGGTCGGCATCGCCTACACCGACCAGGCCGGGTTCCGAAGCCTCACGCAGACATTCGGGCTGGTGATCGCGTTCCTCACCGCCGTGCTGCTCTGGCGCATCTACTCCTACAAGGCAGGAGACCTCTTCGGAGTGGCGATCGCGTCGGCGAAAGATCCCGCCCGCCTGGGCCGCGTCGCTGCCGGCGCTCACGTCTTCATGATCGTGGGCGTCCTCGCCACCGCCGCCGGACACGAACTCGTACAGACACATCCCGCCGGCCACAGCGCTTCCGCCTGGCTGGCGGTCATCCTCGGCGGACCCGCCATCTACCTCTTCGGCCGGGCGCTGCTGGAGCGCGTGGTCTTCTCCCGCATGTCCCGGCCCCGGCTGATCGGCATCGCCGTCCTCCTACTGCTGACCGTGCCGCTGGCCTTCACCCCACCGCTGACGGCGGTAGCCGCGGCATCCGCCGCGCTGCTCGCGATCGCCATCGCCGACGTCCACCGCGCGGCCGGGCGGCCCTCCGAGGCACCGGCACCGCCCGGATAACAACCCGAGATCACGAACACTCCCTGCTGACAGCAATCTTGACCTTGCCAGCCGGCCACGCGTTCTCGGCCGACCAGCATGACGGGGTCCGTGCAGTCCCCAGGCAACAAGGGGCGGCCAGCAGAGGGATTCCGGGGTCAACGAGGGTCAGACCAGACAGGCGGGATCCCGGGGCGTAAGCAGAACGCCGACCGGCGTTTCCGCTGGTCGGCGCTCCTGTAGCCCGGCGAAAGGCTATGTGGCCAGGGGCGGGGTCGAACCGCCGACCTTCCGATTTTCAGTCGGACGCTCGTACCAACTGAGCTACCTGGCCGTGCTGTCGGCTCATGCTACCGCACAGGCCGATACGCAGAACGCCGCGCATGAAGGGCGCGGCGTCAGCGCTTGCGGTCCTGACGGGACTTGAACCCGCGACCTCCGCCTTGACAGGGCGGCGAGCACTCCAACTGCTCCACAGGACCTAGCTGGTGTTGCATCCGGCCTGAGCCGGACCGTGCCCCCAACGGGATTCGAACCCGTGCTACCGCCTTGAAAGGGCGGCGTCCTGGGCCGCTAGACGATGAGGGCGGCCCCGCCATCATTGCACACTCGCAACTTCAAGCGGACTTGCTCCCATCCGGCCCCGCCGGAGGCATGAGAAGCATATGCCATGCCTCCTCGGCCGGCCAAACCGGTATGGCCACGGGCGCAGAGCCGGGCGAAACCGCAGGTCAGAGGCGATGTCACCGTAGCCGGGAGATCCCGTACCGCCGCTTGAGGTCCGGAATCAGGTGCCGGCAGGCGGCCATCGTCTGGGTCCGGTCGCCGCCCGCGTCGTGCATCAGGACGATCGAGCCGTGGTGGGTCGCGGCCGTCACCCGCTTGACGATCGTCTTCGCCGGCGGGTGATCCCAGTCCTGCGGGTCGACGCTCCAGTGCAGCGGGCGCAGCCCGAGCTGGCGGGCCACCGTCAGCTCCTCCGCCGTCCAGCGGCCGCCGGGCTGGCGGAACCAGGTGATCGGGACACGCGGCGCGGCCGCCCGGATGGCCTGGTTGGTGCGGACCAGGTCGGCCCGGATCTCGGCCAGCGGCCGGCGGCCGAGGTTGATGTCGTGCCGCCAGCTGTGGTTGCAGATCTGGTGCCCCTCGCGGGCGATCCGGGCCACCAGCTGCGGGTAGCGCTTGGCCTGCTTGCCGACCAGGCAGAAGGTCGCCGTGACGTGGGCCGCCCGGAGCTGGTCGAGGATCTGCGGCGTGTACCGGGGGTCCGGCCCGTCGTCGAAGGTGAGGGCGACCCCTTGGCTGCCGCTGGAGCGGTGCAGCCCGGCGGGCAGGGTCTTCGGCATCGGCCGCAGCTTGGGCTTGGGCGGGGTGGTGCGGCTCGGGCTGGGCCGTGGGCTCGGCGTGGGCGACGGCGCCGGGGCGGCCGGGGCGGCCGGTGAGGCGCCGGCCTGGGACGGGGTCTTGCCGGGCTCGCCGCAGCCGGCCATGAGGAGGACCAGGCCGAGGGCGAACGCCAGCACGGCGCGTGGACGCATCGTCGCTCCGAGAGGGGGTGGGGTCGGGCGGACTTTCCGACCGTAGTGGACGTCGCGCCGAATCGGGAGGGCCCGACCCCTCAGCCCGTCGTCGACTGGTCCAGGGAATCCCGTACGGCCACCGCCAGGGAGACCGCCTCGGCCAGGTTCACCGGGCGGACCACCCCGGCCGGGAGCGTGTCGGCCCGCCAGCCCGGCCCGGCGGCGAGCACCAGCAGGGGGCGGCGCGGGGCGGCGAGCACCGCGGTGAGCTGGTCCGGATCGGCCGTGGCGCGGGTGTGCGACCAGAGCACCACGGCCGCCGGGCCGGTGCGGTTGACCGCCTCGACCAGGGCGGGCACCGGCACCCGGGCGCCCAGCATCCGGTAGCCCACCCCGACCTCGGCCAGGGCGGCGGCCAGCGCCTCCAGCGGCAGGGTGTGTTGTTCCTCATCGGCGCAGGCGAGCAGGATCCGGGCCGGCCCGGCGGCCGGGTGTGCCCGGGCCACGGTGGCGAACGCCTCGGAGACGCAGCGGGACATCAGGTGCTCGACCTCGACCAGCCCGCCGGTGGCGGCGTGCCGTTCGCCGATGCCGGCGAGCACCGGCCGCAGCAGCCCGTCCCAGGTGGGGACCACGCCGTCGGTGGCGAGGGCGTGCGCGATGGCCCGGCCGATCGCCACCGAGTCCAGCCGCATGGCGGCGCGGGCCACGCCGCGGGCCACCGGTCCGGCGCGGCCGACCGGGATGGTCGTTCCGCCGCCGTCCCGGGCCGCCGTGACCCGCCGGTTCAGCCCGGGCCGTTCGGCGGGGAGGACGGCCGGTGCCTGCCGGGCCCAGCGCGCGGCCTCGGCGGGGGCGACCCCCTCCGCGGTGAGCCGGCGCATGATGTCCAGGCGCGCGAGGTCCGCGGGCGTGTAGCGCCGGTGGTGCCCCGGCACGTGCTCGCTGGGGCCGAGGCCGTAGCGCTGGTGCCACGTGCGCAGGGTGGTGACGGCGACCCCCAGCCGGCGCGCGACGGCTCCCGCGCTCAGCGCCTCATCCGCCACCCGACCGCTCCGGTGCCTTGTCGGCCGGCGCGCCCGTCCGGGTCACGTCGGCGACGGGACGGGCCGGCCGCAGCAGCCGGTTCACCACCCCGCCGAGCCAGGGCGCGTACGCGCGGGGGTCGACGTCCAGCTCCGCCTCCAGCTCGTGGGGGTCGACCCAGCGCAGGGTGGCCACCTCGTCCGGGTCGGGCCGGATCGGCAGGTCGGCCGGTACGTCGGCGCGCAGCACGTGGTCGTACTCGAACTCGACCCGACCGGTGGCCGGGTCCTCGGCGTAGTAGACGTAGACCCCGACCTCGGTGAGGTCGACCGGGTCGACGCCGAGTTCCTCGGCGAGCCGCCGGTTGGCGGCCTCGACCAGCGACTCGCCGGGCAGGGGGTGGCCGCAGCAGGCGTTGGCCCAGCGCAGCGGGAACCGGGTCTTCACGGCGGCCCGCTGTTGCAGCAGGATCCGCCCCCGCGGGTCGACCAGCAGCACCGAGAAGGCCCGGTGCAGCCGGCCGGGTGGCTGGTGGGCGGCGGCCACGGTGGTCTCGCCGAGCACCCGCCCGCCGTCGTCGACCAGCTCGACGAGGTGCTTCTCCCGGGCCGTCAAGATGTCCTCCCGGTGATCCGCGAGGCGGCGAGCTTGCCGCTGATGAGGACCATCGGCACGCCCACGCCGGGCTGGGTGCCGGAGCCGACGAAGACCACGTTGCCCAGCGTCCGGTGCAGGTTCGGCGGGCGGAAGGGGCCGGTCTGGAAGAGGCTGTGCGCGGCGGCGAACGGGGTGCCGGCGGCCATGCCCTGCGCCGCCCAGTCGGCCGGGGTCACCGCGCGCAGCACCTCGATGCCGTCGCCGAAGCCGACGTAGCCCCGCTCCTCCAGCGTCGTCACGAGCTGGTCGGCGTAGCGGCGGGTCAGGTCGCCCGGCCAGTGGAAGGGCGCCCGGTGGAGGTTCGGCACCGGGGCGAGCACGTAGTAGGTGTGCCTGCCGGCCGGGGCCACCGACGGGTCGGTCCGGCTCGGGTTGGTCACCAGCAGCGACGGGTCGGTCATCAGCTCGCCCCGCCGGATCACCTCGTCGAACGTGCCCTTCCAGGACCGCCCGAAGTGGATGTTGTGGTGGGCGATCCGGCTGTAGCCCTGCGTCGAACCGACGTGCAGCACCACGCAGGAGGGCGAGTAGGTGAGCTTGCGCTGCCGGCTCGCCGGCAGCAGGTCCCGGTAGGCGACCGGCAGGTCCGGGTTGAGCACCACGACGTCCGCGGGGACGAACTCGCCGTCGGCGGTGACCACGCCGGTGGCCCGGCCGTGCGCCGTCTCGACCCGGGTCACCGTGGTGCCGTAGCGGATCTGCACGCCGTGCTTCTCGGCCGCGCCGGCCATCCCCCGGGAGACCGCGTGGATGCCGCCGCGCGGGAAGCACACCCCGGCCACCGAGTCGAGGTACGCGATGACCGCGTAGATGGCCAGCGCGTCGTGCGGCGCGAGGCCCGCGTACATGGCCTGGAAGGAGAAGATCCGCTGGGTACGCGGGTCCCGGAAGAACTGGTCGATCTTCGTCTGGAGCCGCCGGAAGGCGCCGTTCGCCAGCAGCCTGAGCAGGTTGCCGGTGAGCAGGTCGGTCGGCGCGTCCAGGTTGCGCTCGATGAAATCCGCCCGCTCCCAGCGCCACAGGTCGCGCGCGTAGTCGACGAAGCGCAGGTAGCCGTCCGCCTCCCGGGGCCCGCAGACCCGGGCGATCTCGGCGGCCATCCGGGTGGTGTCGGTGATGACGTCCAGCGTCGACCCGTCCGGGTACCAGGCCCGGTAGGCCGGGTCGAGCGGGGTCAGGTCGAGCCAGTCGCTCAGCTCCTCGCCGACCGCGCCGAGGGCCTCGGCGATCAGGTCGGGCATGGTGAGCACGGTCGGTCCGGTGTCGAACTCGTACCCGTCGACGCCGAGCCGGCCGGCGCGCCCACCCGGCACCGGCTCCCGTTCCAGCACGGTCACCTGCCGGCCGCTGCCGGCCAGGTGCAGTGCGCAGGCCAACCCGCCCAGCCCCGCGCCGACGATCACCACCCGGTCGGTACGCCCGCTCACGGTGCGCATTCCGGCTCCCTTGTTCGTGAAGTTGCCCATCATGCCCGCCGCGTGGTGGCGGCGGTGGCGAGGCCGGTCAACGCGGTGCGCGCGGTGCCGTCGATCGGCGCGCCGTCGAGCACCACCTGCGCCTCGGTCACCCGGTCGGCGATCATCCGTTCCACCCGGGCCACCGCCCCGGTGTCGCGTACCAGGTCGGCCAGCCGGGCCACCTCGCCCGCCCCGGTGACCGTGCCGGCCCGCTCCAGCGCGCGGCGCTGGGCCGGTGTGGCGAGCTGCCGGGCGAGCATCAGCAGCACGGTCGGTTTGCCGGTCCGCAGGTCGTCCCCGGCCGGCTTGCCGGTGGCGGCCGGATCACCGTAGACCCCGAGCAGGTCGTCCCGGAGTTGGAACGCCTCCCCGACGGCCAGCCCGTAGCGCGTGTAGGCGGTTATCAGCCGGGAGTCCGCCTCGGCGCCGGCCAGGGCGGCGCCGAAGAGCAGCGGTCGCTGGACGGTGTAGCCGGCCGTCTTGTAGCGGGCCACCCGCAGCGCCCGGTCGACCGACCAGTTCGCCGCGTCGTGCTCGCCCAGCACGTCGAGGAACTGTCCGGCGACGGTCTCCACCCGCATCTGGTCGTAGCAGCGGCGTACGTCGAGCAGCCGGGCCGGCGGCACGGCGGCGTGCGTCATGAGCCGGTCGGCCCAGACCAGGCAGAGGTCGCCGATGAGCACAGCGACGGCCTCGCCGTAGCGCTCCGGGTCACCGGTGTGCCCGGCCGCCCGGTGCCGCAGGGCGGCGGCCCGGTGCGCGGTGGGCCGGCCGCGCCGGGTGTCGGAGGCGTCCATCACGTCGTCGTGCACCAGCGCGAAGGTGTGCAGCAGTTCGAGCGCGGCGAGCGCCGGCAGCACCGAGGGCAGCGGCGCGTCGCCGCCGACCACGCCGCGCCAGCCCCAGTACGCGAACGTCGGCCGGACCCGCTTGCCGGCGGCCAGCACGCAGTCGCGGGCCGTCGCGGCGAACCCGCCCATCGCCACGTCGATCTCGGCGAGCGCGTCGACCTCGGCGGACAGGAACGCCGTGAGGGTCTCGTCGACGCCCGTCACCAGGTCCTGTGTGAACGCGGCCAGGACGCCGCGGACCGGATCGTCGGTCGCGCCGGGCTGTGCCGGCGCGACGAAGCGGGGCGGAGTACCGGCAACTGCGTCGTTGGCCATGCGGGCGAGCGTACCCTAGGGTTACGAGTTGCGTCGATTGCTGCGTCGAATCTGGAGGAGGGCCGGTGGACACGGATCTCACCGCTGCCTATGAACGCTGCCGCGAGCTGCACCGGCGTCACGGCCGTACCTACTATCTCGCCACCCGGCTGCTGCCCGCCTGGAAACGGCGGCATGTGCACGCCTTGTACGGCTTCACGCGCTACGCCGACGAGATCGTCGACCGCACCGAGGAACTCCCACCGGCCGAGCGCGCGGCCCGGCTCGCCGAGTGGTCCGCCCGGTTCGTCGCCGGCCTGCACGGCGAGCCGGTCGACGACCCGCTGCTCCCCGCCGTGCTGCACACCATCGCCGTCTTCGATCTGGACCGCGACGACTTCGCGTCGTTCCTGCGCAGCATGACGATGGACCTCACGGTCCCGTCGTACCCGACCTACGACGACGTGCTCGACTACATGGAGGGGTCGGCGGCGGTCATCGGCACCATGATGCTGCCGATCCTGGGCAGCTCCGACCCGGCCGCCGCCCGGGAGCCGGCCCGCCAGCTCGGTCTCGCCTTCCAGCTCACCAACTTCATCCGGGACGTCGCCGAGGACCTGGACCGGGGGCGCACCTACCTGCCCGACCAGGACCTGGCCGCGTTCGACGTCACCCGCGAGGACCTGCTCGCCGCCCGGGCCGCCGGCCGCAGCACCCCGCGACTGCGGGAGCTGATCGCGTACGAGGTGACCCGCGCCCAGGCCCACTACGAGGCCGCCGCGCCCGGCATCCCGCTGCTCGCCCCGGCCTCGCAGGCCTGCATGCGCACCGCGTACGCGCTCTACGGCGGCATCCTCGACGAGGTGGCCGCACAGGACTTCGACGTGTTCGTCCGGCGGGCCCGCGTACCCCGGCGCCGGCGGATGGCGGTGGCCGCGCAGGCGCTGGTCACCCCGCCCGGCGCGCCGGTGCGGATCCCCGGCCCGGCGCTCCGGCCGGCCCTGGTGGCGTGAGCGACCGCACGCGCTGGAGGTCCGGACGCCGACCCGGTGTGGCCTCAGTCCGCTTCCCGTCAGAGACAGGAGTGCAGCGCCTCGACCAGATCCTCCACCCGGTCGTGGTCGGCCAGCCGACCGGTCGCATACGCGAAGGTGTAGCCGCGCTCCGGGTCGGCCCAGGCGCTGCTGCCGCCGATCCCGCCCATGCCCCAGCTCCCGTCCGGCTCCCACTGCATGCCCAACGTCCAGGACGCCCGGCGGTCCAGCACCAGGTCCGGCCCGTCGTACTGCACCCGGGTCGCCTCGGCGACCAGCTCGGGGCTGAACCGGCTTACCCCGTCGAGGGTGCCGCCGGCGAGCAGGCCGGCGTAGAGGCGGGCCAGGGCGGACGCGGTGGCGTGCAGGTTCACCGCCGGGAACTCCGTGCCGCGCCAGCGCGGGTCGTTCATCACCGCCACGTCCAGGCCGCCGGCCGGGTTGCCCACCGCGCGGGCGCGCAGTGACCCCGGCTCGCCCAGCATCCGCACCGGCCAGTCCGGGTCGGCGTACGACAGGTCGGCGCAGCGCCGCTGGTCCGCCGCGTCCAGACCGAAGGCCAGGTCGAGGCGCCACGGCCCGGCGATCTCCTCGGCCAGGAACCGCCCCACCGGCCGCCCGTCCACCCGGCGGACCAGCTCGCCGACCAGGTGCCCGTACGTCCAGGCGTGCTCGCCCGCGACGCTGCCCGGCGTCCACTCCGGGTCGGCGGCGGCCAGGTCGGCGCAGAGCAGCCCCCAGTCGGTGATCGCCGCGGCGGGCCGGGGCACCGGGAACGCGGGCAGCCCGGCGGTGTGGGCGAGCACCTGCCGCACGGTGGCCGGGGCGCGGAACCCCGGCCAGTACGCCGACACCGGCGCGTCGAGGTCGACGCGGCCCCGGTCGACGAGGAGCAGGAGGCAGAGCGCGACCACCGGCTTGCCCACCGAGTAGACGTTCACCAGGGTGTCCGGCCGCCACGGCGCCTCGGCCCCGACGGCCGGGACGGCCACGCCGGGCGGGACGGCGGCGCGGGTGCCGCCGACCAGGTCGAGCACCGGCGCGCCGTCGTACCAGACGGCCAGGGCCGCGCCGGTTTCCCGGCGGGCGGCGAACAGGTCGTGGAAGCAGTCTCGGACCGGGGCGAAGCGTGCCTGCATCCGGCCACCGTAGGCCGTGGTGATGATCACCGGCGCGGGAATTCCGGCCCGACGCGGTGGCCGGTGGCCCGGCGGTGCGGAATGCTGGCGGGGTGGCGGAGTCGGAACTGGTGGACGTGGTCGTGGTCGGGCTGGGAGTCGGCGGCGAGGAGGTGGCCGGGCGGCTTGCCGAGGCCGGCCTCACCGTGGTCGGGATCGAGCGCGACCTGGTCGGCGGCGAGTGCCCCTACTGGGGCTGCATCCCGAGCAAGATGATGATCCGGGCGGCCAACGCCCTCGCCGAGGCGCGCCGGGTCAACGAGCTGGCCGGCAGCGCCGACGTGCGGCCCGACTGGGCGCCGGTCGCGAAGCGGATCCGCGAGGAGGCCACCGACACCTGGGACGACCGGGTGGCGGTGGACCGGTTCACCGGCAAGGGCGGCCGGTTCGTCCGGGGCAGCGGCCGGCTCGACGGCCCGAACCGGGTCCGCGTCGGTGACCAGGTGTTCGAGGCCCGGTACGGGGTCGTCCTCGGCGCCGGCACCCGCCCCTCCGTGCCGCCCATCGACGGCCTGGCCGACACCCCGTACTGGACCAACCACCAGGCCATCGAGGTCGAGGAGCTGCCGGAGTCGCTGCTGGTGTTGGGCGGCGGCGCGATCGGGCTGGAGCTGGCCCAGGTCTTCGCCCGGTTCGGGGTCCGGGTGACCGTGGTCGAGGCGGCCGACCGGGTGCTCGCCGTCGAGGAGCCGGAGGCCTCCGAGATCGTCGCCGGGGCGCTGCGCTCCGACGGGGTGGAGATCCACACCGGGGTCAAGGCCGAGCGGGTCGCCCACGACGGCACGAGCTTCACCGTCCACGCCGGCGACCGTGCGTTCAGCGGCGAGAAGCTGCTGGTGGTGACCGGCCGCCGGGCGCACCTGGAGGAGCTGGGCCTGGATTCGGTCGGCATCGACTGCACGCAGCGCTACCTGCCGGTGAACGAGCGGATGCACGCCGCCGACCGGATCTGGGCGGTCGGCGACCTCACCGGCGAGGGCGCCTTCACCCACATCGCCATGTACCAGGCGGGCATCGTCGTGGCCGACGTGCTCGACCACATGCGGCGGGTGAAGGGCGGTCCGGACGCCAGTGGCACCGCCAGTGTGGTCGGCGGCGCGGCCGGCGTGGTCAGCGCGGTCGGCGGGGCCATGAGCACGGGCGGCTCGACCGTCGCGCCGGGCAGCGTGCCGGTCGCCGACTACCGCGCGCTGCCCCGGGTCACCTTCACCGACCCGGAGGTCGGCGCGGTCGGCCTCACCGAGCAGCAGGCCCGCGCCCGCGGCATCAACGTCCAGGTCGGCTGCACCGACCTCACCTCGTCCACCCGTGGGTGGATCCACAAGGCCGGCAACGCCGGCCTGATCAAGCTGGTCGCCGACGCCGACCAGGGCGTGCTGATCGGCGCCACCTCGGTCGGCCCGGCCGGCGGCGAGGTGCTGTCCGCGCTGGTCGTGGCCGTGCACGCGGCCGTCCCGGTCAGCCAGCTCCGGCACATGATCTACGCGTACCCGACCTTCCACCGCGCCATCGAGGACGCCCTGCGCAACCTGAAGTAGCCGTCAGTCCACCGGCGTGCCGTGCCGGCCGGCGCCGGCGGTGAACCGGTTCGCGCCGTGCATCCCGTCGGTGACCAGGGACTCCATGCCGAAGGCGAGCTCGGTGGCCAGCGCCTCCGGCTCGGGCAGGCCGGCGCCCGACAGCACCGCGGCCCGGTCGTTGCGCAGGCAGGTCTGCGGGTGCCGGGCGATCTCGGCGGCCAGCCGCTCGGCCTCCGCCCGGGCCGCACCCGGCGCGACCAGCCGGTTCACCAGACCCATCGCGTACGCCTCGTCGGCGGGCACCGGGCGGCCGGTGAGGATCAGGTCCATGGCGCGGCTCTCCCCGATGAGCCGGGGCAGCCGCACCGTCCCGCCGTCGATCAGCGGCACGCCCCAGCGCCGGCAGAACACCCCGAGCGTGGCGTCCGACTCGGCGATCCGCAGGTCGCACCAGAGCGCCAGCTCCAGGCCGCCGGCCACCGCGTACCCGGAGATCGCGGCGAGCACCGGCTTGGACAGCCGCATCCGGGTCGGGCCCATCGGGCCGTCACCCTCGGGTTCGACCCGGTTGCCGCGCGGCGTGCCGATGGCCTTCAGGTCGGCGCCGGCGCAGAACGTGCCGCCCGCGCCCCAGAGCACGGCGACCGCCGCGTCCGGGTCCGCCTCGAAGGCGCGGAACGCGTCGGCCAGGGCCCTGGCGGTCGGGCCGTCGACGGCGTTGCGGGCCTCCGGCCGGTCCAGGATCACCGTGGTCACCGGTCCGGCGTGCTCGACGCGTACCCCCATCGGGTCAGCATGGCCTCGACGGCGGCCGCCGCGCCAGCGTCGGTCGCCGGACGTTCAGCGGGCGTCCCCCGGGCCATCGAGGTCGAGGCGGACCAGCGGCAGCCGCCGGTCCACGTCGGCGGGGAGCGGACCGGCGCCGACCAACTCGGGGATGCCGAGGGTACGGCCCAGGGCCGCCGCGGCCCGCCGGTGGCGCTGCCGGTAGCTCTCCAGCCGCCGCCGTACCTCGTCCCCGGTCAGCACGGTCGCCCGCGCCCGAACCCCACGGTCCGGGCCGTTCCAGACCCGCACGTCGGGATCGGCCCGCACGTTGCGGAACCACTGGGAGTCGCGACCGTAGCCGGAGGCGAGGAAGAGCACGCCCGGCGCCCGGTCGACGACCTCCAGCACCACGTACCGGGCCAGGCCGGATCGCCGGCCCCGGTGCTCCAGCATCATCAGCCGCCGCCCGAGGAACCGGCCGAGGCCGTGCCGGTAGAGGGTGATCGGCGCGCGGGCGAGCCAGCGTGGAATCCGGCGGCGGGCCATGGTGCCGACGCTACTCCTCAATGGACCCTCGCCGTCGGATCAGGGTGGTGCCGAGGGCCGCGCCCACCCCGCAGGCCACGCCGGCCAGCTGCGGCCGGGCGGGTCAGGCGAAGTCGGCCGCGTGGTCGGCGGCCCAGTCGGCGAACGTCCGGGCGGGCCGGCCCAGCACCGCCGCCACGTCGCCGGTCACCTGCTCCGGAGTCTCCGCCATGGCGGCCCAGCCGGTCAGCGCCGCGTCCGCGAACGCGGCGCTGCCCATCGCCGCGACCAGCATGGGGCGTACCGCCTCGGCGGGCACGTCCTGCCACCGCACGTCTCGGCCGATCGCCGCACCGATGGTGCGCACCTGCTCGGCCTGCGTGACCGTCCGAGGGCCGGTGAGCACGTAGGTCCGCTGGTCGTGCCGGTCGGTGGTCAGCGCCTCGACCGCCACCGCCGCGATGTCGTCCTCGTGGACCATCGAGCGGGCCGCCGCGCCGTACGGCCAGCGCACCACACCCTCGGCGCGGATCGACTCGGCCCATCCCAGCGCGTTCGTGGCGATTCCGGTGGGGCGCAGCATCGTCCAGGGCAGGCCGGACGCGACGACGGCGCGTTCCACCACGGCCCAGAACGAGCCGGGGTCGGCCTCGGCGGAGGCGGCCGACACGTACACGACCCGGGGCGAGCCGGCGCTCGCGAGCACGGCGGCGACGCGCGGAGCGAGCTGCGCCGTCGTGGCCGGATCGACGAACGGCCAGATCAGGAACACGGCCTCGACACCGTCCAGGTGCGGGCGCACCGTCTCCGGGTCGGCCAGGTCGGCGGCCACCACCTCCACGCCCGCCGGCAGGCTCGCGCGGCTCGGGTCGCGGGTGACGGCCCGTACGCCGTGCCCCGCGGCAGCCAGCCGCTCGACCACGCGCCGCCCGACGTTGCCGGTCGCACCGGTCACCAGGATCATCGTCTCCTCCAGGGAAGTTTCGTGAACTCGATGGAGCCGACCGTAGAACCTCAACAATTGTTGAGGTCAACGCCCGATGGGCATACTCGGGACGTGAAGCAGGACACGTCCTTCGACTGGCACGAGCCCGGCCTGACGATCGGTCAGGTCGCGCGACGCAGCGGGGTCTCCGCGTCAGCGATCCGGTTCTACGAGGCGCAGGGCCTCATCAGCAGCGACCGCACGGCCGGCAACCAGCGCCGCTACCACGGCGACGTGATGTGCCGCCTGGCGATGATCGAGGCGTGCCAGCGGGTCGGCCTCACCCTGGCCGAGGTGGGCCGGGCGCTCGCGGCGCTGCCACCGGGGCAGGCGCCGACCTCTGCGGACTGGGACGCGCTCGCCGAGCGGCTGCGTACCGAGGCCCAGTCCCGCATCGACCAGCTCAGCGAGGTGCTGCGCGAGCTCGCCCCTCCCGCCTGACCTCGGCGCGGCGCCGCGCTCACGTCGGCGGCCCCGCCGTCGGTAGCATCGGCGGCGGCAATGATCATGCGAGGTGCCCCGCGTGCGCGGGGAGACTCGGGAAGCCGGCCGAGCGCAGCGGGAGCCCGCCTGTGGACCTGTACGACGTCATCCACCGCCGCCGCGACGTGCGCGCCGAGTTCACCGGTGAGCCGGTGCCGGACGAGGTCCTGGACCGGATCCTCACGGCCGCGCACGCCGCGCCGAGCGTCGGGAACTCGCAGCCCTGGGACTTCGTCCTGGTGCGCGACCCGGAGACCCGGCGCCGGTTCCACGCGCACGTCCAGGTCGAGCGGGACACCTTCGCCGCCACGCTGGACGGTGCGGCGGCCGAGCGGTTCGCCCGCATCAAGATCGACGGAGTGTTGGAGTCGACGCTGTCGGTCGTGGTCACGTACGACCCGAGGCGGGGTGGCCCCGCGGTGCTCGGCCGGCACGCCATCGCCGACGCCGGCCTCTACTCGGTCTGCCTGGCCATCCAGAACCTCTGGCTGGCCGCCACCGCCGAAGGGCTCGGCGTCGGCTGGGTCTCCTTCTACCGGGAGCCGTTCCTGGCCGACCTGCTCGGCATCCCGCCCGGCATCCGGCCGGTGGCCTGGCTCTGCGTGGGCCCGGTGAGCCACCTCCAGACCGTCCCCGACCTGGTCCGGCACGGCTGGCGTACGCCCCGGCCGCTCGCCGCCGCCCTGCACACCGACCGCTGGCGGACGGACGAGAACCACCCGATGGGGTGATCCGTGGTCGCCGCCCGGTTTGGGACCTCTCCTGCCGGGAAGTCGGACCACGTGCGCGAACTATTGACGAAGATCGAGCAGAACACCCGACTCGACCGGGTCGGTGACCGGTTGCAGCGCGCCGTGCAGGGCACCCTGCGTCCCCAGCGGGTGCGGGACTTCCTGCACGGCGTGTGGCTGGGTCACCCGTTGCACCCGGCCCTGGTGCAGGTGCCGGTCGGCGCCTGGATCTCGGCCGCCGTCGTGGACCTGATGCCCGGCCAGCGCCGGGCGGCGACCGCGCTCGTCGGGGTCGGTACGGCCAGCGCGCTGCCGGCCGTCCTGGCCGGGCTCAACGACTGGGCCGCCCTCTCCCGCGACCAGCGCCGGATCGGCCTCGTGCACGCCGCCGCGAACAGCGTCGCGCTGTCGCTCTACGCCGGTTCGCTGACGGCCCGGCTGAACGGGCGGCACAACATGGGCCGGGCGCTGGCCTACCTGGGGCTGTCGGCGGCGAGCGCCGGGGCGTACCTGGGCGGGCACCTCGCGTACAAGCAGGGCGCGCAGGTCAGCCAGAGCATCTCGGAGCTGCACCTGGTCAGCGAGGGCTGGCACCCGCTCGGCGACATGTCGAGCCTGCCGCAGCGGCAGCTCCTCACCCGGGAGATCGACAACGTCTCGGTGATCCTCTACCGGCACGGCGACGACGTCACCGTGATGCTGGAGCGCTGCCCGCACCAGAGCGGCCCGCTCGGCGAGGGCGAGGTGCAGGAGATCGACGGCCACGCCTGCGTGGTCTGCCCCTGGCACGGCAGCACCTTCCGGCTCAACGGTGGCGAGGTCGTGCACGGCCCGTCCGGCAACGACCAGGTCGTCCTGCCCACCCGCGTGGTCAACGGCCGCCTGGAGGCCCGCCTCCCCTGACGGCCGGCGGAATCTTCGACGGCAGCGGCCCCATCGGGGGCCGCTGCCGTCCACGATCGACCCCGGGTCAGTCCCTGCGGTGACGGCCGCTCACGAGGGCCCGCACGCCGGAGGCCGGCCGGCGCCGCAGGCCG
Source organism: Micromonospora halotolerans (assembly GCF_032108445.1). Taxonomy (NCBI): domain Bacteria; kingdom Bacillati; phylum Actinomycetota; class Actinomycetes; order Micromonosporales; family Micromonosporaceae; genus Micromonospora; species Micromonospora halotolerans. The sequence continues at coordinate 2,211,905 of NZ_CP134876.1, read as the reverse complement.
AGGACCGCGCCGATCTGCGCGCCCACGATGGCCGCCACGGCCAGCACCGCCGAGATGGCCAGCGGGCGGTTGATCCCGTCCTCGGGGGTGGCCCGGGAGGCACCAGCCGACATCGCCGGCTGCTGTCCGGCCGGCGCCTCGACCGTGGGCGTGGTGTCCCGTCCGGCCGGGTGCGGGGAGGGCTTGCCCTTCGGCGTGGCGGACGACCCCCCGCCGCCCGGCGTCCCCGCCTTGCCGGGCGGCGTCCGGGACGGGCCCGTCGAGGTGACCACGAGCCGTCCGGTCGCGTGCCGGCGGGCCCCCGCGTCCACCGCGCCCTCGGGCAGCCTGAGCAGCTGCCCCGGGCGGATCCGGTCCGGGTCGGCGAGCCGGTTCAGCCGGGCCACCTCACGGTAGCGGTCGAAGTCGTCCAGGTACCGCTCGGCCACCTCGCCCAGGTAGTCGCCCTTCGCCACCCGGTACACCGCCGGGTCCGTGGTCACCGAGGCGGCGCGGACGGGCGGGGCCGCGAGCGCGGGCCCGGCCTGCGGGGGGACCACCGCCGGCGCGGCGGCGACCGGCTGCGGCGCGGCCAGGGTGGCGGCGCTCGCCGCGGCCGGGCTGGCCGCCAGGATCAGCGCCACCGACCCGACCAGCGCGGCCGCGGCCCGCTGCTGGCGGCGCATCCCGGGCAGCCGGGGCGCCGGCCGGCGCAGCGTCGCCGCGAGGAGTTCCACGAGTACGGAGAAGGCGAACGTGGCCCAGCCGAACCACCCCACCACGGCCAGCGCCCGCAGGAAGAGCTGCCCGTCGTCGCGGCTGGTCAACGCCGTGCCCGCCTCGGCCAGGGTGGGCAGGTGGTCGGGGAGGGGGTTGCCGGCGAAGGCCAGCAGGGCGACCGGCCCACCGGCCAGCACCGCGCAGAGCACGACGAGGGCGCCGAAACCGGTGAGGACCTGGCCGGTCCGCCGGACGGCCGAGCGTTGCGATGCACCCATGGCTGCCTTCCCTTCCTTAGGGGGCTCCGGTGAGCGCCCGCGCGGTGGCCTCACCGGTGACGGTGGCGGTGTTCGGGAAGCCGAAGAGACCGAGCAGGTCCCGCCGGTAGGTGATGCGGACGCGTACCTGGATCTGCCGCTCGCCGGCGACCACCGGGAAGCTGACGTCGTGGTCGCGGACCCCGCCGGCGGCGCTCAGGTAGGCGGCGACGGCCTTCCGGGCGGCCACCTCGTCGATCTGCTTGGGGCCGCCCTCGATGGCGCTGGCCCGGTCGATCATCTGTCCGCCGCTGCGGGCCGCCTCGGCGGCCAGGTTGTCCGCGCGCTGCAACGAGCGGAGCTGCCCGGCACCGTCGTACGCCAGGCTGATGATCACGAGTACGCCGATCATCGCCACGGCCAGGAAGAGGCTCACCCGGCCGCTCTCCGCCGCCCGCCGCCCGGTCATCCGCGGCTCCGGTAGGTGTCCAGCGGGGAGGTGAAACTCGCCGAGACGGTCTTGCCGTCCAGCGCCAGGGGCAGCCCCCGTGCCCGCAGGTCGTCGAAGGAGACCGTGCAGGTCACCCGGACCGTGACGGTCGCCGGTACCCCGGCTGCGCCGCCGTAGGCGTCCCGGAAGCTGGTCTCCTCGCTCCCGACGGAACCCTTGAAGGCCAACGCCGGTGGGGCGATGCAGTGCAGCCCCGACCAGTCGAGCTGGCGTTGCGCGGCCTCGGTGGCGGCGGCCCGGCCGGCCCGGGCGTCCCGGGCGATCGAGGCGGCGCGGGCCGCGTCGTGCGCGGCCGACTCCACCGCCTCGTCGGCGACGGCCGTCCGGCCGGCCACCCCGGCCAGCACCATCATCCCGATGAAGGCAGGGGCGAGCACCGCCACCTCGATCGAGACGGAACCCCGGTCCCGCGCCATCGGCCTCACCCCGTCGTCCAGCGCTCGGCGGTGCCGTGCGCGGTCTGCCGCACCGGGAAGTGGACCCCCGGGATCACCGACAGGGAGCGCCCGCTGACCGTGCAGGTGACTTCGGTAGGGGTGCCCCCGGTGGCGACGACCTCGCAGGTGGGGCCCGGGTTCTGCCAGTCGACCAGCCAGTCACCGGCGGCGTGCAGGAAGTTCGTGGCCCGGTCCCGGCCCGCGCCCGGCGGGGCCTCCAGCCCCCGCTGGGCGTTCACTCCGGTCTGCGCCGCGTTGAGGGCGGTGGAGCGGGCGACGAACCAGACGGCGAGCTGGATCGAGGCGAAGAGCAGCACCAGGATCGCCGGCATCACCACCGCCAGCTCGACCGGGTTGGCGCCCCGCTCGGACCCGCCCGCGGGGAGGCGTCCCCGCAGGACGGTGGTGATCCGCCCCGGGCCGCACCGGCCGGCGGGCCGGCCGGCGGGCGCCGACCGGCTCCGGTCCGTACGGGCGGGGCGGGGCATCACGGGGCCTGCGGCGCCGTGTTGTTCGGGATGGCGTTCATCCAGTTGTTGGCCTTGGCCAGGGCGAGCGCGGTGACCGCCATGGCCACCGCGACCAGCCCGAAGATGATCACCGCGGTCGGCACCGGGCTGTCGCCCCGCTCGCCGTCCCGCCGCAGCTCCGCCAGGCGGCTGCTCACCGCGGCGTAGAGGTAGGTGTAGAGGTGCATGGGCTTCTCCTTCTCGGGGTGGGTTCACAGGCGGGCGAGGAACGGATAGACGGCGAAGCCGAGCAGGACGAAGACCAGCAGCGAGCCGGGGATGTCGAGCTTGCTGGTCACCCCCTCGGCCCGGGCCAGGTTGTCGGTCCGGATCTGGTCGCGCAGCGAATCGGCGCGGCTGCGCAGGGTCTCGTGGACCTGGGCGCCCTCGCTGCCCGAGGAGCGCATGATGGCCCCCACGTCGCCCAGCTCCGGGATGCCGATCCGCTCGGCCAGCTCCTGGAGCTCGTCCCACGGGGAGTGCATCTGGAGCTGGGCGATCCGCAGCGCCTCCCGGATGCGCTCGAAGACCCAGCCGTCGCAGACCGCCGCCGCGCGCTCCAGCGACTGCACCGGCCCGTGCGCGGCGGAGAGCTGCAACGCCACGAGGTCCAGGTAGGTGCAGACGGCCTGGCGGAACTCGTCCCGCGCGGCGTCCGCCTTGGCCAGCACCGCGCGGTGCGCGAGCAGGCCGGCGACCAGCGCCAGACCCAGGCTCCCGAGCACCGGTACGACCAGCGGCAGCGCCACCCCGCCCAGGAAGAGCACGGCCGAGGCGACCGCCGGGGTGGCGAACCCGACCAGCGCGGAGAGCACCACCGACAGGGCGTACTGCTCGGGGGTCCGGTCGAGCAGGGCGAGCTGCCGGTGCGGGGGTCGCAGCCAGCGGGAGACGCCGCCGAGCCAGTCCGGCCCGCTCCCGGCCACCGGGGCCTGGCCGGGAGGCTGGTGCAGCCGGCGCAGCGCCGGGCCGAGCGCCGGGGTCGCCGGCAGCGCCTCGCGGACCACCAGGAACAGGCCCAGCCCGACGGCCGCCCCGCCCAGCACCGCCACGGCCAGCTGCCAGTTGAGGATCACCGTGCCCGCCTTCCGTTCGCGACTGCGGGGCTCGCAAGCTCACTCCTCGCGCTCACGCGATCGCCTCCTCCGGGTCGGGCGCCGGCAGGAAGCGCGCCGGGCGGGGCGGCTGGCTCATCGACCGCACCCAGACCAGCAGCCCCACGAAGGCCGCACCGAGCACCGCCATCACGAGCTGACCGAAGACCGTCCCGTACGGCCGGACGTAGTCGCTGTTGACCAGCCCGTACGCCAGCGTCGCCAGGGTCATCCCGGTGAGGAAGCGGACCGCGAACCGGGGCTGGGTCCGCTTGGCCTCGACCTCCCGCCGGGTGGCCACCTCGGCCGAGGCGGCGGTGGCGATCGAGCCGAGCACGTCGCCGAGACGTTCGCCCCGGTCGGTGAGGTGCAGGATCAGCGCCGCCACCACCTGGTCGCAGACCGGGTCGGCGATCTCGTCGGCGAAGGCGAGCAGGGCGGACCTCGCCAGCCAGCCGGCCTGGAGGCGGGCCGCCAGGGTGCGCACCTCCTCCTGGATCTCCTCCGGCGCGGTGGCGATGGTGCCGATGATGGCCTGCTGGAGGCCCTGCCCGGTGCCGGAGATGTCCTTGAGCCGCCGGGTCCACTCGCCGACCGCCTCGATCCGGGCGATGGCCCGCTGCTCGGCCCGGCCCACCGCGAACAGCCACGGCACCCCGGGCACGGCCAGCGCCACCAGGAGGCCGACCACCGGCAACCCGGTGAGCAGGAAGGCCAGCGCGCCGACCACCACGGCCGCGCCGAGCAGCAGCTGGTAGCGGTGCTGCTCCCGGCGGCTGGCTCCGGAGCCGGTCCAGAGCCGGCTCAGCCCCGGCCCGGCGCCCGGGTTCGACCCGGCCGGCCGGCGGGTGCCGACCAGCGCGACCACCGCGAGCACCAGCCCGGCCACGCACGCCGCCCCGGAGACCAGCGCGATCAGCTCGATCGTCGCCATGAGGTCACCGCCGCCCGAGCCGGGTGTGCCGGGGACGCCGCCAGGCGCCCGTGCCGGCCTCGATGAACCGGGTGAGCAGCCGGGCGTCGTAGCCGACCCGCAGCAGCTGGTCGCGGATCCGTTCGGGGAGGTGGCGGGGCACCGCCCGACCGTCCGGCCCCGGGGCGAAGACGCTGGTGGTGGTGATCCGGTTGCCCTCGCCGACGCCGATGACCTCCTCGACGTGCGACACGAAGCGGTGCTTGCGGCCGCCGATGGCGGTCTCGTCCTCGACGGTGACGTAGACGATCAGGTCCAGCGCGTTGCCGGCCATCCGGCGGGCCTGGTCGACCGTCATCTCCCGGCCGTGGGCCAGCGCCAGCTCGATGATCCGCTCGCCCACCCCGGCCGGGGTACGCGCGTGGATCGTGCACATCGACCCGCGGCTGGTGGTCATCGCCTGGAGCATCGGCACGATCTCCCGGGACCGCACCTCGCCGACGATGATCCGCAGCACGCCCATCCGCAGCGACACCGGGATGAGGTCGGCGATGCTGACCTCACCGGCCGGCCGACCGTCCAGCCCGCGTTCGCCGTGCCCCTCCCGGGACTCGAAGCTCATCACCGCCCGGTGCTTGTGCCCGAGGCGGGCCGGCAGCAGCTCCCGGCTCTCCTCCAGCAGCACGTACGGCTCGTCCGCCGGGATCTCGTCCATCAGCGCTCGGATGACCGTGGTCTTCCCGGCCCCGGCGAGCCCGGCCACCATGATGTTCAGCCCGGCCCGCATGGCGGCGCGGAGGAAGTCGCGCAGCAGCGGGTCGATCATCTCGTCCAGGTCGGGCCGGCCGCCGGCGATGTCCTCCAGGCTCACCGCGAGCGTGTTGTGCTTGCGGATGACCGCGTACGGGCGGTGGCTGACCAGGAAGACCGCGGCGAGCCGGCTGCCGTCGGGCAGTTGCAGGTCGAGCGTCGGCTTCGAGGTGGACAGGGAGCGTTCGGTCGCCCCGGCCCGGCGGGCCGCCGCCTGGAGGATCTCCACCAGCTCGTCGTCGCTGTCGGCGATCGGCTCGGCCCAGTCGACGCCGCCGCCGTGCCGGGTGATGCGCACCTGGTCGCAGCCGAGGATGTGCACCTCCTCGATGGTGTCGTCGACGAGCAGCGTCTGCAGCCGGCCCAGGCCGACCAGTTCGGCGGTCACCTGGCCGAGCAGCAGCCGCTCCTCGTCGGCGGCCATCGGCGTGCCGGCCCGGCGCACCGAGTCCGCGTACGCCGAGACCACCGCGATGGCCAGCCGGGCCCGCTCGACCTCCTCGGCGTCCACGTCGAACTCCCGGCCGCGCTGCCAGAGGGTGAGCCGTTCGCTGAGTTCCCGGCGCAGCTCGCGGACCACCGCGAAGTCGATCCGGGGACGGGGCGGCGGGGGCGCCGGGGCCGCCGGCGCGGCGGGCGGCGGGGGCACGTGGTGCCGCCCGTTCGGCGGGACCAGCGGCGGCACCGTCGACGTGGCGCCGGGCTGCTGCACCCGGGGGTCGTGCGAGACCGGCTCAAACCGCACCGGACACCCCCGGCGTGCTCGGCGCGGTCACCGCGCGCGGGGCCGGGGCGCCCGGCCAGGCCAGCCGGGCCCGTCGCCGGTCCAGCAGCGCCCGGACCGGCACCTCCAACTGGCCGGCCGCGCGCATGAGCGGCCGGTTGGCGCGCACGGTGCCGCCGTGCGCGAGCACCGCGGCGGTACGCGGGTCGTGCGCCAGCCGGGCGATCACCGGCAGCCGCAGCGCCTTGCTGATCTCGCTGCTGCCGTGCCCGTCCCCGACCACCAGCAGGCGCAGGGTGCCCGGGGGGACCCGGTGTTCGGCGAAGTCCCGCTCGATGGCCTTGATCGTGGCGCGGGTGGCGGACAGGTCGGGCAGGTGCGCCCGGGTGACCAGCAGCACCACGGCCGCGGCCCGCAGCACCGGCCACGGTGGACCGCCGACCTGCAACCGGCCACAGTCGACCAGGACGTCGTACGGGGGGACGTCCTTGTCCAGGCTGGTGAAGAAGTCGGCGAAGCGCTGCCAGAGCGGGGTGACGCTGCCCGCCAGGGCCGGGTCGACGACGCCGGGCAGCAGCAGCCGTTCCCGCTTCGGCGCGTCCAGATCGACGAGCTGGGACCAGAACGCGCTCTCCAGGTTGCCGTCGCGCAGCTCGCCGACGGCCAGCTCGCCGAGGCCGCGCGGGCCGTCGAGCGCCCCGCCCAGGTAGCCGGCCAGGACCGAGCCGCCCGCCGGGTCGCACTCGGCCAGCACGAGCCGCCGGTGCCAGCTCAGCGCGGCGGCCAGCGCGGCCGTGGTGACGCCCGGCGAGCCCTTCGCCGAGACCAGGGCGATGACCGCCATCAGGCCGCCCCGGTGAGCACGAGCGCGATCCGGTCGTCGGCGGCCAGCGCCACCACGGCCGGCACGTCGCGGACGGCCAACGCCAGGTAGACCACCACGTCGTCGTTCTCCGGTGCGGCGGTGTCGATCACCGTGGCCTCGAACCGGGTGCCGCCGCCACGCGTGCCGCCGCCGCTGCCGGCGCTGTTGTCCGGCGTGCTGACCAGGAGCACCCGATCGCCGGGGTGCAGCTTGCGGGCGGGCACCTGACTCGGCTCCAGGCCCAGCGCGATCTGCTGCTGCCCGGGGCCGAGCAGCGGCGCGTCGGTGAGCTGGGCCGGGGTCAGCAGCGTGCCCGGGGTGAGCCGGACGGCGGCCCGGAGGCCCAGCACCTCCCTGATCCGGTCGGCCCGCACCGGCTGGAGTTCCCGCCCGCCCGACACCCGCACCGGGACCAGGTCGTCGCTGGTGAGCTGCCGGCCGACCTCGACCGGCCGGACCACCGCCAGGTAGCTGCCGGTGGAGCGGACCGAGGTGACCGCGAACGCCGCGCCCAGGCCGCCGAGGGCGATGAGCAGCACGGCCAGGCCCAGCAGGCCCGGGCGGATCCGCCGCTGCCGGACCACCTTGGGCGGCGCCACGGGCGCGTCCAGGGGAGTGCCGTTCCGCGTCGCCACACTCACTGCGCCACCTCCGTTCGCGACTGCGGGGCTCGCAAAACCGGCTCACTCCTCGCGCTCACCGCGTCACCACCTGAAGTTCGTTGATCTGGACCGGAACAGTCCCGCTGACCCGGCTCTGGGCGATGTGGCCGTCCGGACCGTCGTCCCCGGCCACCCAGTGGACGTCCCAGAAGGTCGTGGCGCTGACCTGGTAGGTGTCGGCCCGGGCGTAGCCGGTGTCGAGGCCGCAGTCGGGCGAGGTCCCTCCGGCCCGCGGGCCGTCGGCCGTGTAGGGCGTGCCCGGCCCCGTGCAGGTGACCTCCGTGCCGTCGCCCATGTCCCAGACGATCCGGGTCACCCTCGCGGTGATGCGGACGGTCAGCCCGCGGTCCGAGGCGGAGGCGTGCAGCGGCCCGAAGTAGGACGCCCCGCCGCTCGCCCACATCCAGACGGGCAGCCCCACCAGGCCGGGGCCCTTGCTGCGCCGGGGCGCCACCGCGACCCGGGGCGGCAGCAGCGAGATCGAGGCCAGCGCGCGGCGGGCCAGCTCCTCCGGGTCGGGCGGCGCGCCGTAGCCGGGTGGCGGCCCGTCGCGCAGCACCACCGTCTGCGCGCCCAGGTCACCGCCGTTGCAGGTCTGCACGTACCACTGCTTGCCCTCGGGCGCTTCGGGCTGGGGTTCGGCCAGCTTGTAGTAGCAGCCGTCGCCGTTGTTGAACCAGCCGAGCACGTCGTCGTAGCAGGGGATGACCCGGCCGTTCCACTGGCACTTCGCGGCGGCGCCGCCGCCGTCCCCGCCGCCACCGCCGGGGTTGCCGCCGCCGCCCGGCCCACCCGGGGTGCCGGGTTCGTCGTCCCAGACGTTGCAGTCGTTCTGCCCGGGAGGGCACTCGCCGCCGGGGTCGCCGGCCCGGGCCGGCGCGCCGGTGAACAGCAGCGCGGGCGCGCAGGTCAGCACGAGCAGCAGCGCCAGGCCGGCGGCGAGCAGCAGCCGCCGGGGCGTCCCGGCCCGGGTCGGGCGGGCCGGGACACCCCTTCCTCCCCAGGTCAACACGGCTGGTCCTGGTGTCCGGCGCCGGCGCTGATCAGCCAGCGGCCGTCGGGGTAGCGGGTGGCGGTGGCGGTCGCCAGGTAGCGCCCGCCACGGGTGCCGGGGACGACCCGGCGGTCCTTGGCGTAGACGAGCCGGTAGCCGGTGGCGTCCAGGCAGTCCTGGATCTCCACGGTGGGCGGGTCGGCGGCCAGGTCGACCGACACCACGGTGGGGTCGGACCCGAGTTTTCCGGTACGCATCGCGCCGTGCTCCTTCGCGTCACGAATTGCCACCCGCACCCGAGTCAGCAGCGGATCCGCTACGAATCGGGCGAGTGCGGGATGCCCGGGATCGCTGCGTGCGCTCGCCGCTCGGGACGCGTCGAGATAGCCGGAATAGGCGGTGAGGGCGGCCTTTCCGGCCGCCTCCTCCTCGGCGGTGGAATGCGCCGCGGGTGCCGCCGCGCCAGCGGTCAGCGGGCGGGCCGCTGCCTCGGGCTCGCCGCCGCAACCGGCGGTCGCGGCCAGCAGAGCAAGGCTGAGCAGGAAGATTTCCCATCGGCGGGATTGCCGTGTGCGCAACGCCGGGCCCTCCTCGGTGGCGGCCCGGAGTGGTCGCGTCAACGCACTCCGGGCATGCGGAAGCACGCCCGGATGTGTGCGGCCGGGCCACAACTGCTACCGCTGCATTTACCTGTACTGATCTTTAACGAATTCGAAACGTGATGTCTCCGGTCGGCCTCCGACGCCCATTGTTCGGGGGTTGCGTCGTACCCAAGGGGCGAGCATAGGCTGACGTCCGCCGATGCAACAGAGGCAATTCACTTGAACACCGTGAGTGATTACAGGTGGTGGCGACCGGTGGGTGTCCGGACGACGACGAACGGCCCGCAGCCGGGCCGGCCGGTGGCAGGAGTGCGCTCACCCGCACGCGACAACCGGTGTCCCGGGCGCGGGTCACCGGGCGGTGGAATGGGGGGCAAGCGTCCCTCTGGTCCGATCCGTCCCCCCGGCCTCCGGAGCGCCCACCGGCCGCCGGTCGTCACCCGCCCGGCCCCGCCCGCCCCTCCGCGGGACGCCGTTTTCCGCGCCATCCGTGACACGGCGAGCGGGCCGGATTCACTCTGCGTGCTCCAGAGTGGAAGCCGGCGTGACCGATCGGGGGAGCCGGCGTGACCGCCGAACGGGTCCGTGGGCCCGCACCGGCGGCCCTCGACCGTCGCCCGGGTGTCCGGCTGGTGGCCACCCTGGCGGTCGTGCCGCTGCTGCGGCTGGCGGTCGCGCGGTACGCCGTACCCCCGGGGGTGCCCGACCGGGCGGGGTGCGACCGCTGCGGTGCCCCGATCGGCCTGGACCGGCCGTTGCCGGCGCTCGGCCCGACGGCCCGCTGCGGGTCCTGCCGGGCGCGGGTCGGCGCGGCGCCGCTCGTGGTGGAGGTGGCCCTGGTCGCGGCGATGGCGGCCGTCGCACTCACCGGCGGGCCGGCCGGCACCCGGGTGGCGGTCGCCTGGTGGCTCGCCTGGGCGGTGCCGCTGGCCCTGGTCGACGCGGCGGCGCACCGGCTCCCGGACCGGCTCACCTGGCCGGCGGCGGCCGGGGTGTGGGCGCTGCTCGGGGCGGCGGCGCTGGCCGGGCCCGGCCCGGAGCCCTGGCTGCGGGCCACCGTGGCCGGGCTCGCCCTGGGCGCTGGATTCGCGGCGACCACCCTGCTGCTCGGCCGGCGCGGGTTCGGCCTCGGCGACGCCAAGCTGGCGCTCGGCGCCGGGGCGCTGCTCGGCTGGTACGGCTGGCCGGTCCTGGTGGCGGGCCTGGTTCTGGCGGTCACGCTCTCCGCGGTGGCCGGTCTCGCGCTGCTGGCGGCCCGCCGGGTCCGCTGGTCCAGCCACCTGCCCTTCGGCCCGTTCCTCATCCTCGGCGCCGCCGCCACCCTCGTCCTGACGACGTGAGCGCCGGCGGCGGCGAGCGGGTCAGCGCCGGGCGGGCCGGACGGCCGGCCGGGTCGCGTCGCGGCGGACCCGCCGGCGCAGGACGTCGGCCACCGGGCGGGCCAGCACCGGCGTGAGCACGGTGCCGACCAGCACGCCGAGCAGCAGGCCGGCGGCCACGTCGTGCGGGTAGTGCACGCCCACGAAGGTGCGGGAGAACGCGGCCAGCACGGCGAGTGGGACGGCGACCAGGCCGATCCGGCGGTGCAGCAGCAGCGCGGTGGCAGCCAGCGCGCCCGCGATGGTGGCGTGGTTGCTCGGGAACGACCAGTCGCCGGCCGGCGGGCAGTGACCGGCAACGATGACCAGGTCCGCCGGGCTACGGCAGGGCCGATCCTCGGCGATCAGGGTCTTCAATCCCTCGCTGGAGGCGTACGCGCAGACGACCGCGACCGGGGCGGCGAGGGCCAGCGCCCGGCCCCGGAGGTCGCCGCCGACCAGCCGGGTCAGCGCTGCCAGCACCAGCAGGATTCCGAGCAGGACGATCGCCCCCTCGGTGAAGTGCAGCGCGAACCAGTGCACCGGCTCCGGTGTGCCGTCGGCGAACTGGACGATGTCGTGGTACCAGTCGGTACTGACATCCGGAACGTCTGTCACCAGGGCCTCGGTCATGAATCACCTCACCAACTGTTCATACTCCGTTCACCGTGAGGGTGGTGGTGGAATGACTGTCGGGGCACCGAAGTCTCAGGCGCCTCTCAGCCGGGTCTGATTCGGTGGCCGCGACGTACCGACCTCGGGAGGACCCGTGCCGCACAGCCCTCAGGGCGACGAGACCTGGCGGATCCGCCGCACCGGGGCGGACCTGCACCGGCTCGGCGAGACAGAGTCGATCTTCGCGCTGGGCAACGGCTGGGTGGGCTGGCGCGGCACCCTCGACGAGGGCGAGCCGTACGAGATGCCGGGCACCTACCTCAACGGGTTCCACGAGCAGCGCGAGGTGAGCTACCCGGAGAGCGGGTACGCCTTCCCCGAGCACAGCGACACCGTGATCAGCGCGCCGAACGCCGCGCTGGTCCGGCTCTGGGTCGGCGGTGAGCCGCTGGACCTGCGGACCGGGACGGTCCGGCGGCACGAGCGGGTGCTCGACCTACGCGCCGGGGTGGTGCGCCGGGAGACCGAGTGGATCTCGCCGGGCGGGCGGGGCGTGCGGGTGCGCAGCACCCGGCTCGTCTCGTTGCCCCGCCGGCCGGTCGCCGCGGTCGACTACCAGGTCGAGCCGCTGGACGGCCCGGTCGAGGTGCGGGTCTCCGCCGACCTGCTCGCCAACGAGCGGGTGCCGGAACGCGCCGACGACCCGCGCGCCGCCTCGGTGATCCACGACCCGCTCACCGCCGAGACCGGCCGGCACGACGGGACCGACGGTGTGCTGGTGCACCGGACCGCGCGCAGCGCCCAGCGGGTCGCCGTCGCGGTCGCCCACCGGGTCGACGCGCCGGGCACCGCCGCGACCGACACCGAACTGACCCCCGACCGGTTCCGGCTGACGGTCACCGGCCCGCTGCGCCCCGGCGAGCGGATCCGGGTCACCCGCTTCGCCGCGTACGAGTGCGCGCACGTCGACGGCACCCCGGCCGGCGAGCTGGCCGACCTGGTCGTCGCGGAGGCCGAAGCGGCCCGGGCCGAGGGCTTCGCGGCCCTGCTCGACGCGCAGCGGGCCGCCCTCGACGCCGCCTGGGCCACCGCCGACGTCGAGCTGGACGGCGACCCGGAACTCCAGCAGGCGCTCCGGTTCGCGGTGTTCCACCTGCTCCAGTCCGGCCGGTCCGACGGCGACCGGACCATTCCGGCCAAGGGGCTGACCGGCAACGGCTACGACGGCCACGTGCTCTGGGACACCGAGGGCTACGTGCTGCCGGTGCTGACGTACCTGGCTCCGGGGCTGGCCCGGTCGGCGCTGCGCTGGCGGCACGCCCACCTGCCCGAGGCCCGGGACCGCGCCGCCGAGCTGCGACTGGCCGGCGCCACCTTCCCGTGGCGGACCCTCGGCGGCCGGGAGTGCTCCGGCTACTGGCCGGCGGGCAGCGCCGGGCTGCACGTCAACGCCGACATCGCCGACGCGGTGCTGCGCTACGTGGCGGCCACCGGCGACACCCAGTTCCTCGGCGAGTGCGGCGTCGAGCTGCTGGTGGAGACCGCCCGGCTCTGGCACCGGTACGGCCACTGGTCCGACACCGGCGTCTTCCACCTGACCGGGCTCACCGGGCCCGACGAGTACTCCGCGCTGGTCGACGACAACCTCTTCACCAACCTGATGGCCCGGCGCAACCTGCGCGGTGCGGCCGACGCCGCCGAGCGCTTCCCGCAGGCGGCCGCCCGGCTCGGCGTCGACCCGGCCGAGGTCGCCGGCTGGCGGGTCGCCGCCGACGCGGTGCACGTGCCCTACGACGGCAAGCGCGGGGTGCACCAGCAGTCGGCCGGCTTCACCGAGCAGCCCGAGTGGGACTTCGCGAACACCCGAGCGGACGACTACCCGCTGCTGCTGCACTTCCCCTACCTGGAGCTGTACCGGCGGCAGGTGGTCAAGCAGGCCGACCTCGTGCTGGCCATGCTGCGCTGCCCCGGCGAGTTCACCGCCGAGGAGAAGGCCCGGAACTTCGCGTACTACGAGGCCCGGACCGTCCGGGACTCGTCGCTGTCGGCGTCCGTGCAGGCGGTCCTCGCCGCCGAGGTCGGCCACCTGGACCTGGCGTACGACCTGTTCGCCGAGACGGCGCTGCAGGACCTGGAGGACCTCGGCGACAAGACCGCCGACGGCCTGCACCTGGCCTCGCTGGCCGGCGCCTGGCTGGTGGCGGCGCAGGGCTTCGGCGGCCTGCGCGACGACCGGGGCGTGCTCTCCTTCGACCCGCGGCTGCCCCGCCGGATCACCCGGCTCGCCTTCCACCTGCGCTGGCACGGGCACCGGCTGCGGGTCACGCTGACCCCGGACACGGCCCGCTACGAGCTGCCCGACGCCGGCCCGGCCGACGCGGTCGAGCTGTGGCACCACGGCGAACGGCTCCGGGTGACCGCGGCGGCGCCGGTCACCCGGCCCATGCCGCCGGTGCCGGACCCCGGGCCCGAGCCGCCGTCACCACCCGGCCGCCGGCCGGCCCGGCGCGCTCAGGCGGAGGTGGGCGGCGCCGGCTGACTCGGCACGCCCGACATCCGCCCGACGATCTCCTCCAGCGCCTCGAAGGCGTACGCCCAGTTGTGGCACTTGAAGCTGCGCAGCCCGTCGATCGGGGTGCGGCAGTCGGCGCAGTGCACACCGGGGATGGCGTCCGGCACCTCGGTGTTGACGTACTTGCGCTCGCCCAGGATCACCCGCGCGATCATCCCCCGGTCGTGCACCCCGTGCAGGGCGGAGGAGACGATGTCGTACCAGTTCACCCGGCGACCGCACTTCGGACAGTCCGGCTCGTCGCCGCTCACCCACAGCGGCGCGCCGATGCTCCGCGCCGGCATGTTCAGCAGCTTCTCCAGCCGGCGCACGTCCGCTTCCGGCGTGGTCCAGCGGTGCCGGCCCGGCAGCGAGGCGGGCGAGTCGTAGACGGCGCGGAACACCACCGGGTCGACCTCCACGGTCTCCCGTTCACCGGTCATCGGTACCTCCTCGGCTCGGCTGGTCCCACCGTCGTACCAGGTGAACGGCCTCGCGTCAGCTCACCGCGCCCCGGCGGACCGCCTCGGCGGCCAGCCGTGCCCGGCGGCGGTCGTCGTTGCTGACCAGGCCGAACTTGTCGTACAGCCGGGTCAGGTGCTTCTTCACCGCGCTCTCGCTCACGCCCAGCGTGCCGGCCAGCACCCGCACGGCCGGCGGCTCCGGGAAGGTGTCGCCCCCGGCCAGGTACGGGCGGCACAGTGCGTCGAGCAGCTCACCCTCCCGGCGGGTCAGCGCCGGCGGGGCGGGCGGCGCCTCGACGCCGACGGTCCGCGTGCCGGTGTGCTGCCCGGGTGCCCGGAACACGAGCCGCGCGGGTCCGACCTCCACCCGGTCGCCGTCGCGCAGGGTGCGGGCCTCGCGCAGCGGTGCCCCGTTGACCGTGGTGCCGTTGGTGCTGCCCAGGTCACGGATGATCCAGCCGGACGGGAAGCGCTCCACCAGCGCGTGCAGCCGGGAGACCAGCCGGCTGTCGATGGGCAGCTCGTTGCCGGGGGCCCGGCCGATGGTCAGGGTGTCCACGCTGAGCGGGACGAGACGCACCGGACCGGTGCCGTGCACCTCGAACCAGCCGCCGGTCACCGGTCGCACCACGGCTCGGTGGTCGCCGAGGTCACCGCGCCGGAGTGGGTGACGGTCACCGTCGCCGTGGCGGTGACGCACCGCCCCGCCGACGGCCACGGCTCGGTCCACAGCTCGTACGGCTGGCCGGTGGCGCGCTGCCGCGCCCGCGGCCCGTCGGACCGCACCGCCAGGTCGACGGTCCAGGTGCCGCCGCCCGTCGACACGTTGTCCCGGTACTGCTTCCACACCCAGACGTACGCCATCGCCGTCCGGCAGCCCGGCGACCAGTACTGCTTCACCGAGATGGCGCGCAGCCCGCCCGCGTAGCCGTAGGCGGACGCGCCGATCTGGTAGGCGTCGGCGTAGCACCGGCCGGGCGGCGCGTCGTCCTGGTCGGCCCGGCGGGGGCCTGCCGTGCCGACCAGCGTCGTGGTCACCGGCCGGCCGGCCACGGTCAGCTCCAGCACCGCCCGGACCGGCCCGGCCACCCGGGGCACCACGACCAGTCCCACGTCGCAGCCGGCCCCCGGGGCGAGCCGCCGCGACCCGCACCCGTCCTCGACGATCCGCAGCTCACCCCGGGACGGGCCGCCCACCGTCACCCCGCCCAGGGTCACCGGGTGGTCGGCGCGGTTGCGCACCCGCACCAGCCGCTCCGCCGACTCGGCGTGCAGGGTCAGCTCGCCCAGCTCCACCCGCTCGGGCAGCGTCACCGGGGCGGGCGGGGGCGGTGCCTGCGCGTACCCGGTGCCCAGCACGGCCGCCACCGCCACCACCAGGCCGACGGTCCGGCGCAGCGCGTGCCGGCGTACCCGTGAGGGTCCCGCCACCGTGGCGGAGAGGGCGAGGGCCGCGCGGCGGCGGGCCGAGAGCGACGGCGCCGGGCCGGCCGGCGGGGCCGGCCGCACCCCGGCGTCCGCGGCCACGTCGCCCGGGACGAACGGCGTCACCGGCAGCCCGGCCGCGGCCTGGGCGCCCCGCAGCTCGGCCGCGAACTCCGCGACCGACGCCGGCCGCCGCGGCGGATCCTTGGCCAGCGCGCGCTCCAGGGCCGCGCACACCCCGTCGGGTACGCCGAGCGGGCGCAGGTCCGGCACCGGGTCGGCGGCGATCCGGCGCAGCAGGGCGTCGGTGGACTCCCCGGCGGCGGGCGCGAAGGCCGGCGTGCCCCGGATCCAGTGCAGGACGGTCGAGGCCAGCGCGTAGACGTCGGCGGCCACCGAGGCCGGCTCGCCGCGCAGCACCTCCGGGGCGGCGTGCAGCACGCTCGCGGTGACCGTGCCCCGCGTGCGGGGACGTTCCGCGCCGGCCCGGGCCTGGCCGAAGTCGGCCAGCTTCGGCTCCCCGTACCCGGAGATCAGGATGTTCTCCGGCTTCACGTCGCGGTGCAGGACCCCGGCCCGGTGCGCGGTCTCCAGCGCGCCGGCCACCGCGATCCCGCCGGCGACGGCCGCCCGCCAGTCACCCGCCGTGCCGAGGCGCAGCCGGTCGCCCAGGGAGCCGCCCTCCTCGTACGCCATGAGCAGGTACGGGTTCCCGGCGGCGGTCCGGCCGGCCTGGTGCAGGGTGACGATGTGCGGATGGTCGGAGAGCCGGCCCAGGGCGCGCAGTTCGCGCTCGAAGCGGGACCGCGACGGCCCGGCCCAGTCGGCGGCGAGCACCTTCACCGCCACCCAGCGGGAGTAGTCGGCCTGCCAGGCCCGGTAGACGACGCCGAACCCGCCCCGCCCGACCTCGACGGCGTCCGTGCACCCGGCGATCCCCAGGTCGACGCCGGCGCCCGGCGCGGGGCGGTGCGTCACCGGCTGTTCGCTGTGGACCATCGCCGCTGAATGCTACCGACGGGTCGGAACGGCCTCGGACGCTCGGGTGCACCCGTCGGCGCCGACGACGACGGTCCGTGCCCCGAGCAGGGCACGGACCGTCGAGTGTCGCCACCGGGGCCGGACGTGTGACCGGCCGGCCCCGCCCCCCTTCGGCGGATCGGTGGTCGTTGTGGAACCGGGGGTGCCCCGGGTGCGACCCGGCACGCCGGGCGGGCGGGGGTCAGCAGACGGTGCTCGTCGAGCCGCCCGTCGAGTTCAGGTAGCCGGTGACGTGGGTGCAGTGCGCGGCCGTGTTCGCCGGCTTGCCCCACAGCTCCGCCCGGGTGGTGTTGTTCAGCTCGCCCACCCCGTAGTCGGTGCCGCTGTCCGACTCGTCGATGACGTGGACGTACAGGTCCCAGTTCGAGTGGCTGGCCCGGTACTGCTCCCACACGTAGATGTAGGCGTAGTTGTAGCCACAGCCGTAGTACTGCTTGACCGACGCGGCCTGCATGCCGCCTACGGTGAGCACGCGGGTCGTGCCGATCTGGCGGACGCTGGAGCAGCTCGCCGGCGTGCTGGCCAGCGCCGGGGACGCGTCGACCACGGCGACGGCGCCGGCGGCGAGGGCCACGGCCGCGGTGGCGAGGGTACGGCGGAGCAACGACATGGAAACCCTGCTTTCTCTCGAGATCCCGTCGGCAGTGAGGAAACCAGGGACGGTGCCGGGGCGACAGGTGACGAAGCGGGGAGGGTTTGCTCCCCATCGCGCGGCCCCCTGGCCGCCGGTCCTGATTGCTAGGCTGCGCGCCATGTTTTCGGGCGATGCGGATGCAGACCTGCGGCAGATGGCCGACGACGTCACCTTCCCGCACCGCGATGCCGCCCGGCACGCCGTGCGGTTCCGGGCCTCCGGCGACGTGGCCGACCTGGTCGCCGTCCACGACGATCCGCATCCCTGCGGGATGACCGACGTGGTGTTCGCCCTGGCGGGATCGAAGCGGCCCTGGCTCAACTGGGTTCCGATGCCGAGCGAGGCGATCAGCAACGTCGCCAACGAGATCGGTGGCCGCCGGGCGCGCGGCGAGCAGGTCCAGCTCAGCGGCCTCGGACTGTCCGCAGCGGAGCCGGCCAGCGCCATGACCGCCTGCCGCCGGATCGCCGGCCCGGTCGACATCGGTATCGCCGAGTTCCCGCCCCCCGACATCCGGACACCGGTACGGCCCGGCCGGTACGCGGTGTGGCGGTACGACGGCCCCGAGCCGCTGCCCGCCGGGCCGGAACCGTCGGCTGCCGCGATCGGACTGGTTCAGAAGGTCGCCGGGGAGCCGTGGCAGTCGCCGCTCTCGGGGTACGTGAAGGCCGGCCCGCTCGGCGAACTGCCGCTGAACGACCTGCTCGGGCTGCTCGCGCACCTGCCCGGTCCGCCGGACACCGCGCGCTGGCAGCACCTCGCCAGGTCGACGCCGACGTACTGGTACCGGCTCATGCAGCCGTGGGTGTGCCTCGGCATCCTGCATCATGCCAAGGACGAGCCGTGGCCGACCTCGACCCGACGCGAGGTGCTGGTGGACCTCGCCTTCGGCGTCGAGGACTGGGTCGCCGACGCCGCACTGTTCGCACTCGTCACCGCCGCCTACCGGGAGCCGGACCTACGGCCGGAGGTACGCCAGCTCGTCCGGGCCCGGCTCGACGCGGCGGTGGCGGCGAACCGGCTGGTCACCATCGAGGAATCACTGGCCCAGCTGATGCTCGTCACGCCGGGATGCCGTCCCGACGACGGGGCACTGGCAACGGCCGTGCTGGCTCGTGCGGAGCAGGACGACGAAGAGGACGAGGAACCCGCGGCGGCGCCGGTGGCGAAACGGCGCTGGTGGCGGCGGGGCAGCTGACAAGGGCGCCCTGCCGCGACATCGGGGAGCCTCTGTGCCCCGGAGACTCCTTGCCCCTCAGGCAACGATCACGCCGAACCTAGTCGGTGGGTGAGGCGTTGGACGACGACTCCGGACAGGTGTCGTGAAGCGGCTGCCACGTGTTGTTCAGCTCCGTGGCGTTGATGTTCGCCGCTGGTGAGTGGCCGACGCCCAGCACGCCGATCTTCTCCTCGGCTCCCTGGAGACACGAGGTAGACCGGCAGGGCCGCGCGATCTCATCGGTCCCGGCCTCCGCGGTCCGGCCGGATCGTGAGGGCTTCGAGTGGTCGGGAGTCCAGCACCGAGCGGGAGGCGTGGACGAGTGACGAGGCGCTGTAGCGGTAGTGACGGTCGCGGACGCCAGCGACGGTTCACCGTCTCTCGGCTGACGTCCGGAGGACGGTGACTGCGCCGGGAGAGGCCGCCTGCAGTCGGGCCAGGTCCTGGGCGGAGGGCTCGATGAGGTAGCGGCGCGTGGCGGCACGCAGGAGGGGCAGGTCGGAAAGGCTGTCGGTGTAGGCGAAGTCGATGGGCAGGGTGACCCCGGCGTCGCGGAGCCGCTGCACTTTCTGCGGCCCCTGGCAGCCGACGACGGGCCACATCCCGGTGCGGCCGGCGCGGAGCCGGGCAGCGATGACCTCCACCTTGCTCAGGCCGAGCTCGGCGCAGATGGCGGTGGCGAGCGGGTCGGCGCATGCGGTGACGATGATGACGCGGTCGCCCGCAGCGAGGTGTTGCTGGAGCCGGTCGAGCGCGACCGTGATGCGCTTCTGGGCGTGGGTTGCGGCGAACTGTTCGGCCAGGGCGGTGAACTGCGCCTCGGACAGACCAGCCGACGCGAGCCAGAGGAACCCGGTGATGGCCACACGTCGCGTGGGTGACAGGAAGAGCATCGGTGCGAGGAGCGGAGCGAGTACGAGCGACACTCCCGCGCGCCACCGCTGACGGAACAGCAGATGGCGGGTGAACTGGGCGAACGAGTCTCCGCGTACCAGGGTGTCGTCGAGGTCGAAGACGGCCACCCGGCGCGTCGAGGCGGTCATCACGCGCCTTCCGTCGGCATCGGTGCCGATCGTCCCATGGCCTCCTGTGCCTCCTGTGAATGCCTCAGCTGGATGGTCGGGTGCCGATGCCACTGTCTTGTGCCCCCTGCGTGCCCCACAGTCTGAGCCCTGAATGACGCCCGCCCGGTTCTCAGGCTGGCATGAGTTCGACGACGTCATGCAGTCCGATACGACCAGGGCGTTCGACTGTCGCCCACACGCCGAACGTCAGGTCGTGGTGCTCGGCAACCGTCCTCAAGAGGTGTCCATGCTCCGGGGCGTCCTCCTGGGCAAGGTCGATCATGACGCATCGGGTAAGCCGGCGACGTGGTCGCAACACCACGTCGGAACCGATACGGATGGCTCGCCCGAGCCTGTGATCCTCGGGGAAGTCGCTGCCCGGTACGTCCACGAGCAGATTCGCCCGGAACCGCACTGAGCCGACCGGCTCCCCCAGCAGTTCACGCAGTCGCCGTAGACCGGCGGTGCTGATCAGGCTCACCGGACCCTCGTCATGGTGCATGACCTCCGCTTCGCGCTCGATCGTCACGCGGCGGTCCAGTACCTCGCTCACAGCCTCGTGCCCCGCGGGCTCATCCGCGGGGAAGCGGCGTCCGTCGGGCAGTTCCACGACCGGCACCGGATCACCAGAATGTCCGCGCAGGGTGAACAGGCCAGGCATCCGCCGGAAGCGACGGGTGTTCTTCCCGCTGCCCAACTTCCCGTCTGCGTCACGCACTGCCCACAAGCGGTCACCAACGAGGCCCCGCTGGTCGATCTCGACTGTTGCGACCTGCTCACCGAGCAGTGACTTGATCGGATACCGGCGGATCTCGGCTAGCTCCATCGGAGCCACTGTAGATCGCCGCGGCTGAGCAAGATCGTCCAGCCGGATGTGTCATTCACGTCCTGAGACCGACGTGTCATGCGGGTCGGAGCAGCTGGCTATTCCAGCGGGAACGGGCGGGCAAGGAACAGTTCGGCGAGACTTGGTAGGCGCCTTCGCCACTCTTCTTCGTTTCGAAGGTCCCAGCGTTCGTCTGCAGGTTCCGAGCTGGGGCTCGATGGAGCCGTGTCCACCTTCGCGTCGTCGACGGCGTCCCAGAACGCCTCGGGGTCGCCTGTCAGCCGCTCATACGCTCGGCGCGCTGCGTACAGGAGCCTTTCGTCGCCGATCCACAGGTCGCGGCCGTCCGAAGCGCTGATCTCTTGTACCGCAGGATGTCCGGCGAGCGAGTCGGGTTCGGTGACGACTGCCTCGTACGCCCTCCGGCCCAGGCCCACGAGCCCTGCCCGGAAGTCGGAGAACCCATCGTCGGAGAGGAACCCGTACTCGATGATCCAGCACGCCGCGCAGGTATCCCAGTTGTCGGCCTGGGTGAGCACGTCATCGAGCATCCGGTCGAACGCCACGATCTGCGGCAGCGGGAGTCGTGCCAGCTCCGCCACCAGCGCCTCACTGACCGCGCTCGGCTGACCGTCCTGCCGGGCTCGATCTGCTGCTGGACCGGCCGCTGCTCGTGCCCGCTCCACAACCTGCCAGAACCCGTCCACGTCCACGACCGGCAGTGTCCACGACCCATGTGACAACCTGCGGCGGGTGATGCTGATCTTGATTTCCGATGATGGCGGGTGGGCGACTACTGCTGTAGTTCGCTGCCGCGCCGACGCGGATCACGGCAACAGCGGCCCCGGGCGAGGCCGCTGAGCTGCGGAGGAGTGGGCCGCCAGGGACTCGAACCCTGAACCTATGGATTTCCGGCGAGGCGGTTGCTGAAGGCTTGGTACGCAGGTGGCGAGGCTTGGTCGGTTGCCCTGAGACTCTAACGGCCGGGTTCGTTGCTGTACTCGTCTGCTGTACGGGCATCACGTCGGCCCACTGCTGGCCAACCTTTGATCGAGCCGATTGGGTCCCCTCCCTCCTATGGCCTCGGGGTGTCGCCGGCGAGCAAGCCAGGTCGACTTTCCGACGTCGGCCAACTGCCGACGCAGGTCCTGACACCCGCTGTCCAACCTTCGCCAGAGCGCCACTTGTTCAGTCGCACCTATCTCTTTCATCACAATCAAGCAGCCCACCTTGTCTCACATCCCGTTTCGCGCCAATTCGGAAGCAAGCGGACTCAGCCGTTCGGCCTGTGACTCTAGTCGATCATTCAGGCCGAACCAGCGGGGATCACCAGGCGAGACAGGGCGGCCAAAGATGACCTACGCTGCGTGGGCCGAAAGTGACGCACGGCTGCTGGAACTCTGGTACACCTTGACCTGGGGAGGTACAGTCTTGACTGTACTTGACCGCACCATCTGCGAAGACTGTGGACGTGTCTGCTTCCAGCGAGGAGGGCGGTTGATGGTGGAGGCGGCGAGGATCTCGGATGGTACCGCTCTAGCAGACGAGTTCCTTCAGAAGCTGGAGAAGAAGCGGGGAGGCTTGGAACTTGTCGCGGCCGTTGCTGTTCGGTTCGAGGATATAGCCCGAACCGGAACACTTGAAATACCCAGAGAGCTTAACGAGCTTCGAGACGACCTCTGGGAAATAAAAGCGGAAAGGGTTCGGCTTCCCTTCTATTGGACTCAAAGAGCGTTTGCAAGCAAGGCGATTCGGATTACGCATGGTTTTCTAAAGGGTACTTGGAAAACGCCTAGAGGCGAGATTGACAAGGCGCTTTGGGTGCGCAGGGAGGACCTTCGGTCATGAGTTACCTCTACGATCGACTTTCGGCCACGAGTAAAGGGGCGCGAGCCCTTTCTGCGGCCCGTCTCCGTTACCAAGTCCTCAAAGTCCTGCACCGGTCGCTTGAGCAGTCTCGTCTCACGCAGGTTGAGCTCGCCAAGCGGCTTGGAGTCCGGAAGTCTGCAGTAAACCAGGTATTCAGAGGCGACGGAAACGTTCGCGTTTCAACGTTGGCCGAGTACTTGCATGAAATGGGCTTGGAGCTCGCAATCGAGACAGTTCCTTTGGGTACGCACCGTGCGGCCGCGACTGAGGAGATGGACAGGGAATGGCGTTCGTCCCAACGCGTCGTGCAGCATTTTTCGCCCGAATCGGCAACTAGTGCGTGGGAGCCTGACGTAATTGACTGGCATCCGTCCACAAGCAGGCCCTCGGTACTGGTCCTAGCGGCGAGTAGGTCCTTGTGAGCGAGAGCATTCAGTCCGATAAGATGCGGGCATCGATAAATGGTCTGCTCGAATCGGTTGAGTTGGGTAACGTCTTCCTTGACTCCTTCTCCGCAAAGTTAAAGCGCCTGGCGCAACCGGACGATCTAGCACTTGAACTCGCGATCTCATACGCAGTGCAGAGCGATCGAATCCTATACCGGTTCAACGTCAAATGTGTGCTCGTAGGGGCGCCAGGCTCCCTGCGTGAAGTTGAGACGAACGAAAGTAATCGGCTGGAAGAGGCGCAGTCAGGCGTGGCCCGGAAGGGTCCACTGTTGGCCAGTGTCGACTTGTCCCTGGTCTGCGAGTACCGAACATTCGAGGACTTTGCCCCCCCGAAGCGGGAGGTTTTAGAGGAATTCGGCGATTCGGTCGCGATTCACGTTGCGTATCCATATATACGGGAGGCGATTAGTTCAATGGTAATGAGGCTGGGTTTCCCAGCACTCACGATTGGATTTCTTGCTGATGGGAAGCGGACCCCGACAGCCGTGTGGGGTCGGCGGCCGACCTAGGCGTCTCAACCCGCGATCATCCCGTCTGCCATCGACCCACGCCTCGTGGAGCGGACCAGGGCCAGGGCGTCAAGGTGGAGCGCCCTACGTGACGAGTCTCAATGGCGGTTGTCAAGGCGCGGGGCGGTTGGTGGTGTCAGGCGGGCGTCGTTGATGGTGGTTGGAGCTGGAAGCAGCGGTTGTCGCGGAGCAGTGCCCAGAGGACGTCGACGCGGCGGCGGGCGAGGGCTATCAGCGCCTGCTGGTGTTTGCGTCCCTCAGCCCGTTTGCGCTGGTAGTAGTCCCGGCTTGGGCCGTTCATTCGCAGGGTGCTGAGCGAGGACATGTAGAACACGTGGCGCAGCCGTCGGTTGTAACGCTGCGGCCGGCGCAGGTTGGCGACGCGCTTGCCAGAGTCCCGTGCCACCGGCGCGAGGCCTGCGTAGGCGGCCAGGTGATCGGGGCTGGCGAAGGTCGACAGGTCCCCGACCGCGACGATGAACTCCGCCGCCGCCAGTGCCCCCATGCCGGGCAGGCTGCGAATGATGCCGGCCTGTGGGTGGTCGCTGAAGGCGGCCTCGATTGCCTTGTCGATGTTCCGCATCCGTCGGTGCAGTTGCAGCAGGTGGGTGGCCAGCTCGGCGGCGAGGTTAGCAGCGGTGTCCTGTCCCGGCAGGGTGAGATCCTGCTCAGCCGCGGCGGCCAACGCCTGATCGGCGACCTTGACGGCGTTCACTGCCCGATGCCGGCGCAGATGCGCCACGAGCTGCTCTCGACCGGCGGCGCGGATCTGCTCGGGCGTCTGAAAGGCGCTGATCAGAATCAACGTCGCGACGTTGGTGAAGGTTAACGCGCGTTCCAATACCGGGGAGATCCCGAGCATCAAGCGGCGCAGCCGATTCACGGTGCGGACCCAGTCTTCGACCAGGTCGGCGCGGTGCGCGACCAGCAGCGCGAGTTTGGCGATCAGCTCCGTCGGTGTCTCGACCGGCAGGAAGTCATGCCGCATCCGAGCGGTATTCGCGATCACCACCGCGTCACGCGCGTCGGTCTTGGCCTCTCCAGCGAACCCGTCGGCCATCGTCTTGACCGTGCGACCTGGGATATACAGCGTCTGCTGCCCTGCCAGCGCCAACATTGCCCGCAGCAGGGCGGTCTCGCAGCCGACCAGGTCGACTGCCCACACCACCTCGTCACCGGCGCCGACCCGCCTGATCAGGTCCGCAATCGCCTGCTGATCGTTGGCCACTCGCGTCGACCACAGCACCCGCCCGCCCACGTCCACCGCCGCAGCGTGGTGAGCCTGCTTGCCCGCGTCCACGCCTACCCATACCTGCGCCAAGCCGTCCTCCCGAAGCACCCAGATCCAGGTCACCTCGGACGACCCCGCCGGCAGTTCCTTAGCAAGCGACGATTCGCAGATCTCAATCAGCGGTCAAGGCGCCCTGGGCTGGCTGGGCGGCCGCTCGTCCATGGCCACCTGACGGCAAACAACCTTGAGCCACACCCAGCCAACCCGGCGGCCCGGAACACCATCCAGACGCAGAAACCCTAAGGAACGACCTTGGCGCCCTGGCCCTGGTCTGCTCGGCTTCGCCTGGGTCGTTGGTAGCGGGATACCCCATCCCGGAGCCGGAGCGCTGCTCTTCGCACTTGCTCTCCCCTGGATGAATCCGCGGCTGCCACCTGGCTCGGCTCCCTGCTGGCGACGGCCAATGTCAAAGCCCCGGAACCTGCTGTCATTAGCGGCCCGGGGCTTCGTCATGTTCCGCGCCGCCGGCGGGCTCCACCGTCGACGCCGTGAGCGAAGCGGGAGGCGTCGGCGGCGGACCTTGGGTCCGGCCCTGGTCGGCGGCGCGAGCGGCCTGCGAAGCGGGCCGCCTTGATCCCGTACAGAAAGTTCTCACAGCAGCCCGACAGCCCGACCCGACAGCCCGACGTGTCCCGTCCCGGGACGTGCGCATGTAGTGGGGCTAATGGGATCCAGCCGCCCGTCGTGGTAGACGGGTTGGGTCCGAGCCGCCAGGGGTCGAGCACTCGATGGGACTGTCCTTCAAGGTCTATGTCTAGAGCGTGCCGCCCCTGGTTGGCGAGGAGGCGAGACGACCGGTGGGATGTCGTGCCCTTGGAGCACTGATCCATTAGTTCGTGCGCGGTCCTCCTTGCGGCCTCGGACACCTGTCGGCTTCCGGGGCGGAGGAGTTGCGGTGCTGTTCATCGGTGATGACTGGGCGGAAGCGCACCACGACGTGGAGATCCAGGACGAAGACGGGCGCAGGCTGGTGCGCCGTCGGCTGCCCGAAGGTGTGGCCGGGATGGCCGTCTTGCACGACTTGGTCGCCGGCCTTCTCGGCGATGGCGAGCCGGCCGACGTGATCTTCGGCATCGAAACGGACCGCGGTCCGTGGGTGCAGGCGTTGATCGCGGCTGGCTACCAGGTCTATGCGATCAACCCGTTGTCGGTGGCCCGCTATCGGGAACGGCACGTCACGTCGGGGGCCAAGAGCGACGCCGGCGACGCGAAGGTCCTGGCGGACCTGGTGCGCACCGACCGGCACCAACACCGGCCGATCGCGGGTGACAGCGACCTCGCCGAGGCGGTCAAGGTCCTCGCGCGAGCGCATCAGAACCTGATCTGGTCACGGCAGCGCCAGGCCAACTCGCTGCGCTCGACGCTGCGCGAGTTCTACCCTGCGGCCCTCACCGCGTTCGAAAAGCTCACGGACCGAGACGCCCTCGCCGTGCTGGAGATCGCCCCGACCCCGACCCGGGGGCGGTCCCTGTCACGCGCGAAGATCGCCGCGACCTTGCGGCGGGCCGGACGACAGCGCTACATCGACGCCCGGGCCGAACAGATTGAGACCGCACTGCGCACCGAGCAGCTGGCGGCGCTACCCGCCGTCGAGGCCGCGTTCGGGCACACCGTCACCGCAATGGTGCGGATCCTGACCGAGTTGTCGCGCCAAATCGGAACTCTCGAAGGCGAGTTGAGCGCGCATTTTGACCGGCACCCGGACGCCGAGATTCTGCTTTCCCAGCCAGGCCTGGGACCTGTCCTCGCCGCCCGGGTGCTCGCCGAGTTCGGCGACGACCCACACCGTTACGACGTCAAAGCCCGCCGCAATTACGCCGCCACCAGCCCGATCACTCGCGCCTCCGGCACCCGCCGCCTGGTGCTTGCCCGTCACGTGGCGAACAACCGCCTCCGCGACGCCCTCTACCTGCAGGCGTTCGCCGCGCTCAAAGCCTCACCCGGCGCCCGGGCCTACCACGACGCCCACCGCGCCCGCGGCAACACCCACCACCAGGCACTTCGCGCTCTGGCCAACCGACTCGTCGGCATCCTCCACGGCTGCCTACGCCACCAGCAGCCCTACAACGAGGCAATCGCCTGGCCCGCCCCTACGACGGAACTGTCAGCAGCTGCTTGACACGGTAGCGACGTGGGATATCTAGACACCCGACAGCCCGACGGCCGGCTGTCCGTCAGCCTGGCATCCTTGAGGCTGGTCGTCCGCCCCCACCGTGTAGGCCGTCTCCGACACGATCGACGGATCGAAAAAAATCTTGAGGTCGACTGTCAAGGACCGCTCCTTTAGGGACTCTTACCCATGTGAGCGATCGATACCGCGGCGGAGAAGTGGGTGCGCCGGCCGACCGGGAGCAGGAGATCATGCGGCTGATCTCCACCGGCTTTTTCGACGGGTGCGTGCGGATGCTTGGGGTGTCCATGCGCATTGACCAGGCCGACGTGGAAGACGCGATCCTCGACGCGATCGTCCGGGTGCTCGAGCGGGATGCGAGGAAGGCGCCGATCGAGGACATGCAGAAGTACCTGTACTCGTCCGCCCGGAACAATCTGCGCCGGCGGCTGAAGGCCCTCGCCCGCAGCGCTGAGGCGGAGCTGAACGACGGCGAGCACCCCTCGGCCGAGCAGGAGGCATTGTCGGCCGCGCGGTATGCCGAACTAGTCGCTCACGTGAAGACCTGGGAGAACGCTCGGATCCGCGTAGTGACGCTGCTGTACCTGGCCGGAATCTACGAAGGTGACCCGCTCACGATCACGGAGGTTGCGATCCAGGCCGGCGAGATCCTCGGAGAGGAGATCCAGGTCGGTTCGATCGGTACATGGCGTAAGCGGGGGTTCGACAGGCTCTCGGCCTTCGTCGCAGCCCAGATGATTCACGAGCAGCAAGTCTGATGAAGAACAAGGAGACAAACACGATGACTATCGAGGCCGAGCGGATGCACGGCGGCGAAGGCGATCTCTTCGAGGCGCTGACCGAGGAGCTCGCTGAACTCACCGCTGACTATGGCGCCGAAGTCGACGAGGCGCTCAAGCGTGCCGCCGCCCAGCCCCTGGATGCCGTAGACGCACACCGCCTGTTCACCGAGATCCTGGTGGTCCTCCGCACCGGGGGCCGGAACCCGGACGCCGCGACGCGGGAGCGAGTCGTCCGCGACGTCCAACGGCGGGTCAACGAGCTGGTCGCTGCCCCTCGCGTTCCGGACGGGCTGACCGGCGGCGGCATCAAGCTGGTGTCCAAGAACGGGCTCGAGCCCAGGGAGGTACTGCCGACGCCGCAGTTCCACACCCACACGATCCAGATGATGGAGGGGTACGTCGACGTCAACGACTTGATCCTCTGGAAAGGGAACCACCGGGTCGAGCTACAGGTCGAGGAGTTCAACGACCGCAATCACCGCCTTCCCGATGACGATGAGATGCTAATGCTCGTCCAGGGGCAGCTGGACCTCCCGAGCATGGGCAGCCGGGACCCCTTCGAGATCGAGGCGCTGGCGCGCAGCATCGCCCGCAAGGGTGTCGAACGGCCGCCGATCGTGACGTACGAGGGTGAGCCGAAGGACGGTAACCGGCGCATCGCCGCTGCCAAGTACGTCCTGTCCGCCAAGGGCTTCACCGCCGAGGAGCGGGAGCGGGCACGGTGGATCCGCGTCTGGCGAGCACCGAAGGGGACCACCGAGGACCAGTTCGAGGCCATTGTCGTCGCCTTGAACTTCGAGCCGGAGTACAAGCAGGCGTGGGAGCAGTACGTCAAGGCGCGGCAGGTGGTGAATGCCTACCGGCTCGCCCGCACCGACGTTCGCGGTCGGTTCACCACGACCTTGGATAACCAGATCAAGCGTGAAGTCGCGGCCCGTTTCGCGATCAAGACGCAGGAGGTCAACCGGTACCTGCGGATGATGCAGTGGAGCGAGGACTTCCAGGAGTACCACGAGGATCAGGGCCGTGACCGGGCGGCGACAAAGTACCGCGCCAATGACATCTTCCAGTGGTTCTATGAGATCGACGCCGGCAAGAAGGGCCAGAAGCTGACCGAGCGCCTGGACCAGGACGATGACCTGAAGGGCGTCGTCTACGACCTGATGTACGACGTTCTCGATAGCGGTCTCCAGGTCCGGAAGCTGCACCAGGTCGTCGCGGACGAAAACGCCCTGAAGGTACTGACGGAGGCCCACTCCCTGGCGGCCACGGACCAGGCTCGGGCCTTGACCATGGTGAACGACGCTATCGCAATCGCCGCCCGCAACAGCCCGACGAAGAAGATCGGCTTCGAGCAGTGGCTGCACACGGCCATCGGACGGTTCGGGTCAGCGTCCCCCGACGACTGGGCCCGGATCGAGCCGGCGATGCTGGTGAACCTCGACCGAGTCCTGACCGGGGCGCTCGGCGCGGTCGACGGGGCCCTCCGCAGTCGGGGCGTGTCACCTGCGGAGCGGCCGTGAGTGCATCCCTAGGAACGGTGGAATTGGACCCGGGCCGTCGCGGGGTCCTGATCGTGCCTCGCCACCAAGACCTGCCGACGCTGCGGTCCGTCCTTCGTCGGTTGCCGAAGATGCCGCGGGGCCGGTCGGACAACGGCTGTCTGCTGTTCCGGTTCGAGGACGGCCCGCAGGTGATGGCAGCTGGCGACGGGCTGCTCGACTGGACGGTGGACGCAGAAAGAGCCATCCAGAATCGGGTCCGGGTGAGGACAAGCGCGGCCGAGGTCGTGGCTAGTGCTCGTTCTGTTCTTGCCGGCGGTGCGGATGCCGCTCGAGTCGCCATCGCGGACAGCCACCTTGTCGACCGACTCGACGACCACCAAGCCCTGAATGTCGCAGCGCTCACCGTCGACGGCAGTTGGGGCGGCTGCGTGTTCGATGAGCAGGGCACGGGCAAGACCATCACGATGATCGCAACGTTCGACCTGCTTGTGGAGCGCAATCTGGCTGATGTGCTGGTCGTGATGGCACCGAAGTCCATGGTGCGTGAGTGGGCGGTGCAGTTCGACCAGTTCACCGATGGCATGTACCGCGTCGCGGTGATCGAGGGTTCGAAGGCCGAGAAGTCGAAAGCGCTCGCCAGCGGCGCCGACGTAGTGGTGATGAACTACGAGTCAGCCGTCACGTCGGAGCCGGCAGTCCGGCTCCTTGCTCGGCGTTGCCGCACTGTGCTGGCGGTGGACGAGTCCTTCAACGTCAAGAACCCTGACGCCCGGCGCACATCCGCCATCGCGCGCATCCGCGAATGGTGCACTCATGCCTTCGCTCTATGCGGCACGCCGGCTCCGAACTCCCCGGCTGACATGGTGGCCCAGTTCGACCTGGTGGATTTCGGGTACACCTTCGGGCCGGTCAGGCTCGACCATGACCCCGAGGTCGCGCTGGGGCAGGTCCGCGATGCCGTCACCGAGCGGGGTCACTACGTGCGGAATCTCAAGTCCATCGTGCTCAAGGACCTACCTGGCCGGTCCTTCAACCGCGTCAAGGTCCAGATGCAGCCGGTGCAGGCAGCCGCCTACGCCGCCACGCTCGACGGCCTTATCACCGACGTCCGTCAGATCACCGACGCCGAATTCCGCCGCCAGTCCATGTCGTTCCTTGCGCGCCGGGCATCGCTGCTGCGTCTGTGCTCGGATCCCTCCGGGGTCGTGGACGGCTACGACGAGGTGCCAGCGAAGGTAGCTGCACTCGATGACCTGTTGGACCAGCTCGTGCGCCAGCACAAAGAGAAGGTCTTGCTCTGGTCCTTCTACCGCTCCAATCTGGACAACCTGGCTACCCGGTACGGTCCATTGGGCCTAGTCCGCGTGGATGGGTCTGTGCCTTCCGAGGAGCGGCGGGAGGCCGTCCGCCGGTTCCAAGACGATGACGACGTGATGGTGTTCCTGGGCAACCCGGCTGCAGCCGGAGCAGGTCTGACACTGCATCGTGCAAGGGTTGCTGTATACGAGTCGCTGTCGAACCAGGCAGCCCACTACCTGCAAAGCCTCGACCGGATCCACCGGCGGGGCCAGGCGAGGGACGTCGAGTACATCACGCTGCTGTGTGAGGGCACCATCGAAGAGCCCGAGTACGACCGCCTGCTCACCAAGGCCCAGACGCAGGCAGACCTCCTAGGGGATCCGCCTGACCCCCAGCCCACGCGAGTGCTCCTCCTCGAAGAACTCTTGAAACTGCGCGCGACGGTAGGGGCGGTTCACCAGCATGGGTAGGCCGAGTGGTCCACACGAAAGCCGGGTCGAGATCCTGGCCACCGTCGCGGTTCTCGCCGGCTACACGGCACCGTCGCAGATCGCTGCCGATCTCACACCAGACGTCGTGCGACTCGACCTGCGCTATCGCCGGCTCTTCGTCGCCGACGCCAAGGAGACGGAGACGCCCGGGACCCGACACACACAGGAAAGACTCCGCGCCTACGTGATCGCGGCGAAGGCTTGGCTCTCCGCGCGGTACAGCGTTCGCCTGGCCGTCTGTCATGGGGACTACGGCGCCGCGGGCCCATGGCTGTCTCTGCTGCGGACAACCGCCCGCGACGCCGCCGTCGAATCTACCGAGGGAAGCTGGACTACCCTCGACCGTGAGAACGTGCTCTGCTGGGTGGACCTTTCCGTCCGTCCTCAGGTCGATGCATCGACCGACGTCCGGGCCGCTGTTCCTATCCGGCGGCGGCGAGCAGTTCCCCCTGGTTCCTTCGGCTGAGGACTTCGGCGGCGATCCGCTCGACAGCCTCCCCCGGCTCCTCGTGCTCCCAGACCCTGATCACGCGCCAGCCTGCTGCCTCAAGCGTCTCGCGGGTGTGGGCGTCCCGTCTGCGATTCTTGTCGATCTTGTCTGCCCACCACTTCGTGTTGGACTTCGTGTTTCGCGCGTGCTGGGGGCAGCCGTGCCAAAAACAGCCGTCAACGAAGACTGCCACCTTTTCTTTCCCGAACAGGATGTCCGCCGTGCGTCGTAGCCCTGGCTCTGGTTTCGCGTCGACCTCGAATTCGAGTCCGCGGGCTTCTAGACCCATACGGATCCGCATTTCTGGCAACGTGTCCCGTCGATCTTGTCGTTGCATTCGCGCACGGGTTGCTTCGTCAGTTGGATGCGGTGCTGGCAAGCTCTTACCAGGCTTCGGTGCGTCGGGTCGCTTGTGCACCACCCTGGCTTTAGGTCCCCCCACGGCTTGGGCGATGGCACTGGCGAGAATACTGCCGAGCAAAGGTGGGACTGCGTTGCCGATCTGTCTGGCACGCGAGGAAAGCCCTCCGATGAAGCGGTAGCGGTCTGGGAATGTCTGGAGGCGTGCCCCTTCCCGGATCGACAACGAGCGGTCCTCGTACGGGTGGGTGAAGCAGCCGCTCGTCACGTTTCCGAACTGGGTATTGATGGTGTACGAGGGCAACGCGGGGTCGAGTCTTCCGATCAGGTTGGTGCTGTCGGTCCGCCGCATGCCACCCATGAAGCGTTCGGGGAGCAGATGTGGGGGGATATCCCGCCACGTTCCCCCTTGTGGTACGTGGTGGATGAGGGCCATGTGGTCCGCGCCTAGGACACTCACCTCATGGTCACGCAGTTCGGTCTCGTCGCCCCGCATGGCTCTGGCGAATGGCGTCGACCTGCCTTCGATGTAATTGGTCACGGGACCGCCGGGGCCGGTGCCGATCGGTGGCAGGTCGCCAATAGCGTCCCAAACGGTAAGGTGTCGTTCCAGTTTCTCCTTGAGGCGCTTTTCTTCCCACAGGTGAAGAGTGTCGCGCCGCCAGCCCCCCATGTTCGTGGGCTTAGGAAACTCGAACTCCTTATCTCCAAGCAGGCCGACGATGAAGAGTCTCCGACGCCGCTGGGGTACGCCGTAGTCGGCCGCAAGAAGAATGTCCTTCGTGACGGAGTAACCGAGGTCTTTGAAAGCGTCCAGGATCTTTGCGCCGAAATGGCCGGCCTTCCAGTAGACCATCCCGGGCACATTTTCCATCATGAAAGCGCGCGGTTTGAGTTCCGCGACGACGGCTAGCATGTGCTCCCACAGGCTGTTCCGCTCGTCCTCGGGTTTGACCCAGCCGTTCCGGCGCCCCGCTGTGCTGAACCCCTGGCAGCTGGGCCCACCGATCACTACGTCGACCCGGCCCCCAGCCATCGAGGCAATCTCTGCGGGGCTGTAGTCGGTGATCGAGGCGCACTCCACTCGGACGCCCGGATGGTTGAGGCGGTAGGTCTCATAGGAGTCCTTGTCTTTGTCAAGAGCGAAGGTCACCTCGAAGCCCGCAAGCTTGAAGCCCTCGGTCAGGCCGCCTGCTCCGCAGAACAGGTCGATGGCGCGCAGGGGGTACCGGATGGGTGGAATCTTGCTCGTCGACACAGCTGTACGATAGCTAATGATCGGTGCTTCGTCGAGCGCGGCCGGAGGGCGGTTGAGCTGACCAGGGACGGCATGGTCTGGCCGCCTGGACCTAGGATTGACGAGTGAGCGAACTTGTCGACTGGGCCGCGAAGATCGCCGAAGCTCACCTGGCGAACTCACTCCCCCGCAGGTGGAGACACGTGCAGGCTGTCGCGGCAAAAGCTCAGCAGCTGGCACAGCTCGCCGGCAAAGACGGCGATGTTCTCACCGCGGCTGCTTGGCTTCACGACATCGGTTACGCACCCGGCATCACAGATACTGGCTTCCACTCCCTCGACGGTGCCAGGTGGCTGCTTCGGCAAGGAGTCACCCCTCGCCTGGCCAGTCTGGTAGCCCATCACTCCTGTGCCTCCTACGAGGCTGATGAGCGTGGGCTCGGCGGTGCCCTGGCCGAGTTCGAGCGAGAGGAGTCGTCGACATCGGACGCCCTGTGGTTCGCGGACATGACCACCGGGCCCGACGGTCAAGATCTGACTGTGGAGGAGCGGCTGGCCGAGATCCGGGACCGTTATGGTGCTGACCACCTCGTGACCCGGTCCACAGTCGTTGCCAGAGGTCTGTCGGCACGGCCCCGCGGCGGGGGTAGATGTG
The DNA here is from genome assembly GCF_032108445.1 of Micromonospora halotolerans. Taxonomy (NCBI): domain Bacteria; kingdom Bacillati; phylum Actinomycetota; class Actinomycetes; order Micromonosporales; family Micromonosporaceae; genus Micromonospora; species Micromonospora halotolerans. The sequence continues at coordinate 2,178,564 of NZ_CP134876.1, read as the reverse complement.
GACGACCTCGGATTGGCTGACCTGGGCGGCCCGCTCCGTCGGCAGGGCCCCCGGCCACACGTAGGACTCGCTCTCGCCGAGCAAGGCGGCAATCGCGTGGCGGTAGCGCGGGTACGGGTTGCGGCTCTGGGTGACCCACCGCTCAACGTTCGTGTCCTACCGGCACCTGTCCGGACTGCTCGACCATTACAACGAGGAAAGCCTCGTCGTCTGGTTCGGCCCCCTCGCCGTCGACGGCCTGATGCTCATGGCCACCGCTGCCCTGCTCGCCGGCGGAAACCGCACCACCCGGCCCACCGAACCTGTCCCGGCACCTGCGCCGGCCACCCTCGCCGAGACGTCGTCACCTGACATCCCCGCCTCGTCGACGGTCCGCCCGGCCGCCGCGACCCCGGCCACCAACCCCGCACCCAAGCCCGATCCCGCACCTGTCCACGAACTCATCAACCCGCCCGAGGTTGGCGAGGAACCCGCCACCGAGACGACAACCGAGTACACCCCGGACGCCGCCGAGACGGACCTGACGCCGGAACCCGTCGCGCCTGCGGTAGTCAAGACCGGCCCACCGCCGGCTTTGCTGCCCGGTGCCCGGATCATCGCCGACGCCCACGAGAAGGCCCACGGTGAGCCCATCACCGCCGGCCAGCTCGCCGTCCGACTCCGCGTACCCACCAACACGGCCGCCGACATCCTGACGGCCCTCACCACCAACCCGACCATCAACGACAAGACCCACAACGGCAACGCCGTCGGAGCCACTGCGTGACCTCCTCGGCGCTGCCTCTCGCGCCCGAAACCCACAAGGTTTCGGGCACGGGAGCCTCCGCCGAAACCGCCACCGGCTACTGGCCCTGGGCCACCCCGACCGGCATCACCCGCGATCCCGCCGCCGACGGGTGGGTACGCGGCCACGACCCGCGCACCGTCGCCTCCGGCCGCGCCCGCGCCCAGGACCCCGACTACCCCGAATGGCTCGGGCACGTCCGGGCCGCCGCGTCCTGCAAGCACCCGATCCGGCTCGCCGGTCAGATCCACGTCAACGACGCCGACGGCAACCGCATGGCCACCATCGACACCGAGGACATGCCCGACGGCGCGATCTACACCCCCTGCGGCAACCGACGCGCCTCGGTCTGCCCGTCCTGCGCCGAGGTCTACCGCCGCGACACGTTCCACCTCATCAAGGCAGGCCTACAGGGCGACCGGTGGGGACTGCCTCCCCTGCACGAGCACATCGCCATCTTCCTCACCGCCACCGCCCCCTCCTTCGGGCCGGTGCACCACCGGGTGGTGAAGATCCACGCTGCGGACTGCCGCCGCAAGGACGGCTGCACCTGCCGCGCCAGCGTCTGCCACCCCTTCGGCCGCACCTGCCCCCACGGCGTCGACCTGCGCTGCGGCGACCGGCACAAGGCCGCCGACCACCAGCTGGGCCAACCGCTGTGCCTCGACTGCTATGACCACGTCGGCCAGGTCGTCTGGAACCACGAAGCACCCGAACTGTGGCGCCGCACCATCCAACAGGTCGACCGGGAACTACGCCGCCTCGGCCGCACCCACGGCGTCGACCTGCGCCGCCGCTACATCAAGGTCTACGAATTCCAGGTACGCGGCGTCATCCACTACCACGCCCTCATCCGCCTCGACGGCTACAACCCCGACTGCCCTGCCGCGATCGTCCCGCCGCCGGCCGCCATCACCCGGCAGATGTTCGCCGACTCCGTCCAGGCCGCGTTCGTCAAGACCGCCTACACCTCCGCGCCGCACCCCGCCAACGGTGACCGTGGGTGGCGCATCGCGTGGGGCGACAAAGGCCTGGACCTCAAGCACGTCAACGCCCCTGGCAGTGAAGTCAACCTCGCCCAGATCACCGGCTACATCGCCAAGTACGTCACCAAGAGCACCGAGGTGACCGGGCTGAGCCTGCGCCGGGTCGATGACCTCTCCGTGCAGGTCCACGGCGACCCGGCAACGCACCTCGGCCGGCTCATCCGCGCCTGCTGGGACATCGGCGAGCACCCCGACTACACCCGGCTGCGCCGCTGGGCCCACCAGTTCGGCTACGGCGGCCACATCACCACCAAGAGCCGCGCCTTCTCCGTCACCCTCGGCTTCATACGCATGCAGCGCACCATCTGGCGACGCACCGAGGGCCACCCCCACACCTGGGACAACGAGCAGACCGAGCGCGTCATCTACGAACTCGGCTACCAGGCCACCGGCTGGATCAGCACCGGCGACGCCCTGCTGGCCAACACTGCCGCTGCCCAAGCCCGCGCCTGGCACCAAGCCGGCCTCGATGCCATCGCCGACGAACTCACCGCCCGCCGCACCCCCGCTCAACCCCTGGCCGCTTGACACGTACGTGTCAACGCCCCGCCCGACGAAGAAGGGAGAAGGACGTCATGAGCAGCCCGAGTAGCCCGCTCGCCCCGAGGTGGTACTCGCCCGCCGAGGTCGCCACCCTGCTCGGCTTTGGCCTGTCCAAGGTGAAGATGAAGATCGCCACCGGGGAACTGCGTTCGATCAAGGACGGCAAGTACCGACGCATCCTGCCCGAGTGGGTCGACGAGTACATCCGCGACCGGGTCGACCGGCAGGAGGTCGCCTGATGGCACCCCGCGCTCGCGCCAACGGTGAAGGCTCGATCTTCGCCTACCGCAACGGCTTCGCTGCCTACGTCTGGGTGGAGAAGCCGGACGGCAAGCGGGGCCGGAAGTGGGTCTACGGGAAGACGCGCGAGGTGGTCCACGACAAGTGGATCAAACTGCACGGCCAGGCCAAGGCCGGCCCGGTGGTGACCAGGTCGCCGACGGTGGGGGAGTACGCCACTTACTGGCTGCGGGAGATCGTCCGACCGAACCTGGCGCCGGGCAGCTACGTCACCTACGAGGTGGCGGTGCGGCTCTACCTGTCTCCCGGCCTGGGCAAGAAGCGGCTCGACAAGCTGCGGGTCAGCGACGTACAGACCTGGATCAACGCCGTCGGTCGGTCCTGCCAGTGCTGCGCTCAGGGTAAGGACGAACGCCGGAAGCCGGCGCAGCATCGCTGCTGCGCTCTCGGCCGGTGCTGCCAGGACCTGTCCTCGGCGACCAGCATTGCGCACCTGCGGACCGTGCTGCGGACGATCCTGTCCCAGGCCATCGCCGAGGGCCTGATCGCCCGCAACGTCGCCCCGCTGGTGAAGCTGCCGCCGGTACGGTCCCGCAAGCGCAAGGCATGGTCGAGCGACGAGGCCCGGCGGTTCCTGGAGTCGGCCCGCGCTAACGACGACCTGCTCTACGCCGCCTACGTCCTGGTCCTGGTGCTCGGCCTGCGTAAGGGCGAGATGCTGGGGCTGTCGTGGGCTGACGTGGACCTCGACGCGGGTGAGCTGACCATCGATCGGCAACTCCAGCGGGTCGGCGACCAGATCCTGCACCGAGAAACGAAGACCGCTGCATCCGATGCCACGCTGCCGCTGCCGGACATCTGCACCGTGGCACTCGGCCGCCGCCGTGACGCCCAGGCCGCCGCTGTTGAGGCTGCCAGCCCTGCCTGGCAGCCGTCGGACCTCATCTTCACTACCCGTTACGGTCGACCGGTCGAGCCGCGGAACTTCAACCGCTTCTGGGACCGGCGCTGCGACTCGGCGGGCGTGCGTCGCATCACCGTGCGGGACGCTCGCCGTACCTGCGCCTCACTGCTCGCCGACCTGGACGTGCATCCTCGGGTGGCGATGCAGATCCTGCGGCATGCTCAGTTCGCCATCACGATGGAGATCTACACGGTGGTCTCCTCGGCGGCGACCCGCGACGCGCTCAAGCGACTCGGCAAGGCGCTCGACCGATGAAGGGCCTACTGCTGTACTTCGCTGCTGTACTCGCCCTGCTGGCGGTCTCAGCGTCGGCCCATAGGGCCGCTGAGCTGCGGAGGAGTGGGCCGCCAGGGACTCGAACCCTGAACCTATGGATTAAAAGTCCACAGCTCTGCCATTGAGCTAGCGGCCCGTCCGACCAGGCTACCGGAACCCGCCCGCGCGGGGCTTCCGGCTTCCGCCACCTGTCGATCTTCAGACTCCCCGCCGGCGACCGCAGGGCATGACGACGCCCCGGTGGGGAACCGGGATACGCATGAGGGTCAGCAGCACCGCCGCGGTGGCGGCGTCCAGCGAGGTGGCCGGGGACGACGGGGTACGCCGTCCCGGCGGCGAGGTCCACGCCTGGCTGCCGGGCCAGAACCAGACGGTCTGCGGCCTCCAGCTCAGCCGCACCCGGCTGCGTCGCTTTCCCCACGTGCCCTTCGACTACTCGGACACCGACGTGCTCACCGAGGCCGACCCCGAGGGCTACGTCTGCCCGCGCTGCCTGGCCGCCACGCAGGGGCGGCGTGAGGGCGAGAAGAGCTGGGCGCGGACGAACCCCCGTCCGTGAGTGGTTGCTGTCCGCTTCAGCGGGTACGGCACCGGTATGCGCATCGTGATCGTGGGGGCCACCGGCAACGTGGGGACGGCGCTGCTGCGCCGGCTGCGGCGGGAGTCCGGGGCGGAGCTGGTCGGGGTGGCGCGCCGGTTGCCCGGGCCGGACGCCGGTGAGCCGTACGACGGGGTGGAGTGGCACTCCTGCGACGTGGGGGCGCCGGACGCGGTGGAGAAGCTGGCCGCGGCCTTTGCCGGGGCGCGGGCCGTGGTGCACCTGGCCTGGCAGATCCAGCCCAGCCACGACCAGCGCACCCTGCACCGGACCAACGTCGGCGGCAGCCGGGCGGTGTTCGAGGCGACCGTCCGGGCCGGTGTTCCCGCCCTCGTGCACGCCTCGTCGGTCGGCACCTACGCGCCCGGACCGAAGGACCACCCGGTGAGCGAGAACTGGCCGGCGACCGGGGTGGAGACGTCGTCGTACAGCCGGGACAAGGCCGAGGTGGAGGCGCTGCTGGACGGTGTGCAGCGGGAGCGTCCGGAGCTGCGGGTGGTCCGGCTGCGGCCGGGCCTGACCTTCCAGCGGGACGCGGGCACGGAGATCCGGCGTTACTTCATCGGGCCGCTGGCGCCGGTGGGGCTGCTCCGGTACGGCCGGATCCCGCTGGTCCCGACGCACCGGCGGCTGCGCATGCAGGCGGTGCACGCCGACGACGTGGCCGACGCGTACGCCCGGGCGGTGCTGGGTGAGGCGCGCGGCGCCTTCAACGTGGCCGCGGATCCGGTGCTGACCCCGGAGCTGCTGGCCCGGCACTTCCACGGCTGGACGGTGCCGGTGGCCATCCCGGTGCTCCGTGCGGCGGCGGCGCTGACCTGGCGGGCGCGGTTGCAGCCGGTCGACACGGGCTGGGTGGACCTGGCGTTGAACGCCCCGCTCATGTCGAGCGAGCGCGCCGAGCGCGAACTGGGCTGGACCCCGAAGGTCGACAGCGTCACGGCCCTGAAGGAGCTGTTCGACGGCATGTCGAGCCGCACCGGCACCACGTCCCCACCGATGTCCCCAGACCCGACCCTCCCGGGCCGCTCCACGGCCCTCCTGAAGGCCCGCCTCCCCGGCCACAGCAACCCCTACTGACCCGCAGCGCGTTGATCAAGGAGTTTGCGTCACGGCGGAGATCGAACCTGACGCAAACCTCTTGATCAACGGGGTGAGGCGGCGGGGTCAGCGGGTCAGGCGGGAGCCGGTCACCGTGGGTGGGTGGGCGCCCAGGAAGAAGATGCCGGGGTAGCCCTGCGTTTCGAAGCCCCTGCTCGGGTTGTGGCGGAGGGTCGAGGCTTCGATCTTCATGGTGCCGGTGCGGTTGTTGCTGACGAAGAAGACGGCGCCGCCGCCCTCGTTCGCCGTGTTGTCCTCGATGATCGTGCCGGCGATCCGGACGGTGAACTCGTTGCCGTCGCAGTAGATCGCGCCGCCGCTGCCGCCGCCGGGGGTGCCGGACCGGGACGGGTTCGCCCCGTTGCCGACCGCCCGGTTGTCGCGGAACACGCTGTTCAGCACGGTCCAGGAGACGCCGATACTGCTGGTCGCCGCGCCGTTCGCGCAGACGCCGCCGGTGAAGGTGCTGTTCACGACGTACACCGGTTTGTTGTCGTGCTGGCTGAGCACGCGCAGCGCGGCGCCGCCCAGGTCCGGGCCGGTCCGGTCGCAGCGGTTGTTCACGAAGCGCGTGTTGACCACCTTGAGCCGGCCACCGCGTACGAAGATCGCACCGCCTCCGCCGCCCTCGGTCCGGTCGCCGGTGGAGTTGCCGTCGGCGAAGGTCAGGTTCTGCACGGTGAGCTGCGGGTGGTCCTGGTTCTGGCAGTGCGAGGTGGTCCAGCCCTGCGCCTGGTCGCAGGTGTTCTGGTAGAGGATCCGGCGCTCGCCGCCGCCGCTCAGCGTGACCTTGCCGCCGCCGTCCAGCACGACCCGCGGGCCGTGCGAGTTGACCACCTTCGCGGTCGCCTTCATCCGGATGGTCACCGGGGCCGGGCCGCAGTCGAAGGTGATGATCCCGCCGGCCGCCACGGCCTTCACCACCGCCGCCGAGGTGCAGCTCGCCGGGGTGCCGGTGCCGACCGTGCGGGTCGGGCGCGACGTGTCCACGGCCCGCGCCTCGGCGGGGACGGTGGCGTGCCCGTCCGGGTTGCCGGCCCGGAACGCGACCGCCGCGGGGGTCGCGCTGGGCTTGGCGGTGCCCAGACCGGCCCGGGCGCTCGGGGCGCCGGTCGGGGGTGGCGTCGCACCGGCGGCGGCGCCGGTGGTGGCGGCGACCGGCGCGGGCGAGCCCGTCGGCTGGTCACCTCCGCAGGCGGGCAGCGTGGCGGTGGCGAGACCGAGGACGAGGAGGGTGACAGCGGACTTCACACGCACCGCCCGATGCTAGGAGGGCCGCCCGCCGCCGCACGACTCCGGACCGGATCCTTAACCCGCCGCTAAGCCAACCGGCTGCCGCGGGGCGGGGGCCTGCGCCGGCGTCAGGCGTGGGACAGCGCGAACGCGACCAGGAAGCCCAGCACGGTGATCAGGCCGACCAGCAGGTGGGCGTTCTCGAACGCCTCCGGGACCATGGTGTCGGTGATCATCGCGAGGATCGCGCCGGCCGCGAGCGCCGTGATGGTGGCCAGCACCGCGGGCGGGGACCCGCCGAGCAGCGCGTATCCGGCCAGCGCGGACACGCCCGAGGCCAGGGCGATGGCCGCCCACAGCAGGAGGATCCAGCGCCGGCTGCGGCCGGCCTGGCGCATGCCCGCCGCGCTGGACAGCCCCTCCGGCACGTTGCTGAGGAAGACCGCGACCACGGTGACCAGGCTGACCTTGCCGCCGCCCAACAGGCTCGCGCCGATTACCACCGACTCCGGTACGCCGTCGAGCAGCGCGCCGACCGCGATGGCCGTGCCCGAGCCGGGCAGCTCCTGCTCGGAGGGCTGCTCGGTGCCGGAGCGCTTGCGGTGCCGCGCCCCGCGGCGAGCCAGCAGGATGTTCGCCACGGTGTACGCGAGGGCCCCCGCCGCTGTCCCGAGCGCCACCGGCAGCAGGCCGGCCTGCTCGTGCGCCCCGGCGAGCAGCTCGAACGAGACCGCGGACAGCAGCACGCCCGCGCCGAACGCCATGACCGAGGCGGTGATCCGGCGCGGCACCTGCGCGGAGAACCCGGCGACCGCCCCGATCAGCAACGCGGACCCGGCCAGCAGACCCCAGAATCCCGCTTCCCCCCAACCCGGCACCGCAGCACCCTACCCCCGCCGGTGACCGGAAAACGGGCTCAGAAGTCGGCGAACAGGTACGGCAGCTCCCGCGGGAAGATCCGGCGCAGCTCGGCGGCCGCGTCGACGGGCACCTCGCCGAGCCCGCGCACGGTCACCTCGGCCGGGTCGAGCACCCCGTACGCCAGGGCGGAGAGCCCGGCGGCGGTGAGCCGCGCGGCCGGCACGGTGCCCGCCGCGGCGGCGTCCGCCGGCAGCACCTCCAGGGTGCCGGTGGTGCCGTCGAGCAGGTGGGTGCCGGTCAGCCAGCGGTCGCCGACCAGTTCGACGGTGACCCGGCCGGTCCCGACCGGCTGGTCGGCGAGCGCGTCCAGGCTCAGCAGCCGGGCCATCGGGGCGGGCGAGCCGGGCCGGGACACCCGCGCCTCGACGTGCACGGCGAGGTCGGTGAGCCACAGCTCGGGCAGCTCGTCGGCGGGGAGGTCGACGCTGATCCGCTCGACCTGGTCGACGTGGCGGGCGAAGAACTGGAGCAGCGACGCCCGGGCGTACGGGTCGCCGGCCAGCAGGTCGTCGGCGATCAGCGCGCCGCCGTGGTCGTCGATCCGGTAGGTGACCGCGCCGACCGTCTCGCCGTCCCGGACGGCGGTGAGCAGCCAGCGGTCGTCCCGGTCGCGCAGCCCGACGGCCCGGAAGTCCGGGAAGCACGCGAACCCGTGCCGCTCGCGCAGGCAGCGTTCGGTGTACGCCCGCCACCGCTCGTAGCCGGCGCCGACCCGTTCCCACACCACCTCGCCGGGCAGCTCGGCGCGGAGCAGCGGGGCCAGGTCCGCGGGGGAGAAGACCGCGGTACGCCGTCGGGGCAGCCCGACGTAGCCGAAGCGCTCGTAGAAGGAGGCGCGGAACGGGTAGAGCGCGGTCAGCGGGTGCCCCTCGTCGCGCATCTCGTCGAGGAGCTGGTGCAGCAGCGTGCGCACGTGCCCGCGCCGGCGGGCCAGCGGGTGGGTGGCCACCCCGGCGACGCCGGCCATCGGCAGCACGGCCCCGCGCAGGTTCTGCCGCATGGGGACCGCCGAGACGGCGGCCGTGGTGACCCCGTCCTCCTCGACGATCAGCGTCCGGTTGCCCGCGTTGTACGGCAGGTACTGGCGGAACTCCTCGGTCCGCGACGCGGCCATCGGCGATGTCTCGAAGGCGTACGCCTGGAGCGGGAAGCTGGTGGTCAGGCGTTCCTCGGCGGCCAAGCGGCGAATACGCATCCGCTCATCCCAACCCGACGCACCCGGCGGCGCAACCGGAATCAGGCGGGCTCAGGCCTCGGTGACGTCGGAGACGACCACGGTGACGTTGTCCGGCGCGCCGGCCTGGTGGGCGAGCTTCACGAGCTGCTCGCCGCACTGCTGCCGGTCACCGTAGGTGACCAGCGCCGAGGTGATGGCGGCGTCCTCCACGTAGTCGGAGAGGCCGTCGCTGCACAGCAGCAGCCGGTCGCCGGCGAACACGGTGAGCACCCCGACGGCCGGTGGCGCGTCCGAGCCCTGCACCGCCCGAGTGACGAGCGAGCGTTGCGGGTGGTGGCGGGCCTGGTCGGGGGAGAGCGCACCCTGGTCGACCAGGGCCTGCACGAACGTGTCGTCCCGGGTGAGCTGGGTCAGCTCGGTGTCCCGCAGCAGGTAGCAGCGGGAGTCGCCGACCTGGGCGAGCACCAGGGAGTCGCCGGCGAGCAGGGCGGCGGTCAGCGTCGTACCCATGCCGTCGCGCGTCGGGTCGACCGTGATGGCCGCGCGGATCCGCTGGTTGGCCGTGCTCACCACGGCGCGCAGGGCGTCGGCCGCCTCGTCGGGAGCGGTCGGCGGGGTCAGCTCGTCCAGGATGCGGATGACGATCTCGCTGGCCACCTCGCCGGCCGGGAGGCCGCCCATGCCGTCGGCCACCGCCACGAGGCGGTCACCGGCGAGGGCGGAGTCCTCGTTGTTGGTCCGGACGAGGCCGACGTCGTTCAGGATGGCCGAGCGGAGGATCAGCGTCATGGAGACAAGCTTGCCAAGAACATCGGCTCCGCGTCTCTACGCACTGCTGGGTCTGCTGAAAGAAATGTCGCCGCCTTGCACACGCGGTATGTATCAGCCATCCACTGTGGTCGTTCGCGGGTAGCGCAGCAGGAGGCTCGCCCGCACCTCCTCGTCGCCGACGGCGGCGTAGCTGTGCGGCACGTCGGAGGTCCAGCGCAGGTATTCCCCGGGGCCGGCGGTCCCCGGTGCGTCCACCGGGCCGGCGCGGAGCACGCCGGCGAAGACCGTGACGTGCTCGGTGACGCCGGCCTGGTGTGCGGGGGAGAGCTGCGCCGGGCCGGGGCTGACCCGCATCCGGTAGAGCTCGTAGGTCGCGTCGGTGTCGCGGAAGACCTCCAGCAGGGTGGCCCCCACGGCGGCGCCGCGGACGGTCGGCGTCTCCGCCGGCCCGGACAGCACGGCGGTGAGCGGCACGCCGAGCTGGGCGGTGATCGCGTACAGGGTCTCCAGGGTGGGGTTGCGGGTGCCGTTCTCGAGCCCGGAGAGGGTGGCCTTCCCGACCCCGGCCAGCCGGGCGAGCGTGGACAGGGACATCCCCCGCTCCTCCCGGAGGGCGCGGATGCGCCGGCCGACGGCTTCGGCGGTCCGGTCACCGGCTGGTGGGGCAGCTGCCATGGGGGCTATCGTGCTACATCGGTCCGTTCCGTAAACGGAACGGTGGTGAGGGGAGTGCAATGGCCGGTCGACTGCAACCCGTCCTGGCCGGCGTGGTGACCGCCCTGGTCGGCTTCGCCAGCTCGTTCACGGTCGTGCTCGCCGGGCTGTGCGCGGTGGGCGCGGACCAGGCGCAGGCCGCCTCCGGACTGCTCGCCCTCTGCGTCGCCAGCGGCTGCTGCGCGGTCTGGCTCGGCCTGCGGCACCGGCTGCCGCTGGCCATCGCCTGGTCCACCCCGGGCGCCGCGCTGCTCGTCGCCACCGGGCCGGTGCCCGGCGGGTGGCCGGCGGCGGTCGGCGCCTTCCTGGTCACCGGCCTGCTGATCGTCGCGGCCGGGCTCGTCCCCGCGCTCGGCCGGGCCGTCGCCGCCATCCCCGCGCCGATCGCCAGCGCCATGCTCGCCGGGGTGCTGCTGCCGCTCTGCACCGCGCCCGTCCGGGCCCTGGTCGAGGTGCCCCGGCTGGCCGGGCCGGTGGTGCTCGCCTGGCTCCTGCTGCACCGGTTCGCCCGCCGCTGGGCGGTGCCCGGCGCACTCGCCGTGGCGGTGGTGGCCATCGCGCTGACCGCGTCCGGGCCGGCCCGGATCGACGCCGCCCCGGCCGTCGTGCTGACCGCGCCCGCCTGGACCCTGCCCGCGATCGTCGGGCTGGCACTGCCGCTGTTCCTGGTCACCATGGCCGCGCAGAACGTGCCGGGGACGGCCGTGCTGGCCGGCTTCGGCTACCGCGCCCCGCTGGGCTCGGCGCTCCGCGTGACCGGGCTCGCCACCGCGCTCGGTGCGCCGGCCGGCGGCCACGCGGTGAACCTGGCCGCGATCACCGCCGCGCTGGCGGCCGGCCCGGACGCCCACCGTGACCCGGAGCGGCGCTGGATCGCCTCGGTCACCGCGGGGATCGGCCTGGCGCTGCTCGGCCTGGGTGCCGGCGTGGCCACCGCCCTGGTGCTGCTCTCCCCGCCGGTCCTGGTCGAGGCGGTGGCCGGGCTGGCGCTGCTCGGCGCGCTGGCCGGCGCGGTCGCGGCGGCGGTCGCCGAGCCGGACGCCCGGGAGGCCGCCGTGGTCACCCTCGTGGTCACCGCCTCCGGGGTGAGCCTGCTCGGCGTGGGCGGCGCGTTCTGGGGGCTGGTCGCCGGCTGGCTCATGCTGCTGCTGTTCCGCCGCCGGCACGCCGGACCGCCGCCGGTGCCCGAGCCGGAGCCGGAACCGGCCGCCCCGGCCCGGGCGGGCTGATCAGGCGACGCCTTCCGCCTCGACGCCGATCTCCATGATCCGCAGGCGGACGCCCGCGACGTTCTCCTCGACCATCCGCCGGAGCGCCCGCGCGTGCTCCAGCGTGTCGAGCACGACCAGCGTGTGGCTGAGGTCGGGCTCGTCCTCGTCCGAGCCCCACCAGCCCCGGACGAAGCCCGGGCTCTGCCGGGTCACCTCGGCCATGTGTGCGAACTGGGCCGCCCGGGCCGCCGCGCCGGGCGGTGTGCCGCCCTGCTCTCCGATCACCATCCACATGCCGCCACCGTAGGCGGGGAGTCACTCCTCGGGGGGCAGTTCGGCGGCGGGGACGGTGAGGTGTACGCCGTCGTCGGTGACCGCGGCGATCCGGTCGGCCAGCACGTACACCGCGCCGGTGCGGGCCAGCTCGGTGGAGACCTTGAGGTAGCCCTCGCGCAGCAGCCGGGCGGCCAGGTCGGCCGGGACGTCCGGCTCCTCGGCGGCCGCCGACCCGATCAGCTCGTCCAGGCTGCTGCCCGGGTCCACCGGGGCGGGCGCCTGCACGGTCACGGCGGTCGGGTCGCCGCGCTGGACGAGATCCACGGTGCCCACCTCCACGCCGGTGGAGTCGACCACCCGCATGCCGGTGGTGACCCGGGAGACGGTGTCCTGCTGCTGGCTCATACTGGCGCGGTTCCCGAGGCGCGCGGGCGCTAAACGGGCGGGGCCCAGCCGCTCGGCGGGCGGGGGGACAGCTCGCGCCACGTGTCCGGCCCCTCGAGCAGCGCCCGGACCGTCTCCTCGGCCTCCTCGACGCTGGCGTACTCGTAGAACTGGGAGACCCCCTCGGCGCCGCCGGCCCGCTGCTCGACGTGCCAGCGGTCGCCGTCGACCCGGAGGAAGACGTCCCGCCGGGCCAGCCGCCCCCATTTCCCGTTCCACCAGTGCCTGCGCTGCTCCATGCCCGGACTCTATCGAACATGTGTTCGACACGCGTCGGCCCCCGCGGGATTCCCACGGGGGCCGATCGGCTATGGGGTCAGCGCGCGGCCGGGGGCTCCTGCCGGCGGCCGAGCACGTCGTCCAGCGCGCCGCGCTGGGCCGGGGTGCCGTGGTTGCCGGCGAGCAGCGCGTCCCGGATCTCGGTGAGCAGCTTGACCTCCTCGCTGGGCGCGGAGGGCGGGGGCTCCTCACCGCGCTTGCGCCGCTCGGCGAGCCGGTTCATCGGGTAGACGACCAGGAAGTACAGCGCGAGCGCGGTGAGCAGGAACGTGATCAGGGCATTGAGGAAGCTGATCCAGTCGAAGCCGACGTTCCGCACCATCCAGGGGGTGCCCTCCAGGCCCTTGTCGCTTCCGGTGATCAACACCGTGACCAGTGCGATCAGCGGCTTGAGGAAAGAGTTGGTGAGCTGGGTGACCACCCCGGTGAAGGCGGCACCGATGACGACACCGACCGCCAGGTCGACGACGTTGCCGCGCATGATGAAGTCTTTGAAGCCCTTGAGCATCCGCACTCCCGTGCTGTCCGAATTTCCGTCCGGCACAACCTATGCCCGGGAGGGGGCCTCGAGGAAAGCACCGGCCTCGATCGCCGCCCGGGCCGGGTCGCCGTCCCGGATGGCCTCGACCAGCCGGCCGTGGTCCACGTACCGCTCGGGCTCCAGCGTTTTGCCCATGGCGTGGGCGACGGTGCTGCGCAGCGCGGTGCCGACCGAGGCGTACAGCTCGGCCAGCATGGCGTTGTGCGCGGCGGCCACCACGGCGGTGTGCAGCGCGGCGTCCGCCTCGACGAACTCGCCGACCCGGCCGGAGCGCCAGGCGGCCTCCCGGGTGGCGAGCGCGTCGTCGAGCGCCGCCAGGTCCTCGGGGGTACGCCGCAGCGCGGCGAGCCGGGCCGCCTCCACCTCGAAGGCGCGCCGGACCTCGATGACCTCGGCCATCCGGTCGTCGGTGAGCCGGCGGGCCACCACGGGGGCCAGCTCGTCGGTCGACACCACGTAGGTCCCGGAGCCCTGCCGGCACTCCAGCACCCCGGCGTGCACCAGCGCCCGGACCGCCTCGCGGACCGTGTTCCGCCCGACGCCCAGGGCGGCGACGAGCTGCGGCTCGGTGGGGATCTTCGCGCCCACCGGCCACTCGCCGCCGAGGATCCTGCCCCGGAGCTGCTCGATGGTCTGGCGCACCCGGTGGCCGCGCGGCGGCACGGCGACGGAATCGACGGCGGGTGTCACCGGTTACACCTCCTGCCGAAATTCATCCCATGATTGTAGGTTCGAGGTCATGACCCCGCCACCCCCGCCCACCGGGACTCCCGTCACCGACGCGCCCACCACCGACGTGACTCCCGGGCCCGCCCCGGCCGCCGCCCCCGCGCCGCCGGCCGTCCCGGCGCGCGGCGGCCTCCTGGTCCTGGTCGGCATGCTGCTGGTCGCGGTCAACCTGCGCGCCGCGGTGACCAGCCTGGGCGCCCTGCTCGACGAGATCCGCGACGGGCTGGGCCTCTCCGGCGCGACGGCCGGCCTGGTCACCACGCTGCCCACCATCGCCTTCGCCGGGCTCGGCGCGCTCACCCCGTGGCTGGTCCGCCGCTGGCCCGCCGCCCGGGTGCTGGTGGTCGCCATGGTCGCGCTGACCGTCGGGCAGGTGCTCCGCGTGGTCACCGACTCGGCGGCGGTCTTCGTGCTCACCAGCGCGCTCGCGCTGGCCGGCATCGCGGTCGCCAACATCCTGCTGCCGATGCTGGTCAAGCAGCACTTCCCGCACCGCACCGGGCTGGTCACCGGGGCGTACACGATGGCGCTGACCGTGGGCACGACGGTGGCCGCCGCCTCGGCGGTGCCGGTCGCCCACGCCTTCGGCTCGTGGCGGGCCGGGCTCGGCGTGTGGGCCGGGCTGGCCGCGGTGGCCGTACTCCCGTGGGTGCCGCTGGCGCTGCGGACCCGGGCCGCGCGCCGGGCGGCGACCCCGGCGGTGGCCGCCGCCGCGCCGGCTCGGGTGCGGCCGGCGCGCACCCGTCTCGGCTGGGCCATGGCGGTGTACTTCGGGGCGCAGTCACTCAGCGGGTACGCGATCATGGGCTGGCTGGCCCAGCTCTTCCGGGACGCCGGCTACGCGCCGGAGGCGGCCGGCCTGCTGCTCGCCGGGGTGACCGCGCTCGGCGTCCCGGTGGCCCTGGCGATGCCGACCCTGGCCGGCCGGCTGCCCACGCTGCGCCCGCTGGTGCTGTCGCTGACCGCGTTCTCCACGGCCGCGTACGTCGGCCTGGCGCTCGCGCCGCGCGGCCTCGCGCCGCTGTGGGTGCTGCTGCTGGCCTTCGGTCAGGGCGCGTTCCCGCTGATCCTCACCACGATCGGGCTGCGCGCCCGGACCGCCGAGGGCACGGTCGCCCTCTCCGCCTTCGCGCAGAGCACCGGCTACCTGATCGCCGCGCTCGGCCCGCTGCTGGTCGGCATCCTCTACGAGGCGACCGGGGGCTGGACCGCGCCGATCGGCTTCCTGCTGGTGGCGCTCGCCGTGCAGACGGCGGCGGGCATGGTGATCGCCCGCCCCCGACACATCGAGGACGAGCGCTGAGGAGAGACGGTCAGGAGGAGGCCGGCGTGGGGTCGCCCGCCACGGCCTGCTCCACCGTCGGGTAGGTGTGCAGCACCTCGACCAGGCCGCTGACCTCGAGGATGCGGAGCACGCCGCGCTGCGGGGCGGCCAGTCGGACCACACCGCCGGCCTCGTCGCAGCTGTTCTTGGCGCGCACGAACACCGACAGCCCGGTGGAGTCGCAGAACGACACCTCGGCCAGATCGAACACGAGGCGGTTGCGCCCCTTGTCCAGCAGGTCCGTGATCTGGTCCTGGAGCTGCGGTGCCGTCGCCATGTCCAGCTCGCCCGCGACCGACACGACGACCACGTCGCCGCGCTGTTCCGTGTGCACCGTCAGGGACATTCGCCGACCTCCTGTGTTCGGTGGAACGGTATCCCACGAAGCTGGCAGCGTGCAGAACGGGAGCCGAGAAGGGTGCCGTTGATCATTCCGTTGCTATGCGGCAACTAGTGCCGCAGGCCCCGGTGATAGAGTCCGCCAGTCCAGAGTCCAGGGAGGTCAAGATGGCGTTGAGCGCCGAACAGAGTGGCCGGCTCGCCCGCCTGCTGACCGAGCACGCCGACCGGTTGACCGAGCGCTGGACGGAGATCGTCGTCGGCTCGCTGCGCGGTCGCCTCAGCCAGGCCGAGCTGAGCCGGCAGGTGCGGGAGCTGCACCGGAGCATGGCCGACGCGGCCGGGGGCGGGCTCACCGACCTGGCCGACGAGCACGGCGGCGAGCTGCGCGCGGTGCTGGCCGAGCTGTCCACGAGCCGGGCCCGGCAGGGCTTCAGCGCCACCGAGACCGCGATCAGCGTGTTCGCCATCAAGGACGTGCTGCTGGAGGTCATGGAGCGGGACGCGGGTGCGGACACCCTGCGCGACTTCGTGGCCTTCTCCGGCCTGATCGACCAGATGGGGCTGTTCACCTTCGAGAGCTTCGTCCGGACCCGCGAGGGCCTGATCGCCGACCAGGCGGAACAGCTGCTGGAGCTCTCCACGCCGGTGGTGAAGCTCTGGGAGGGCGTGGTCGCCGTCCCGCTGGTCGGCACCCTCGACTCGGCCCGCGCCCAGGTGGTGATGGAGCGGCTGCTCCAGACCCTGGTCGACACCAGCTCGCCGTACGCGATCATCGACATCACCGGCGTGCCGGCCGTGGACACCCAGGTCGCCCAGCACATCCTCAAGACCGTGGTGGCCGCCCGGCTGATGGGTGCCGACTGCATCATCTCCGGCATCCGGCCGCAGATCGCCCAGACGATCGTCGCGCTCGGCATCGAGTTCGGCGACATCGCCACCAAGGCGAGCCTGGCCGACGCGCTGCGCCACGTGCTGCGCCTGACCGGCGTCGAGACCACCGCCCGCCGCGCGCGCCGGGAGCCCTGATGGACCGGGTGCCGATCCTCAAGATCGGTGACATCCTGCTCGTCTCCATCCAGGTCGACATGTCCGACCAGACGGCGATCCAGCTCCAGGAGGACCTGGCCGAGCGGATCGTCGCCACCGGCTCCCACGGCGTGATCATCGACATCACGGCGCTGGACATCGTCGACTCCTTCGTCGGCCGGATGCTCTCCACCATCGCGTCGATCTCCAAGGTGCTCGACGCCGAGACGGTGGTGGTCGGGATGCGCCCGGCCGTCGCCATCACGCTGGTCGAGCTGGGGCTGTCGCTCAACGGCATCCGTACCGCGCTGAACGTCGAGCGGGGCATGGAGCTGATCGCGGCGAACCGCGGCGACGAGTGGGACGAGGCGGACGGCGACGAGGACGTCGAGACGACGGCCACGTCATGACCACCGGCGTCGACCTGGGCGTGCCGGCGACCCAGGCGATCCGCAGCGACGAGGACGTGGTCCGGGTGCGGCAGCTGGTGCGTACCACCGCCGTCGCGGTCAAGCTGTCGCTGGTCGACCAGACGAAGCTGGTCACGGCCGCCAGCGAGCTGGCCCGCAACACGCTGATCTACGGCGGCGGGGGCGCCGCCGAGGTGACCACCGTCGAGGACGGCCGCCGGCGCGGGGTCCGCATCGTCTTCGCCGACGAGGGGCCGGGCATCCCGGACCTCGACGCGGCCCTGACCGACGGCTTCACCACCGGCGGCGGGCTGGGCCTGGGGCTCAGCGGCGCCCGCCGGCTGGTGGACGACTTCGACATCTGGACCGCCGTGGGTGAGGGCACCCGGATCACCGTCACCAAGTGGTCCCGATGAACGCCGACGTGGTCACCGACCACGGTCTCTGGTTCCGCATCGAGAGCGGCGACACGGCGAGCAGCGTACGACGGGCCGCGGAGCGGCTCGGCCGGCAGCTGGAACTCGGCGAGCAGCGCGTCGCCGACCTGGCCATCGTCGCCGCCGAGATCACCAGCAACCTCGCCAAGCACGCCCAGCAGGGCACCCTGCTGCTCCGGCCGGTACGCCGGGTCGGGCGGGCCGGGGTGGAACTGGTGGCGATCGACTCCGGCCCCGGCATGGCCGACCTCGCCCTCTCTTCCGCGGACGGGCACTCCACCACCGGCACGCTCGGCATCGGCCTGGGCGCGATCGTCCGGCAGGCGAGCCGGTTCGACGGCTACTCCCTGCCCGGCCGCGGCACGGTGCTGGCCGTCCAGGTCTGGGACGGTCCGGCCCCCGAACCGGACTGGGCCGGTGCGCTGGTCCGGCCGATCACCGGCGAGCAGGTCAGCGGCGACGGCTACGCGGTGCGGGTGGTCGACGGCCGGCGGCAGGTGCTGGTCTGCGACGGCCTGGGACACGGTCCGCTGGCCGCCGCCGCCACCGGGGCCGCGGTGGCCGCGTTCCGGGCCGCGCCGGCCGGGTCGCCGGGCACCGTCGTGCAGCACCTGCACCGGGCCATCGGGCACACCCGCGGCGCCGCGCTGGCCGTGGCCGAACCGGACCTCGTGTCGGGCTTGCTGCGCTACGCCGGGCTGGGCAACATCGCAGCCATGATCGTGGCGGTGGGTGAGCGGCGGCGAGGCCTCGTCTCGCTGCCCGGCATCGCCGGACACCAGCGCCCCTCGGTGCGGGAGTACGACTACCCCTTCCCGGCCGGGGCGACCCTGGTCATGCACAGCGACGGCGTGGTGGACCGCTGGGACCTGGCCGACTACCCCGGCCTGGCCGGCCGCGCGCCGCTGCTGGTCGCCGCCACCCTGCTCCGCGACGCCGGGATCCGCCGCGACGACGCCTGCGTCCTGGTCGCCCGGGCGGAGCCATGACCCGACCGGGCGCCTCGGACCCGCTGCTGCACATGGCGCTCCGGGTGGAGCACGACATCTTCCTGGTCCGGCAGCGCGGCCGGGAGGTGGCCGCCGCCGTCGGGCTGGAGCACCAGGACCAGGTACGCCTGGCCACCGCGCTCAGCGAGGTGGCCCGGGACCTGCTGCGTGCGGTCGGCGGCGCGGACGTCACCTTCGCGGTCGCCGTCGACGCCCACACCGGCCGGCCGATGCTCCGGCTCGACCTGGCCCCGGCGCGCCCCCTGCCCGGCGGCCGGTACGAGCCGCAGTCCGGTGCGGTGGCGCGTCTCGTGGACATGCTGGGTGTGGTGACCGACGGGGACGATACGGTCGTGAGGATGTCCCGACGAGTTCCGGCCCACGCGCCGCCGCTGACGCCGGAGCGTCTCGACCAGCTCCGGACCGAGCTGGCCGCCAGCGCTCCGGGCACCGCCCTGGACGAGTTGGCCGCGCAGAACGCGCAGCTCATCGCCGCCCTCGACGAGGTGCGCAGCCAGCGCGACGAGCTGGAGGTGCTCAACTCCGAGCTCCAGGAGACCAACCGGGGCGTGATGGCGCTCTACAACCAGCTCACCGAGGAGCTGGAGGAGACCAACCGCGGCGTGGTGGCGCTCTACGCCGAGCTGGACGAGAAGTCCGCGCAGCTCCGAGCGGCCAGCGAGTCGAAGAGCCGGTTCCTGGCCAACGTGAGCCACGAGCTGCGCGCCCCGGTCACCGCGATCATCGGGCTGGGCCGCCTGCTCGGCGACTCCGCCTCCGACCCGCTCACCGCCGAACAGGCCCGGCAGGTGGGGCTGATCCGGTCCTCCGCGGCCGACCTGCTCGGCCTGGTCAACGAGCTGCTCGACCTGGCCAAGGCCGAGTCGGGCCGGCTCGAGCCGAACTGGGTCGAGGTGGACCTGCGCGGGATCTTCGGGCAGCTCCGCGGCACCCTGCGGGCGCTGGCCACCCGGCCGGCCGTGGAGCTGGTGGTGGAGGAGCCGCCCGCGCCGGCGACGCTCCGCTCGGACGAGGTGCTGCTCGCCCAGGTGCTGCGCAACCTGCTGCACAACGGCCTGAAGTTCACCGAGCGGGGTGAGGTGCGGCTGCGGGCGGAACGCCGGGACGACCGCTGGTCGCTGTCGGTCAGCGACACCGGCGCGGGCATCCCGCCGGAGCTGCACGAGCGGATCTTCGAGGAGTTCTACCAGGTGCCCGGCACGACCCGGGTCGGCGGCACCGGCCTCGGCCTGCCGTACGCGCGCCGGCTGGTCACGCTGCTCGGCGGGACGCTGGAGCTGACCAGCGAACCGGGCCGGGGCAGCACCTTCACGGTGCACCTTCCCGCGGGCGGAGCCTGACGGTGGAGGGCGGTCCGGCGACCGTGCTGGTGGTCGACGACAGCAGTCCGAAGCGGTACCTGCTGGTGAGCTGGCTGACCCGGGCCGGCTTCACCACCATCGAGGCGGAGAACGGCGCCGAGGCGCTGGACCGGGTCCGCAAGGATCCGGTCGACCTCGTGGTGCTCGACGTCCGGCTGCCGGACATGAGCGGCTTCGAGGTCTGCGAGCTGATCAAGGACTTCAGCCCGTCGACCCCGGTTATCCACGTCTCTGCGCACGCGGTGGACGTGGTGGACCGGGCGCAGGGGCTGACCCGGGGCGCGGACGCCTACCTGGCCGAGCCGATCGAGCCGGAGGAACTGGTCGCCACCGCGCACGCGGTGCTCCGCTACTACCAGGCCCGGCAGCGGGCCGAACTGCTCGCCGAGCGGCTGGCCGCGCTGGCCGGCGCGACCGTGGAGATGCACGCCGCGTCGAGCTTCGTCCGGCTGCTGGAGGCGGCGGCCGCCGGAGCGGCACGGATCTTCAAGAGCCCGGCGGCGGTGGTCGCGGAGACCTTCGACGGCGACTGCCTGGCCGGGGTGGCCGCCGGCCCGGAGGCGCCGGCGGTGATCCTGCCGTGGACGGTGGACGACACCGGGCTCCCGATCGGCACCCGGGTGCGGATCGACGAACCGGGCGCCTGGGACCTGACCGCCTGGCCCGCCGGCGACACGGTGACCGTGGCCGCCGCCCGGCTGCGGGAGGACCGGGCCCCGCTCTACGTGGTGGTGCCGACCGCCACCCAGACCGTACGGACCCCGGTGCTGGTGCAGCTCGCCCAGGCGGTCGCCTCGGCGGTCGAGGCCCAGCGCTCCTTCGACCAGGAGCACCGCATCGCGGTGACCCTCCAGCGCAGCCTGCTGCCGCGGCGGCTGCCCGAGATCGCCGGCCTCGACCTGGCCGTCCGCTACGAGCCGGCGAGCGCCCACACCGAGGTGGGCGGGGACTTCTACGAGCTGGTGATGCTCGACGGGCACCTGCTCATGGCGATCGGCGACGTGGCCGGGCACTCCCTGCACGCCGCCACGGTGATGGCCGAGCTGCGGCACGCGGTGCGCGCGTACGCGGTCGAGGGGCATCCGCCGGGCGTGATCCTGGACCGGGTCAACGAGCTGATGCGCACGCTGCTGCCGGCCGAGCTGGCCACCATCTGCGTGTTGCTGCTCGATCCGGGCAGCGGCCTGATCCGGCTGGCCAGCGCCGGTCACCTGCCGGCCCTGGTCAGCGGCGACGGGCGGACCGAGTTCGTGCAGCAGTCCGCACCGCTGCTCGGGGTGCGCGCGCCCCGCCCGCCGGACCTGGAATTCGTCCTGCCGGCCGGGGCCACGCTGGTCCTCTACACCGACGGGCTGATCGAGCGGCGGGACGCCACCATCGACGAGGGCATGGCGGCGCTCGCCGCGGTGGCCGCCCGGGTCGACGACGACCTCGACCAGTTCTGCCAGCGGCTGCTCGTCGAGCTGGCGCCTCCGGAGATCCACGACGACGTCGCGGTGGTCGCCGTCCGCCGCCGCTGAGCCCCCTCGGGATCACCCGCCGCGCGAGGCCGCCAGCGAGCGGGCGTACGCGGCCGGCGACACACCGGCCACCGCGGTGAACTCGCGGACCAGGTGGGCCTGGTCGGCGTACCCCAGATCGGCGGCGACCCGCGACCAGTCCAGCGGCCCGGCGGCGGCCTGTTCGATGGCCTCCTGGAGCCGGTAGCGGCGGATCACCCACTTCGGACCGACGCCGACGTGGTCGAGGAACAGCCGCTGGATCCGCCGGGTGGAGGTCCCGTGCCGCCGGGCGAAGTCGTCCACGCGCAGGACGGTCCGGTCGGCGCGGATCTCCTCGACCAGGGCGGTGGCCTCGGCGGTGAGCGGGTCCGGCGTGGGCTGCCAGGCGGTGAGCAGGTCGTCCAGCCGGCGGCACCGTTGCGCGTCGCTGCCCGGGCAGACCGGCCCGGCGGCGAACGGCGGGGCGGGGGCCGGGCCGGCCGGCGGTGGCCCGGCGGGCAGCGGAAGACGGCGGCCGGTCAGCTCGGAGACCGGGCGGCGCCAGAAGGGGCGGAAGCCGCCCGGCCGGAACTGCACGCCGGTGACCCGGCCGCTGCCGTGCAGGGTGACCGTGAACAGGCCGGTGTCCACGCCGGCGATCTCGCCGTGCTCCGCCTCGCCGGCCTGGACCTGGAACACCACGTTGACCGCGGGGTGCGGGACGAGCCGCTGGTCGAACGGCTCGGTGAGGTCCCAGTCGATCAGCCAGTAGTGCTCGACCCAGGGGCGCAGCGCCGGGGCGGGCAGCCGGCGCCGGAAGTGGACCCGCCGCCGGAGCCGCCCGGGGTCGAGGATGCCCCGGGTGTCCCGCCGCGGTTCGTGTCGCATTTCTTCAAGACCGCCCTCATACGCTGGTCCGTATGACCACGAAGACTAGTGAGCTGCTGGCCGTCGCCGCGCCCCGGACGGCGGCGGTGGTCCAGGGCATCTCCGACGACCAGCTCGGCCTGCCCACCCCGTGCCCCGACTACACGGTGCGCGACCTGCTCAACCACCTCTTCGACGTGGTGGTCAACTTCCAGGACCTGGCCCGCCGGCGGGAGGTCGACTGGTCGGCCAAGACCGACCACCTCACCGAGGGCTGGCGGGACCGGTTCGCGACCGAGGCCGACCGCCTGGCGCGGGCCTGGTCGGACCCGGCGGCGCTGGAGGGCGTCTCGCCCGGCATGGGTCTGCCGCAGGAGACCGTCGGCGACATGGCCCTCATCGACCTCACCGTGCACGGCTGGGACCTGGCCCGCGCGACCGGCCAGCGGCTGGAGGTCGACCCGGCGGTCCTCGCGGCGGGACACGGCTTCATGGACCGGATGGGCGACACCGGGCAGAAGATGGGCGCCTTCGGGGAGCCCGTCCCGACCAGCGGCGAGCCGACCACGCTGGACGCCCTGCTCGGGCGGACCGGCCGCGACCCCTCCTGGACCCCCTGACCCGACCGGCCCGTGCGGCGACCCGCCGTACGGGCCACTCTTGACACCACTATTCGCTCAATGAATAGTGTGGGCGTGTCCACTCAGCACGTACTGCTCGGGCTGCTCGCGCGCGGCCCCCGGCACGGCTACGAGCTGAAGCGCGCCCACGACGAGCGGCTGCCCCGGGCCCGGCCGCTCGCCTTCGGGCAGGTCTACGCCACCCTGGCCCGGCTCCAGCGGGACGGCCTGGTCGTCCCGGCCGGGCAGGCCCGCGAGGGCGGACCGGACCGCACGTCCTACGCGCTCACCGGGGAGGGGCGCGCCGCGCTCGACCGGTGGCTGGCCACCGTCGAGCCGCCCATGCCGTACGTGGCGAGCACCCTCTTCGCCAAGGTGGTGGTCGCGCTCATGGTGGCCGACGTCGAGCGGGCCCGCGCCTACCTGATCGCCCAGCGCCGGGCGCACACCGAGCGGCTGCGCGAGCTGACCGCGGTGAAGACCGCTCCGGCTGCCGACCTCGACGACGTGATCGCGGCCGACTTCGCCATCGCCCATCTCGACGCCGACCTGCGGTGGCTGCACACCACCCTCGAACGCGTCGCCGACTGGCACCGGGAGGTGCACTCGTGAGTTTCCTGGAGGCGCGCGGCGTGGTCCGGGCGTACGGGCCGACGCCGGCCCTGCGCGGCGTGACCCTCGACCTGGCAGAGGGCGAGATCGTCGCCGTCACCGGCCCGAGCGGCTGCGGCAAGTCCACCCTGCTGCACTGCCTCGCCGGCATCCTGCGCCCCGACGCCGGGCAGGTCACCTGGCGCGGGGAGCGGATCGACGAGTGGTCCGAGTCGGCCCGGTCCCGCCTGCGGCGCACCGAGTTCGGGGTGCTCTTCCAGTTCGGCCAGCTCGTCGCCGAGCTGACCGCGGCGGAGAACGTCGCCCTTCCGCTGCTTCTCGCCGGCACGGGGCGGCGAGAGGCGCGGACGGCGGCGGTCACCTGGCTGGAGCGGCTCGGCGTGGCCGAGGTCGCCGACGCCCGGCCGGGCGAGATGTCCGGCGGCCAGCAGCAGCGGTGTGCCCTGGCCCGGGCCCTGGTCACCGAGCCGCGGGTGCTCTTCGCCGACGAGCCCACCGGCGCGCTGGACACGCTCACCGGCGAGCAGGTGCTCACCCAGCTCGTCCGGCTCGCGCGGGAGCAGCGCACCGCCGTCGTGCTGGTCACGCACGAGCCGCGGATCGCTGCGTACGCCGACCGCGAGGTGACCCTGCGCGACGGGGTGGTCGACCAGTCGGGCCTCGGTCTCGACGCGCCGGTGCCCGGCGGGCACCGGTGAGCCCGGGCACGCTGTTCCGGCTCGCCCGGGCCGGCACCCGGACCGACACCGCCCGGGTCGCCCTGACCGCGCTGAGCGCCGCCCTGGCCACGCTGGTCGGGCTGGCCGCGCTGACCGTGCTGGCCATACCGACCCCACCGGCCACCGAGGGCAACTCCCTCCGCTGGTCCCTCCAGTACACCAACGGGCTGCTGCGGGAGCCGGGCCTGCGCGGCGGCCTGACGTTCGGCCTGCTGCTGCTCGTGGTGCCGGTGCTCGGGCTGGCCGGGCAGTGCGCCCGGCTCGGCGCGCCGGCCCGGGACCGCCGCCTGGCCGCCTTCCGGCTGGCCGGGGCGACCCCGCACCAGGTCACCCGGATCGCGGCCGCGGAGACCGGGCTGGCCAGCCTGCTCGGCGCCGTCGGCGGCCTCGCCGCCTTCCTGGCCGGCCACCGCCTGCTGCACCGGCCCGGCGCCGACGGGCGGCTGCCGCTGCCCACCGACGTCCAACCGGCCCCGCCGGCCGTGCTGGCCGTGGTGCTCGGCCTGCCGCTGCTCACCGCCCTGGTCAGCGCGGTGCTGCTGCGCCGGGTCACCACCACCCCGTTCGGCGTGGTCCGTCGGGTCCGCACCCGGGCGCCCTGGCCCTGGCCCGGCCTGCTGATCCTGGTGGGGCTGGCCCTGTTCGCCGCGTTCCGGCCGGTCGGCCTCTGGTACGAGCGGCGGCACACCCTGCCGCCACCCTGGCTGCTGCCGACGCTGCTGATCCTCGGGGCCCTGGCCGCCATGGTCGGGGTGATCGCCGGTACCGGCTGGCTCTCCCACGCCGCCGGCCGCCTGCTGCACCGCTACGGCCGCCGCCCGGCCGCGCTGCTCGCCGCCCGCCGGTTGACCGCCGACCCGTGGGCGGGCAGCCGCACCTTCGCCGCCCTGCTGGCGGCACTGATCTTCGGTGCGGGCGCCGCCGGCGTCCGGGCCGACTTCCTGGCCACCATGGAGCTGAACCGCCGGACCGGCGCGGGGCTCGCCGGCCCGGACGACTTCTACCTCGGCGCGATGAATCTGGTCGACCTGGCCGTCGCCGTCTCCGTGGCGATCGCGGGCGGCGGCCTGCTGGTGGCGGTCGTCGAGAGCATCGCCACCCGGCGCCGGGCGTTCGCGGCGCTGGTGGCGACCGGGGTGCCGCGCGCCACCATCGGCCGCTCGCTGCTCTGGCAGTCGCTCGCCCCGGCGGTGCCCGCGATCGGCCTCGCGCTGGCCGTCGGCTACCTGCTGGTCCGGGGCGTGTTCCCCGCGCCGAGGGGCGGGGGCTACGCGCAGGAGGTCTGCGACGCCGGCGAGCGGCTCTGCGGGGACCTGGACACCCGGGCCCGCTACACCCGCACCGAGTGGGTGCCCGAGGTGACCGTCCCGCCGCACGTGCCGTGGGAGCAGCTGGCCTGGTTCGCGGCCGCCGGGCTGGCCGCGGTGCTGCTCACCGTCGGCGTCGGCCTGCTCTTCCTGCGCGCCAGCACGACGGTCGAGGAGCTGCGCACGACCTGACGTGACGCCACGGGTGCCCCCGGCGCTGTTCGCCTCGGGAGGCCGGGATGGTCTCCCGAGCCGGCGTACCGCGCCGGCGGGAGCGACAGCGGGAGACCAGCACCATGCCGAACCAGCCGGGCGCCACACCGCCGGTGTTCGTCGACCGGACCGGCCGGCGCCGCCGGCTGACCGTGATCGCCGGCGTGGCGATGGGCCTCGGCCTGCTCACCAGCTTCGGCCTGATCCTGGCCGGGCTGTTCTTCGACTCGTCGGTGCCGCTGCCCGGCTGGTCCGACACGAAACCGCCGCCGATCGAGGCCGGAGTCGACGCTCCGCCCCGCGGCGGGAAGCCGACCAGCCCGAGCCCCCGGCCCTCGTCGGTGACCAGCACCAGCCCGGCGGCGCCCGCGCCGGCCGCCAGCCGCACGACCGCTCCCAGCCGGGCCGCCACCTCGGTGGCGCCCCACCCGACCACCAGCGTGCCGGGGCAGGGCGACGAGCGGCGCAACAGCGCCCGGCCGAGCCGGCCGCCGGGCAAGCCCTGACCATGGCGCGACACGTCGCCCGCCCCGACCCCCGGGCGCACTGGGTGCTGCTCCTGCTGGGCCTCGTCGCCCTGCTCGCCGCGCTGAGCTTCCACGGCCTGGTCAACGCCGTCGGCGGCGGCGCCGGCCCGGACCAGGCGCCCGCCTCGCCCCCGCCGCGCGCGGTCGCCGCCGGCGGGCCGGTGCTGCGGCTGGACGGCCCCGCGCCGGTCAGCCGGCGGTTGCCCGCGCGCACCCTGGCGCTCACCTTCGACGACGGCCCCGACCCGCGCTGGACGCCGCAGATCCTGGACGTGCTGCGCCGGCACCACGCCCACGCCACGTTCTTCGTGGTCGGCGCGCGCGTGGACGAGCACCCCGACCTGGTCCGGCGCATCCTCGCCGAGGGGCACGAGATCGGCTCGCACACCTTCACCCACGCCGACCTGACCACCGCGCCGGGCTGGCGCGCCGACGTCGAGCTCTCCTGGACCCGCAACGCGATCGCCGGGGTGACCGGCCGCGAGGTGACGCTGTTCCGGCCGCCCTTCTCGTCGACCACGGCTGCCGTCACCGACGCCCAGTACCGGGCGCTGCGGACGGCCGCCGGCAGCGGGCACGTGGCGGTGCTCGCCGACCGGGACGCCAAGGACTGGCAACGGCCCGGCGTACCGGCCATCGTGCGGGCCGCCACCCCGACCGGGGGCGCCGGCGCGGTAGTGCTGATGCACGACGGCGGCGGGGACCGCGGCCAGACCGTGGCCGCACTGGACCAGCTGCTGCCCCGGCTGGCCGCGCAGGGCTACCGGTTCACCACCGTCTCCGCCGGGATCGGCGCGCCCGACTCGATGGTCCCGGCCACCGGCGGCGCGCGGCTGAGCGGCACCGTGCTGCGCGCGGCGCAGACCGGCGCCGACTGGCTGGCCTCGGCCATGAACCTGCTGCTCGGGGTGGCCCTCGTGCTCGGCGTGGTCCGCCTCGCCGTGCAGGTGGTCTGCGCCCGCCGGCACGTCCGCCGGGTACGCCGGCCCCGCCACCGGCTGCCCGAGGTCAGCGCGCCCGTGTCGGTGATCGTGCCGGCGTACAACGAGGCCGCCAACATCGCCGCCACCGTGCGGTCCCTGGTCGCCAGCGCCTATCCGGCGCTGGAGGTCATCGTGGTGGACGACGGCTCCAGCGACGGCACGGCCGACATCGTCGAACGGATGCGACTGCGCGGGGTACGCGTCATCCGGCAGGCCAACGCCGGCAAGCCGGCCGCGTTGAACACCGGCATCCGGGCCGCCCGGGCCGACCTGCTGGTGCTGGTCGACGGGGACACCGTCTTCCAGCCGGACACCGTGTACCGGCTGGTCCAGGGCTTCGCCGACCCGACCGTGGGTGCGATCAGCGGCAACACGAAGGTGGCCAACCGGCGCCGGCTGCTCGGCCGCTGGCAGCACCTGGAGTACGTGATCGGCTTCAACCTCGACCGCCGGATGTACGACGTGCTGGAGTGCATGCCCACCATCCCGGGGGCGATCGGCGCGTTCCGCCGCCAGGTGCTGTTCGGGGTCGGCGGCGTGCCCGCCGACACCCTCGCCGAGGACACCGACCTCACCATGAAGGTGCTCCGGGCCGGCTGGCGGGTGGTGTACGAGGAGAGCGCCATCGCCTGGACCGAGGCGCCGTCGTCGCTGCGCCAGCTGTGGCGGCAGCGCTACCGCTGGTGCTACGGGACCATGCAGGCCATGTGGAAGCACCGCCACGCGCTGCGCGAGCCGGGCGCCGGCGGGAAGCTGGGCCGGCGCGGCCTGCCCTACCTGGCCGTGTTCCAGATCGTGCTGCCGCTGGCCGCGCCGGCCGTCGACATCTTCGCCCTCTACGGGCTGCTCTTCCTGCCCTGGTCCGAGCTGGCGCTGGCCTGGGTGGGCCTGCTCCTGCTCCAGGGCGGCACCGCCGCGTACGCGCTGCGCCTGGACCGGGAACGGTTCGGCCCGCTCTGGACGCTGCCGCTGCAGCAGCTCGTCTACCGGCAGGTGATGTACCTCGTGGTGGTGCAGTCGGTGGTGACCGCGGTGGTCGGCAACCGGCTGCGCTGGCAGCGGATGGTCCGCACCGGCGAGGCAGCGGCGCTGGTGCAAGGAGGGGCCCCCTCTTAACGCCTCCGGTAGAGGCGGGGGCCCCTGTTAACACGGCGGGTGGGGTCAGCGGCTGCCGAGGAGGCCGGCGGACCAGGAGACGGCCAGGCCGATCAGCGCCGAGCAGCAGCAGACCACCAGGGCGGAGGCGACCACCCCGAGGACCAGCCAGACGGGCGCGCGCCGGGCCGGCCCCCGTCCACTGTCCGCCTGCTGCTCGTCCTCGCTCACCCCGGCAGTCTAGGCGTCGGGCGCGGGGCGGCGGCCGATCCCGGCGCGCGGCAGGATGGGGCGATGGAGCTGGTCTCGATCGCCGACATCCGGGCCGCCGCCGAGGACGTCGCGGGCGCCGTGGTGCGCACCCCGCTGCTGCCGACGCTCTGGGACGACGAGCTGTGGCTCAAGCCGGAGAGCCTGCAACCGGTCGGCTCGTTCAAGCTGCGGGGGGCGACCCACGCGGTGGCCCGGCTGGACCCGGCCGCCCGGTCCCGGGGCGTGGTGACCCACTCCTCCGGCAACCACGGGCAGGCCCTCGCGTACGCGGCCCGGACGTTCGGCGTGCCGTGCACCGTGGTGGTGCCGGAGGGTGCGCCGCGAATCAAGGTGGACCGTATGCGGGCGCTGGGCGCGGACGTACGGCTCGTGCCGCCGGCCCACCGGCTCGCGGCGGCGGAACAGGTCGTGGTGGACACCGGGGCCGCGCTCGTGCCGCCGTTCGACCATCCGTGGATCATCGCCGGGCAGGGCACCGTCGGCCTGGAGATCGTCGCCGATCTGCCCGACGTGGACGTGGTGCTCGTGCCGGTGGGCGGCGGCGGGCTGTCCTCGGGCGTGGCCACCGCGGTCAAGGCGCTGTGCCCGTCGGCCGCCGTGATCGGCGTGGAGCCGCTGCTCGCCGCCGACGCCCGCGACTCCCTGGCCGCCGGGGAGGTGGTGGTCTGGGAGGTCGAACGCACCTATCGGACCTGCGCGGACGGCCTGCGCACCAACCTGTCCGAGCTGACCCTGGCCCACCTGCGGGACCGGCTCGACGGCATCGTCACGGTCACCGAGGACGAGATCCTCACGGCGACCGGGCGGCTGCTCCGCGAGGCCCGGCTGGTGGCCGAGCCGAGCGGGGCGGTGGCCGCCGCGGCGCGCCTGTTCCACCGGGACGAGCTGCCGCACGGCCGTACGGTCGCGGTGGTCACCGGCGGCAACGTCGACCCGGCGGTGCTCGCGGCCGCTCTCGGCTCCGGAGGTTAAAAGGGGGCCCCTGCTATGCATGACGCGTTAACAGGGGCCCCTTCCTTACATCTCAGGCGCGGTTCAGCCGGTCGAGGGTCCAGGCGTTGACGAACGCCTCCTCGCGCCAGGCGTCGTACCGGCCGCTGGGGCCGCCGTGGCCGGCACCCATCTCGGTCTTCAGCAGGTAGTCGCCCTGCGGGGCGACCGCCCGCAGCCGCGCGATCCACTTGGCCGGCTCGTGGTAGAGCACCCGGGTGTCGTTGAGGCTCGTCACCGCGAGGATCGCCGGGTAGTCCACGGCGGCCACGTTCTCGTACGGCGTGTACGACTTCATGTACTCGTAGACCTCGGGGTCGTCGAGCGGGTTGCCCCACTCCTCCCACTCGGTGACCGTCAGCGGCAGCGACGGGTCGAGGATCGAGGTGAGCGCGTCCACGAACGGCACCTGCGCGACGATGCCGGCGAACGCGTCCGGGGCCAGGTTGGCCACCGCGCCCATCAGCAGGCCGCCGGCCGAGGCGCCCCGGGCGACCAGCCGGTCGCTGGCCGTCCAGCCGGCCTTGACCAGGTGCCGGGCGCAGGCCACGAAGTCGGTGAAGGTGTTCTTCTTGGCCAGCAGCTTGCCCTCGTCGTACCAGCGCCGGCCCAGCTCACCGCCGCCGCGGATGTGCGCCACCGCGAAGATCACGCCCCGGTCGAGCAGGCTGAGGCGGGCGATGGAGAACCAGGGGTCCATGCTCGCCTCGTACGACCCGTAGCCGTAGATGACGGCGGGGGCGGAGCCGTCGCGCGGGGTGCCCGTGCGGCACACCAGCGAGATCGGCACCCGGGTGCCGTCGTCGGCGAGCGCCCAGTCCCGGTGCTGCTCGTAGTCGGCCGGGTCGTACTCGCGCCCGTCCGGGCCGGGCCGGACCGGCTTCCGCCGGCGCAGCACCATCTGCCGGGTGACCAGGTCGTAGTCGTAGACCGAGTCCGGGGTGACCAGCGAGGTGTAGCGCAGCCGCACCTCGGCCGTGCGGTATTCCGGGTTGGCGTCGAGGCCGACGCTGTAGATCGGCTCGGGGAAGTCGATGTCGAAGCTGTCGCCGCCGCCGACCGGCAGCACCCGCAGCCCGGTCAGCCCGTTGGTGCGCAGCGAGACGACCAGGTGGTTCTCGAACGCGTCGACGGCCTCCAGCCGGGTGCCGGGGGTGTGCGGGATCAGCGGCGTCCAGTCGCCCGGCGCGTCCGCCGAGGTGTACGCCAGCGCGAAGTCCTCGGCGCCGTCGTTGTGCAGGATCAGGAAGCGGTGGCCGTGGTGCTCCACCGCGTACTCGACGCCCTGCCGCCGGGGTGCGACGATGGCCGGCTCGCCGGTGGGGTTGCCGGCCGGGATGACCCGCACCTCGCTGGTGATCTTGCTGTGGATGTCGATCAGCACGAAGCGCTCGGAGCGGGTCAGCTCGACGCCCACCCAGAACCGCTCGTCGTCCTCCTGGTGCACCACCACGTCCTCGCTCGACGGGGTGCCCACGGTGTGCCGCCAGACCCGGTTCGGCCGCCAGGCGTCGTCGACGGTGACGTAGAACAGCGTCGAGGCGTCGCTCGACCAGGCCGTGCCGTAGAAGGTGTCCGGGATCTCGTCGGGACGCACCTCGCCGGTCTGGAGGTCCTTGATCCGCAGGGTGAAGCGCTCGTCGCCGGAGAAGTCGGTGGAGTAGGCCAGCCAACGTCCGTCCGGGCTGACGTCGAACGCGCCGAGCGAGAAGAAGTCGTGCCCCTCGGCGAGCTGGTTGCCGTCGAGCAGCACCTCCTCGCCGTCCAGCGGGGCGCCGTCGGCGCTGACCGGCGGGGCGGTCTCGCCGTCGCGGACGGCCCGGCGGCACTGCACGCCGTACTGCTGGCCCTCGACCGTGCGGGTGTAGTACCAGTAGCCGTCCTTGCGGGTCGGCACCGACAGGTCGGTCTCCTGGGTGCGCCGGCGGGTCTCCTCGAACAGCTCCGCGCGCAGCCCCGCCAGGTGGGCGGTGCGCGCCTCCGTGTAGGCGTTCTCCGCGGTCAGGTAGGCGATCGTCTCCGGGTCGTCCTTGGCGGCGAGCCAGGCGTACTCGTCGACGACTGTGTCGCCGTGGTGGGTCCGCTCGGCCGGAATGCGCTTGGCGACGGGCGCAGGCGACGGCTCCAGGTCGCGGCGCGGCGATCGACGCGCCGAGCTGGAGTTGTCGAAAGTCTCGGTGGTCACGGGCGCCACGTTACCGGCGGTGGGCCGCCCTCAGGTCCGCGCGTCGCCGAAGTGCGGCGACTCGCCGGCACATCGTTCGAACATGTGTACGATAACCGCCATGGCGGCTGCAGCGCGTTCCACCGACCGACCCGGAGCCCTCGAGATCACCCGGAAGCTGGCGGAGATCTGCGGCGCGCCGTTCGCCCGGTTCGCCGGCCCGGCCGACGAGGTGGCCGGCCGGACGGCCCGCTGGGTGGCGGTGCCGGGCGGCCCGCACGCCGCGGCCGAGGTGCTCCGGCTGGCCGCGGCGCACGACCTGACCGTGGTGCCCCGCGGCGCCGGCACGAAGATCGACTGGGGCGCCGCGCCGGCGCAGGTCGACATCATGCTCGACACCGGCCGGCTGGCCGGGGTGTGGCACGAGCCGCAGGCTTCCGCGGTGGCCGAGATCGGCGCCGGCACCCCGCTGCGGGCCGTCCAGGCCACCCTGGGGCGCACCGGCCGGCGCCTCCCGGTCGACGCGCCCTCCCCCGGGGCGACCCTCGGCGGGGTGCTGGCCGCCGACGAGTCCGGCCCGCTGCGCCACCGGCACGGCAGCCCGTGCGCCCAGCTCGTCGGGGTGCGCTACCTCGACGCCGACGGCGAACTGGTCAGCGTGGGGGAGCCGGGCACCGCGCTGCTCGGCCGGGCCGGGCCGGCGCGGGGTGGCGCGGCGGCGCTGTTCGGCGCGGCCGAGGTGCCGGGGCTCGACGTGGCCCGGCTGCTCTGCGGCTCGCAGGGCGGCCTCGGGGTGCTGGTCTCGGCCACCATGCGGGTGCAGGCCGTGCCGGCCGGCCGGGTCTGGGTGTCCCGTCCCGTGTGGACCCCGCTGGAGGTGCACGACCTGGTCCGGGCGGTGCTCGCCGCCCGGCTCGACCCGGCGGCCGTCGAGTTGGACCTGCCGGTGCACGTGGCGCTGCCGCGCCGGCGAATCCCCGCCTCCCACCCGTCCGTGGCCAACCGGCCCGACCACCCGGCGGTGACCGGGCGCCCGGGGCGGCCGGCCGCCGCGGGCAGCCTCGTGGTGCTCCTGGAAGGCGGCCCCGCCGACGTGGCGGAACGCGCCGACCGGCTCGCCGCGCTGCTCGGCCCCGAGGCCGTGGTCAACCACGCCGCCCCCGAGTGGTGGGGCCGCTACCCGTTCGCCCCGGGCGACACCGCCCTGCGGATCGAGGTGCCGATCAACGACCTGCACGCCGCCGTCTACGCGCTGCGCGACGCGGCCGGCACGCCGGTGCCGGTCCGCGGCTCGGCCGGGATCGGCGCCGTGCACGCCGCGCTGCCCGGGTCGCTGCCGCCCGAGCGGGTGGCCTCGATCCTCGCCGCCGTCCGGGGCGTGCTCCTCGCCCGCCAGGGCCGCTGCGTGGTGGTCTCCGCTCCCACACCGGTCCGCCGCGCCGTCGACCTCTGGGGCGAGCTGCCCATCCTGCCCCGCCTCCGCACGGCCAAGGCGCACCTGGACCCCCACCACCGCCTGTCCCCCGGCCGCCTCCCGGGCGGCCTGTAACCCCGCGCGCCAGCCTCGGTGATCATGACGTTGGCGGCGACAAATCGGGCGCCGAGTGCCGCGAACTTCATGATCGACGCGGTCCGGCGGGGGGAGGGGGCAGGGGGAGGGGGCAGGGGGAGGGGTTACAGGGCGTCGTTGCGGAGGACCAGGACTGCTATGTCGTCTCTGGGGGGTTCGACGGAGAAGGCGATGGCTGTGGCGCGGAGGCGGGCGGCGACCACGTCGGCCGAGTAGCCGGCCAGGGGCGCGGCGGCCTCGCGCAGTCGGTCGGTGCCGAACAGTTCCCGGCCGCGCCGCCGCTCGGTGACCCCGTCGGTGTAGAAGATCAGCGCGTCGCCCGGCTTGAGGGCGATCTCGGCGGTCGGGGTGGCGATCGTGTCGAGCAGCCCGAGCGCCGTGCCGCCGGTGCCGACGAAGCCCGCACCGCCGCCGCCGTGCAGCAGGACCGGCCGGTCGTGCCCGGCCAGGTGCAGGGAGACGTCGAGCTGGTCGCCGTCGCCGGGGCCGACCGCCGCCAGCGCCAGCGTGCAGTAGCGGCCGCCACCCCGCTCGACCAGCGTCTCGTTGAGCCGGCCGAGCACCTCGGGCAGCGGCTTGCCGTCGCCGACCAGCACCCGGATCACGTCCCGGACCAGCCCGGTCACGGCCGCCGCCTGGACGCCCTTGCCGGAGACGTCGCCGACCACCACGAGCCACCGGCCGTCCGACAGTGGCACCACGTCGTAGAAGTCGCCGCCGACCTCGGCGTCGTCGCCGGTCGGGACGTACTCGGCGGCGAAGCCGATGCCCTCGACCACCGGGAGCACGGGCGGCAGCAGCGACTGCTGGAGGGTCTGCGCGACGCGTCGGCGCTCGGCGTGGATCCGGGCGTTCTCGATGGCCAGGGCGGCCCGCCGGGCCACGTCCTCCAGCACCGAGACCTCGTCAGGGTCGTGCCGGTGCCGCTGGTGGCGGCCCACGGCCAGGGTGCCGAGCCGCTGCCCGCGGGCGATCAGGGGTACGGCGAAGCCCTCCATCGGCCCGCTCAGCGGTACCTGCGCGGCGCTGCGGGAGGCCTCCCGCAGCCGGGCCTGGATCGAGTCGGGCCCGGTCTCCTGAAGGACCCGGTGCAGTTGCGGCAGCACCGACTCGTCGGCGTGGCTGGCCGCGGCGAGCCGCAGCCGCCCCCACTCGTCGCTGGTGTGCACCGCGCACCACTGGCCGAGCCGGGGCACCACGAGCTGGGGGACGAGCGCCATGGTCAGCTCGACGTCGAGCGACTGGGCGAGCAGCTCGCTCGCCTCGGCCAGGAAGGTCAGCCAGGCCGACCGCCGGACGTCGGCGCGGCGCAGCCGGTCGTTCTCCAGGTGCAGGGAGAGCCGTTCGGCGGCGAGCACCGCGAGGGGCCGGGCGTACGCGGAGGGCGCCGCGTCCAGCTCCAGCTCCCCGGCGTACGGGCGGTGCACGGCGAGCGGGACGCGGAGCAGCTCGCTGCCCTCCCGGGGCTGCCGGCCGTAGCGGGCGAGCACCTGGCGGCCCTGCCCGTCGCCGCGGTCCAGCCGCACCACACCGCCGGCCGCGCCGACCATGTCGGCGACCCGGGTGAGCAGCCCGGCGGCGAACTCGGGCAGCGGGTCGTCCGCGTTCGGGTCGGGGGTGGTCTGCATCAGCTCGCTCATCGCGGCGGCGCTCGGGGTTCCCCCGTCCGCCGCGCTGTCGGCGAGTGTGGCGCGGGTCTCGGCCGGCCGAGCGGCCGCCCCGAGGTGGGGCCGGTCGAGCCGGAACCAGACGCCCTTCCCGGTGGGCAGGTAGGTGGTGCCCCACCGGCTGGCGAAGTGGTCGACCAGCAGCAGCCCGCGCCCGCGCTCGGCCACCTCGGTGATGTCGGAGGTGGTGTTCCGGACGCCGATCATCAGCTCGTCGACCGGGCCGGAGGCGAAGTCGGTGACCGTGACGGTGAGCCCCGCCGGGTCGGCTTCGACCTCGATGTCCAGTTCGGTGCGCGCGTGCTCCACCGCGTTGGTGGTGAGCTCGGTGGTCAGCAGCAGCGCCTCGTTGAGCAGCTCGTGCAGGTCCGCCTCGGCGAGCACGGACCGCACCAGCGCCCGGGCCGCCGCGGGCGTGCGCCGATCTGCGGGGAGGCGGACCCGCCGGACGTGTTCGTCCGAGCCGCCGTTCATCGCCGGCCCCGTCTCCGCTGACACCTCCGTATCCTCCACCGCCGCCGCCCCGGGTGCCAAGCCGGTCCGCCGATCCGGTCGGCGGGGGACAGATCGGGCGTGGCGGGCGGCTGGAGCCCGTGGCCTCGACGTGACACGCGGCAGAATGGTGGGATGGCCGCGTGTCGGCACGAGCCTGATGGCCCCCGAGCTGAGCGAGGAACTGATGACCACGGCGAAACAACTGGTAGCCGGGGACGACCACGAGGTGCTCCTCGGTGAGCTGGTCGAGGCGCTGCGGCGGGTGCGTCGCGGCGACCTCCGGGTCCGGCTGCCCCGGCGGGCCGGCCTGGCGGGCGAGGTGGCGGACTCCTTCAACGACGTGGTGTCGCTGCAGGAGCGGCAGCACCTGGACCTGCGCCGGATCAGCCGGGTCGTCGGCCGCGACGGCCGGCTGACCGAGCGCCTCGACGACGAGGGCCTGGACGGCTCGTGGGCGGAGGGGCAGCGGGCGGTCAACTCGCTGATCGACGACCTGGGCCGCCCGACCACGGAGATCGCCCGGGTGATCGTGGCGGTGGCCGACGGCGACCTGTCCCAGCACATGGCGCTGGAGATCGACGGCCGTCCGCTGCGCGGTGAGTACCTGCGCATCGGCCGGACCGTGAACACGATGGTCGACCAGCTCTCGTCGTTCGCCGACGAGGTGACCCGGGTGGCCCGGGAGGTGGGCACCGAGGGCAAGCTGGGCGGCCAGGCGGACGTCCGGGGTGTGGCCGGCACCTGGAAGGACCTCACCGACTCGGTGAACACCATGGCGTCGAACCTCACCGGTCAGGTGCGGTCGATCTCCCAGGTGGCGACGGCGGTGGCGAAGGGCGACCTGTCGCAGAAGATCACGGTGGGCGCCCGGGGCGAGGTGGCCGAGCTGGCCGACACGATGAACTCGCTCACCGACACGCTGCGGCTCTTCGCCGAGCAGGTGACCCGGGTGGCCCGCGAGGTGGGCACCGACGGGAAGCTCGGCGGCCAGGCCGAGGTGCCGAACGTGGCCGGCACCTGGAAGGACCTGACCGACAGCGTCAACTCGATGGCGTCGAACCTGACCAGCCAGGTCCGCAACATCGCCCAGGTCTCCACGGCGGTGGCCCGTGGCGACCTGTCCCAGAAGATCACGGTGGCCGCCCAGGGCGAGATCCTGGAGCTGAAGGACACCGTGAACACGATGGTGGACCAGCTCTCGTCGTTCGCCGACGAGGTGACCCGGGTGGCCCGCGAGGTGGGCATCGAGGGCAAGCTGGGCGGCCAGGCCCAGGTACGCGGGGTCTCCGGCACCTGGCGCGACCTCACCGAGAACGTGAACCAGCTCGCCGGCAACCTGACCAGCCAGGTGCGGAACATCTCGCAGGTGTCCACGGCGGTGGCCAAGGGCGATCTGTCGCAGAAGATCACGGTGGACGCCCAGGGCGAGATCCTGGAGCTGAAGAACACCGTGAACACGATGGTGGACCAGCTGTCGTCGTTCGCGGACGAGGTGACCCGGGTGGCCCGGGAGGTGGGCACCGAGGGCAAGCTGGGCGGCCAGGCGCAGGTGAAGGGCGTGAGCGGCACCTGGCGGGACCTGACCGACAACGTGAACTCGATGGCGTCGAACCTGACCAGCCAGGTGCGGAACATCGCCTCGGTCACCACGGCGGTGGCGAAGGGCGACCTGGGCCAGAAGATCACCGTGGACGCCCGGGGCGAGATCCTGGAGCTGAAGTCGACGGTCAACACGATGGTGGACCAGCTGTCGTCGTTCGCCGACGAGGTGACCCGGGTGGCCCGCGAGGTGGGCACCGAGGGCAAGCTGGGCGGGCAGGCCCAGGTACGCGGCGTGGCCGGCACCTGGCGGGACCTGACCGACAACGTGAACTCGATGGCGTCGAACCTGACCGCGCAGGTGCGGAACATCGCCCAGGTGTCGACGGCCGTGGCCAAGGGCGACCTGTCGCAGAAGATCACGGTGGACGCGCAGGGCGAGATCCTGGAGCTGAAGTCGACGGTCAACACCATGGTCGACCAGCTCTCGTCGTTCGCCGACGAGGTCACGCGGG
This sequence comes from Micromonospora halotolerans, assembly GCF_032108445.1. NCBI lineage: Bacteria > Bacillati > Actinomycetota > Actinomycetes > Micromonosporales > Micromonosporaceae > Micromonospora > Micromonospora halotolerans. The sequence goes on along the minus strand of NZ_CP134876.1, from coordinate 2,141,169 downwards.
TGGCCCGCGAGGTGGGCACCGAGGGCAAGCTCGGCGGGCAGGCCCAGGTGAAGGGCGTGAGCGGCACCTGGCGCGACCTGACCGACAACGTGAACTCGATGGCCTCGAACCTGACCAGCCAGGTGCGGAACATCGCCTCGGTCACCACGGCCGTGGCCAAGGGTGACCTGGGTCAGAAGATCACGGTGGACGCGCAGGGCGAGATCCTGGAGCTGAAGAACACCGTCAACACGATGGTCGACCAGCTGTCCTCGTTCGCCGACGAGGTCACGCGGGTGGCCCGCGAAGTCGGCATCGAGGGCAAGCTCGGTGGCCAGGCCCAGGTGAAGGGGGTCAGCGGCACCTGGCGCGACCTCACCGAGAACGTCAACCAGCTCGCCTCGACCCTGACCACCCAGCTCCGCGCGATCTCGCAGGTCTCCACCTCGGTGACCCGCGGCGACCTGACCCAGCGGATCAGCGTGAAGGCGCAGGGCGAGGTCGCCGAGCTGAAGGACAACATCAACCAGATGATCGTCACCCTCCGGGAGACGACCAAGAAGAACGCCGAGCAGGGCTGGCTCGACTCGAACCTGGCCCGCATCGGCGGCCTGCTCCAGGGCCAGCGGGACCTCGGCGAGGTCTGCCGCATGATCATGATGGAGGTGACCCCGCTGGTCGACGCGCAGCTCGGCGCGTTCTTCCTGGCGGACAGCTCCGAGGGCAGCGTGCGGCTGCGGCTCACCGCCTCCTACGGCTACGTCGCGCGCGGGCACGACGTGACCTTCGGGCCCGGCGAGGGGCTGGTCGGGCAGGCCGCCCTGTCCCGGCGGACCATCCGGGTCAACACCCAGCCCGACGGGCGCCTGGTGCTCCGCTCCGGCCTGGCCGAGACACCCCCGGCCGACCTCGTGGTGCTGCCGGTCCTCTTCGAGGGCGAGCTGCTCGGCGTGATCGAGTTCGCCGGGGTCACCACCTTCTCCGACCTGCACCTGGCGTTCCTGGAGCGGCTGGTGCTCACCATCGGCGTCGCGGTCAACACCATCCAGGCCAACCGGCGTACGGAGGAGCTGCTGGCGCAGTCGCAGCGGCTGGCGCACGAGATGCAGGAGCAGTCGGCGGAACTCCAGCGCACCAACGCCGAGCTGGAGGACAAGGCGAAGCTGCTCTCCGAGCAGAAGACCAACATCGAGACGCAGAACCGGGAGATCGAGCTGGCCCGGCTCGGCCTGGAGGAGAAGGCGCAGCAGCTCACCCGGGCGTCGGCGTACAAGTCGGAGTTCCTGGCCAACATGAGCCACGAGCTGCGTACGCCGCTGAACTCGCTGCTCCTGCTGGCCCGGCTGCTCGCCGAGAACCCGGAGCAGAACCTGAGCGCCAAGCAGATCGAGTTCGCCCGGACCATCCACAGCGCCGGATCGGACCTGCTCTCGCTGATCGACGACATCCTCGACCTGTCCAAGATCGAGGCGGGCCGGATGGACGTGGAGCCGACCGAGATCCACTTCTCGGAGATCCGCGGCTACGTCGAGCAGGCGTTCGCGCCGCAGGCCGAGGAGAAGGGCCTCGACTTCCAGGTGCGGATCAGCAAGGACCTGTCGCCGGCGCTGGTCACCGACGCCCAGCGGCTCCAGCAGATCCTGCGCAACCTGCTCTCCAACGCCGTGAAGTTCACCGACAACGGCGCGGTCACCCTGCGCATCGCGCCGGCCGCCGAGAACGCCGTCTTCGACGTGCCGGCGCTGACCAACGCCCGGCAGGTCATCGCGTTCACGGTGATCGACACGGGCATCGGCATCTCGGACGACAAGCTCTCGCTGATCTTCGAGGCGTTCCAGCAGGCCGACGGCACCACGAGCCGGCGCTACGGCGGCACCGGCCTGGGCCTGTCGATCAGCCGGGACCTGGCCCGGCTGCTCGGCGGCACGATCACCGTGTCCTCCGCGCCCGGGCAGGGGTCGACGTTCACTCTCTTCGTACCCGATGTGCTGGCGCCGGACGCGGTGGTGGCGCCGGCGCCGCCCTCGCCGCAGCGCGCGGGCCTGCCGTCCTCCCTGCTCATGCCCATGGAGCTGCCGCAGCCGCAGGAGACTCCGGCCACCCGTCGGCTGGAGGGCGTGACCGTTCTGATCATCGACGACGACGTCCGGAACGTGTTCGCGCTGACCTCCGCGTTGGAACTCCACGGTATGACCGTGTTGTACTCGGACAACGGGGCGGACGGCGTCCGCCAACTGGCCGAGCATCCGGAGGTGGACATCGTGCTGATGGACGCGATGATGCCGGACCAGGACGGCTACGAGACGACCGCGCAGATCCGGCGCAACCATCGCTTCGCGGACCTGCCGATCGTGTTCCTGACCGCGAAGGCGATGCCCGGTGACCGGGAGTCGGCGATCGCGGCCGGGGGCAGCGACTACATCACCAAGCCGGTGGACCTGGACGAGCTGATCGAGCTGATGGCGTCCTGGATCGGCCGGAGCCGAGGCGAGGAGACTCCGTGACCCAGATGGCCAAGGCGCTGCTGGTGGACGACCGGCGGGAGAACCTGATGGCCCTGGAGGCGATCCTCCAGGGGCTTCCGGTGCAGTCCGTCGCCGTGGAGAGCGGCGAGGCGGCGCTCAAGCAGCTCCTGGTGGACGACTTCGCGGTGATCCTGCTGGACGCCCAGATGCCGGACATGGACGGCTTCGAGACGGCCACCCACATCAAGCGGCGGGAGCGGACCCGGCATGTGCCGATCATCTTCCTCACCGCCGCGGACAAGGACGCCCAGCTCGCCCTGCGGGGCTACGCGGTCGGCGCGGTCGACTACCTGACCAAGCCCTTCGACCCGTGGGTGCTGCGGGCGAAGGTGTCGGTCTTCGTCGAGCTGTGGGTGAAGACCCGGCAGCTCGCCGCCCAGTCGGACCTGGTGCGGGAGCGCGACGCGCAGTGGCGGGTGCTCACCGACGCGGTGGACGAGGCGACCGCGCTGCTGCGCGCCGACGACGACGCGGAGTCCCGGGAGCGTGCGGTGGACCTGCTGGAGCAGGCCCGCTGGGGCAACAACGCCTGAGGCGCTCAGGCGTCGGCCGGGTCGCCGTGTCCCGTCGCGGCGCGCCGGGCCCGCCACCGTTCGCCGAGGGCGTCGATCTCCTCCTGGACGAAGAGGAAGAAGTCCCGCATCTCGGCCACCCGCTCGCCCGCCGGGGTGTCCCGCCCACCCAGCGCGTCCATCCCGCCCTTGGCGATGTCGATGAAGTTCTTGTAGAGGCCGGTCTTGGTGATGGTGGCCTCGTACCAGGGGTTGGCCGGCATCCGGTAGCGGTCCCGCCGGGAGCCCTTGACCGGCTCGCGGACCAGCATGGCGAACTGGGTCAGGTAGCGCACGGCGCCGGACACGGCCGCCGCGCTGACCCCCAGTCGCTCGGCGATCTCGCCGGCCGTGAGCGGCTCGTCCGCGCTCATCACGGTGAAGAGCACCCGGCCGGCCATCCGGGGGAAGCCGACGTCCGCGAAGGCCATCGCCATCCGTTCCACGAAGCGGTGGACCTCTTCCTCGTCCGGGCGCGGCGGGGTCATCGACATCGTCTCCTCGGTGCTCATCGCATCCGATCGTCTCTCAGATCTCACTGTCTTCACAAGTTTGTGAAACGAGCGTAGCTTCCGAAGTATGGAAACTCCCATTGAGGTGTCCGGCCTGGTGAAGACCTTCGGCCGGACCCGAGCGCTCGACGGACTCGACCTGACCGTCCGCGCCGGCGAGGTGCACGGCTTCCTGGGCCCCAACGGCTCCGGCAAGTCGACCACCATCCGGGTGCTGCTCGGTCTGCTGCGGGCGGACGCGGGGGCCGTCCGGCTGCTCGGCGGCGACCCCTGGCGGGACGCCGTCGCCCTGCACCGCCGGCTCGCGTACGTGCCCGGCGACGTCACCCTCTGGCCCAACCTGAGCGGCGGCGAGGTGATCGACCTGCTCGGCCGGCTGCGCGGCGGGCTCGACCCGAAGCGCCGGGCCGAGCTGCTGGAGTCCTTCGAGCTGGACCCGCGCAAGAAGGGCCGCGCCTACTCCAAGGGCAACCGGCAGAAGGTCGGCCTGGTGGCCGCGCTCGCCTCCGACGTCGAGCTGCTCATCCTCGACGAGCCCACCTCCGGGCTCGACCCGCTCATGGAGGAGGTCTTCCAGCACTGGGTACGCCGGGCCAAGCAGGACGGCCGCACCGTGCTGCTCTCCAGCCACATCCTGGCCGAGGTGGAGGCGCTCTGCGACCGGGTGACGATCATCCGGAACGGCCGGGCCGTCGAGTCCGGCACCCTCACCGAGCTGCGCCACCTGCACCGCACCTCGATCGACGCCGAGGTGACCGCCCCGCTGAACGGGCTGGCCGACCTGCCCGGCGTGCACGACCTGCGGGTGGACTGCAACCGCGTCCGCTTCGACGTGGACACCGCCGCGCTGGACGTCGCGCTGCGGCGCCTCACCGAGCTGGGCGTCCGCAGCCTGGTCAGCACGCCGCCGACGCTGGAGGAGCTGTTCCTGCGGCACTACGAGGCGGTCCCCGAGGAGCTGACCCGATGAGCACCCTCACCGGCACCTGGCAGCTGGCCCGACTCGTGCTGCGCCGGGACCGTCTCGTGCTCCCGCTCTGGGTGCTGTTCCTCGCCGTGCTGCCGACGACCTACGCGACCAGCTTCTTCGAGCTGTTCCCGACCGACGCCGAGCGGGCCGCGTACGTCACCGGCACCGCCCGCAACCCCTCGATCATCGCGCTGCTCGGCCCGGTCTACGGGGACAGCGTCGGCGCGCTGACCGCCCAGCGCGGCGGCTTCCTGCTGGTCATCGTGGCGCTGGCCAGCGTGCTCACCGTCGTCCGGCACACCCGCGTCGAGGAGGAGGCCGGCCGGCGGGAGCTGCTCGGCGGCGGGGTGCTGGGCCGGCACGCCGGCCTGACCGCCGCGCTGCTCGTCACGTACGCGGCCGACCTGCTGCTCGGCCTGCTCACCGCGGCCGGGCTGGCGTCCACCGGGCTCTCCGCCACCGGCTCGTACGCGTACGGCCTCGGCACGGCGCTCACCGGCGTGGTCTTCGCCACCCTCGGCGGGCTGACCGCCCAGCTCACCGAGAGCGCGGGCGGGGCACGGGGCATCGGGATCGCCGTCCTCGGCGCCTCCTTCGCGCTGCGGATGGTGGGGGACACCGCCGCCAACGACTGGCCGAGCTGGCTCTCCCCGCTGGGCTGGGCACCCCGGATCCGGCCCTTCGAGGGGGAACGCTGGTGGGTGCTGGCGCTGCCGCTGGTCGCGTCGGCGCTGCTCGCCGCGGTCGCGTACCCGGTCTCGGTGCGCCGCGACCTGGGCGCGGGGGTGCTGCCGCCCCGGCTCGGGCCGGCCACTGCCGGCCGCGGGCTCGCCGGCCCGTTCGGGCTGGCCTGGCGGCTGCACCGGGGGCAGATCCTCTGGTGGTCGGTCGGCTTCGGCCTGCTCGGGCTGATCCTCGGCGGCGCCGCGCAGGCGGCCGGCCGCTCGGTCGAGGGTAACGAGGAGCTGGAGCAGATCATGGCCCGGATCGGTGGGGCCTCCGGCCTGGCCGACGCCTACCTGGGCGCCACGCTCAGCCTGGCCGGGCTGGCCGCCGCGGGTTACGGCATCCAGGCCGCGCTGCGGATGCGCGCCGAGGAGTCCGCCGGGCACGCCGAACCGGTGCTCGTCACCGGCGCGCGCCGCTCCACCTGGCTGCTGTCGCACGTGGTGTTCGCGCTGGTCGGCCCGGCCGTGGTGCTCGCCGTGACCGGCCTGGCGACCGGCCTGACGTACGGGCTGAGCGTGCACGACGTGCCGCGGGAGCTGCCCCGGATGCTCGGTGCCGGGTTGGCCCACGCGCCCGCCGCCTGGGTGCTGGCCGGGCTCGCCGTGCTGCTCTACGGCCTGCTGCCCCGGCTGGCCCCGACGGCCTGGGCGGTGCTGGCGGTCTGCGTGCTGCTCGGCCAGCTCGGCGCGGTGCTCGAACTCGACCAGTGGCTGCTGGACCTGTCCCCGTTCACGCACACCCCCCAGGTCCTTCGCGACACCTGGAGCGCCACCCCGCTGTGGACCCTGGCCGCCGTGGCCCTGGCCCTGACGGCAGCCGGCCTGACGGCCTTCCGCCGCCGCGACGTCCCGGTCACCTGACCGCGCAGACCTAGTTGATCAAGAAGTTTGCGTCCGGCATCAGCCCTCGGCAGACGCAAACTTCTTGATCAACGCCGACCAGGACGGGTCAGGGGGCGGTTTCGTTGCGGATCATCAGAGCCGAGCGGAGGCCGGTGATGTCCAGGACGCGGAGGAGGAAGTCGCCGACGTTGCTCAGGACCAGCAGGCTCTGGGCGTGGCTGGCCTTGCGGCTGAGCACCACGAGCGTCCCGAGGCCCTGCGAGTCGCAGAAGGTGACCCCGCCCAGGTCGAGCACGATGCGCGGCGGGGGGTCGGCCAGCACCTCGTTGACGACTGTCGACAGCTGGGCGGCCGTGAGCATGTCGATCTCACCGGCGAGGCGAAGCACCGCTTCGTCACCCGTCCGGTGTAGCGTGATGGACAGTTCGGCACGATCCACCCGGTCACCCTATCGCGATCTCGACCCACGGGCCTGTCGAGCGACCCGCCGGTTGCTGGCCCGTGCCGCACCCGCGGGGCGTGAGCCCGGTAACCCTCGGTGCGGGGTGCCTGCCGATCAGCTGCCCGGCGCTGACACAATGGCGGCATCGTGACCGATACGTTTCCCGCCGGATCCGGCCGCTACCCGGCCGACGCACCGGCCTCCGAGGCCCTGTTCGACCGCGCCAAGGCCATCGTGCCCGGCGGGGTCAACTCACCCGTACGCGCGTTCCGTGCCGTCGGCGGCACCCCGCGCTTCATGGTCCGGGGGGAGGGTCCCTGGCTCTTCGACGCCGACGGTCGCCGCTACGTCGACCTGGTCTGCTCCTGGGGCCCGCTGATCCTCGGTCACGCCCACCCGGCCGTGGTCGAGGCGCTGCGCGAGGCCGCCGCGCTCGGCACCAGCTTCGGCACCCCCACCCCGGGCGAGGTCGAGCTGGCCGCGGAGATCGTCACGCGGACCCCGGTGGAGCAGGTCCGCCTGGTCAACTCGGGCACCGAGGCGACCATGTCGGCGATCCGGCTGGCCCGCGGCTTCACCGGCCGGGCCAAGATCATCAAGTTCTCCGGCTGCTACCACGGCCACTCCGACGCGCTGCTCGCCGCCGCCGGCTCGGGCGTGGCCACCCTCGGCCTGCCCGACTCGCCCGGCGTCACCGGGGCGGCCGCCGGCGACACGATCGTGCTGCCGTACAACGACCTGCGCGCGGTCGAGGAGGCCTTCGCCGCCGAGGGCCCGCACATCGCGGCCATCATCACCGAGGCGGCCGCCGGCAACATGGGCGTGGTCGCCCCGCGCGGCGACTTCAACCAGCAGCTCGCCCGGATCGCCCACGCGCACGGCGCGCTGCTCATCGTCGACGAGGTGATGACCGGGTTCCGGGTCTCCCGCGCCGGCTGGCACGGCCTCGACCCGTCCGACGCCGACCTGTGGACGTACGGGAAGGTCATGGGCGGCGGCCTGCCCGCCGCGGCGTTCGGCGGACGCACCGAGATCATGGCGAGGCTGGCCCCGGCCGGCCCGGTCTACCAGGCCGGCACCCTCTCCGGTAACCCCCTCGCGTGCGCCGCCGGCCTGGCCACGCTGCGGCTGGCCGACGACGCGCTCTACCGCCGCCTCGACGAGACGGCCGCCGCCGTGGGCAAGCTCGCCGCCGAGGCGCTGGCCGCCGCCGGGGTCCCGCACCGCCTGTCGTACGCGGGCAACATGTTCTCGATCTTCTTCACCGACGCCGACGTGACCGACTACGACAGCGCCCGCACCCAGCAGGTGCCCGCGTTCAAGGCGTTCTTCCACGCCATGCTCGCCGCCGGCGTCTACCTGCCGCCGAGCGCGTTCGAGTCGTGGTTCGTGTCGGCGGCGATCGACGACGCCGCCCTGGAGCAGATCGCCGCGGCCCTGCCGGCGGCGGCAGCGGCGGCGGCAGCGGCGGGACACGGGGGGTAACGGTGAGCGCGAGGAGTGAGCCGGGTTTGCGAGCCCCGCAGCCGCGAACGAAGGGGGCTCAGGCGTGAGCGAGACGGTGGTCCACGTGCTGCGGCACGGCGAGGTGTACAACCCGGACGGCATCCTCTACGGGCGGCTGCCCGGGTTCCGCCTCTCCGAGCTGGGCGTCCAGATGGCCAAGGCGGCCGCCCAGGCGCTCGCCGAGCGCACCGTGGTGCACGTGGTGGCCAGCCCGCTCGAACGCGCCCAGCAGACCGCCGAGCCGATCGCCGCCCAGTTCGGGCTGCCGGTCGGGGTGGACGAGCGGCTGATCGAGAGCGCGAACTGGTTCGAGGGCAAGAAGGTGTCCCCGGGCGACGGCTCCTTCCGCGACCCGCGCAACTGGTGGGTGCTGCGCGACCCGGTCACCCCGTCCTGGGGCGAGGCCTACCGGGTGATCGCCGAGCGGATGTTCGGCGCGCTGCACGCCGCCCGGATCGCCGCCGAGGGGCGCGAGGCCGTGCTCGTCTCCCACCAGCTGCCCATCTGGACCCTGCGCCGCTACGTCGAGCGCAAGCGGCTCTGGCACGACCCGCGCAAGCGGCAGTGCGGCCTGGCCAGCCTCACCTCGTTCCACTTCGACGGTGCCAAGATCGTCGGCATCGGCTACTCCGAGCCCGCGGCCCACCTGGTCTCGATCTCGCCGACCGCCCGGACGGCCAAGGGAGCCTGATGCCCAGCCGGAGGCTCGTCGCCGCCCTGCTCGCCGCCGTCACCGCCGGGACGGCGCTGGTCGGCTGCTCCTCCGGCAGCGAGGAGAGCCGCTGCGCGAGCGACGGCGTCACCATCACCTGCGCCCCCGACCAGCGGTCGAAGACCCCGAAGGTGAGCGGCGAGCTGCTCACCGGCGGCAGCTACGACATCGCCGAGGCCCGCGGCCAGGTGGTCGTCGTCAACTTCTGGGGATCCTGGTGCGCGCCCTGCCGGGCGGAGGCCGACGACCTGGAGGCCGTGCACCAGGCCACCAAGGCGTCCGGCGTCACCTTCCTCGGCATCAACGTGCAGGACAGCAAGGACAAGGCGGCCGCCTTCGAGGAGGGCCGGGTCACCTACCCGAGCCTCTTCGACCCGGCCAGCCGGCAGGCGCTCGACTTCGACATCCCGCCCAACACCACCCCGGCGACCGTCGTCCTGGACCGCGACGGCCGGGTCGCCGTGGTGATCCGCCGGGCGATCACCCGGGACGAGCTCCAGCCCGTCGTCGAGCGGATCGCGGCCGAGCAGCCCCCGTCCGGGTCCCGCTGATGGGCGAGACCTTCCGCCAGCTCGCCGAGTCCGGCCCGCTGCTGCTGGCCGTCGGTGCCGCGGCGCTCGCCGGGCTGGTCAGCTTCCTCTCCCCGTGCGTCCTGCCGCTGATGCCCGGCTACCTGTCGTACGTCACCGGGCTGGCCGGGGCGGACCTGGAGGGCCGGAACCGGACGGAGAGTCCCGTTCCCGTCGCGGGCGAGCCGAGCGGCGGCGGCGTGGCCGTCGCGGCGCCCCCGGCGGCACGGCCGGTCGCCGCCGTGAAGGGGCGGGTGCTGGCCGGCACCATGCTCTTCATCGCCGGCTTCACCGCGGTGTTCACCGCCACCGCGATCCTCTTCTCCGGCGTCGGCAAGCTCCTCTTCGCGCACGAGCGCACGTTGGAGATCGTCATCGGCGCCCTCGTCGTGGTGCTCGGCCTCGGCTACCTGGGCGTGGTCCCCGGCATGCAGCGCGAGTTCCGCATCCGGCGGCTCCCGGCCGCCGGCCTGCTCGGCGCCCCGGTCCTCGGCGCCGTCTTCGCGCTGAGCTGGCTGCCGTGCACCGGCCCGACGCTCGGCGCGGTGCTCGGCATGGCCACGGTCGACGGGCGGACCGACCGGGCCGTGCTGCTCGCCGTGGCGTACTGCCTCGGGCTGGGGGTACCGTTCGTCGTCTTCGGGCTGGGCTTCCACCGCCTCCTCGGGGTGTTCCGCGCCGTCCGGCGCAACAGCCGCTGGGTCACCCGGATCGGCGGCGCACTGCTGATCCTGATCGGCGTGGCGCTGGTCACCGGCGGCTGGCAGGACTTCGTGATCTGGTTGCAGACGCACGTGGGCGTGGGCGAGGTGAGCATCTGATGACGACCGTGGACGACCGCCCGGCCGCGCCGCCCGCGGACGCCCCCCGGCGACGGGCCAACCCGGTGCTGGCCCTGCTGCGCAACTCGTGGCGGCAGCTCACCAGCATGCGTACCGCGCTCATCCTGCTCTTCCTGCTGGCGATCGCCGCCATCCCCGGCTCGGTGCTGCCGCAGCGCGGGGTCAGCCCGGAGAAGGTCAACGAGTACTTCGTCGACCACCCCGACCTGGCGCCCCGGCTCGACCAGCTCGGCATGTTCGAGGTCTTCGGCTCGGTCTGGTTCTCCGCCATCTACCTGCTGCTCTTCACCTCGCTGGTCGGCTGCATCCTGCCCCGCGCCCGCGACCACGTCCGCGCGCTGCGGATGCGGCCGCCCGCCGCCCCGAAGCGCCTGGAGCGGTTGCCTCAGCACGCCGTGCTGGAGGCCCCGGCCGCCGCCGACCCCGAGGCGATCGCGGCGGTGCTGCGCCGCCGCCGCTGGCGGGTCACGGTCCGTGGCAACGAGGTCTCCGCCGAGAAGGGCTACCTCAAGGAGACCGGCAACCTGCTCTTCCACGTCTCGCTGGTCGCCCTCCTGCTCGGGGTCGCGCTCGGCTCCTGGTACGGCTGGCACGGCAACAAGTTGCTGACGGCCGGCGCGGACAACGCCTTCTGCAACAGCCGCCAGCAGTACGCCGAGGCGTCGCTCGGGCCGCGCGTCGACAGCGCGGACCTGCCGCCGTTCTGCCTCACCCTGGACCGGTTCGAGGCCGACTACCTGGCGTCCGGGCAGGCCTCCCGCTACTGGGCCACGGTGACCGTGGACCACGTGGACGACGGGTCCACGCGCACCGCCGGCTTCTCGGTCAACTCGCCGCTGCGGCTCGGCGCGGCCAACGTCTACCTGCTCGGCAACGGGTACGCGCCGATCCTGAGGTACACCGACCGGTACGGCCGCACGCAGACCAGCGACGAGCCGTTCCTGCGCAGCGGCGACCAGAACGCCACCGAGGAGGGCGTGGCCGCCTTCCCGGACGCGAACGTCGATCCGAAGACCGGCAAGCGCTCCCCGGATCAGCAGGTCGCCTTCGACGGGCTCTACCTGCCCACCGCCCCGGACCGCGCGCCGTTCGTCGCGTCCCAGTTCCCCGCCGAGCGGAACCCCGCGGTGGTGCTGGCCGCGTACCGGGGCAACCTGGGGCTGGACGCCGGCATCCCGGGCTCGGTCTACAAGCTCGACCAGCGGCAGGTCGCCAACGGCAAGCTCAAGCAGATCGGCGAGAAGGTGCTGCGCCCCGGCGAGAAGTGGACGCTGGACGATGGCAGCACGCTGGAGTTCGTCGGCACGAAGCCGTACATCACCATCTCGGTCCGACACGCCCCCGGCCAGACCCTGATGCTGGTCGCCTGCGTGACGCTGCTCCTCGGGCTGATGGGCTCGCTGTTCGCCCGGCGGCGCCGGGTCTGGTTCCGGGTTTCCGCCCCGGCGGGTGAATCTCCGACGAGCGGTAGTAGTTTGGTGGAGGCCGGTGGGCTCCCGCGCACCGAGCATCCAGGGTTCGCCGACGAGTTCGCACAGCTCGTCGCCGCGGTCAGCGACGACGGGCGGGACGACCCGCGGGCGCGAGAAGGAGACGAGTGATGTCCGCACTCTCCGACCAGCTGGTCACGTTCGCGATCCTGGCGTACCTGGTCGCGATGATCAGCCACGCCGTCGAGTACGCCCTGGGCAACGCCCGGAAGGTGCCGGCGGCGGCCCCGGCCCGGGAGCTGGTCGGCGCCGGCGTCGGCGGCCCCGGCGGGACGGTCGAGGAGCCGGCGGGTCCGGTCCCCACGGCCGCGGCCCGAGCCGGCCGCTCCGCCGCCCGGGCCGCGCTGGCCGGGCGGATCGCCGCCTGGATCACCGTGCTCGCCGCCGCGCTGCACATCGGCGCGGTGGTCACCCGGGGCATCGCCGCCGAGCGGATGCCCTGGGGCAACATGTACGAGTTCGTGCTGACCGTCACCTGGATCGGGGCGGCCGCCTGGCTCGTGGTGCTCTGGAAGCAGCCGTCGCTGCGCCGGCTCGGGCTGTTCCTCACCCTGGTCATGGTGCTGCTGCTGGCGTTCGCCGAGCTGAAGCTCTACGTGCAGGTCGTGCCGTTGATGCCGGCGCTGCAGTCCTACTGGTTCGTCATCCACGTGTCCACGATCATCTTCGCCTCCGGCATCTTCCTGCTGGGCGTGGTGCCGGCCGTGGCCTACCTGATGCGGGCCGGCTGGGAGCAGGGGAAGCGGAGCTTCCCGTACACCCTCGCCCGGCGGCTGCCGGCGGCGGCCGGCCTGGAGCGGCTGACCTTCACGCTGCACGCCTTCGCCTTCCCGGTCTTCACCTTCGCGGTGATCGCGGGTGCGATCTGGGCCGAGGCGGCCTGGGGTCGCGCCTGGGGCTGGGACCCGAAGGAGACCTGGGCGTTCATCTCCTGGGTGGTCTACGCGGGCTACCTGCACGCCCGGGCCACCCCGAGCGTCAAGCGCAACGTGGCCACCTGGATCTCGGTCGTGGGCTTCCTGACCATGCTGATGAACCTGTTCGGGGTCAACTTCTTCTTCACCGGCCTGCACTCCTACGCCGGCCTCTGACCCCGGCGGTCAGCGGCCCCGGCGGCCGGTCAGCAGCCCGTCGACGCGCAGGGTGATCTGGTAGGCCACCTCGGGGAGGTCGGCCAGGTCGAGGCGGTCGGCCCGCAGCGCGAACTGGGCGTGCAGCTCGCGGGCCACGGCGTCCCGGATCTCGGCCTGTAGGGGGCTGAGCCCGTCCGGGTCGCCCACCACGTACGCGTCGTCCATGCGGACATCGTGGCCCCTGGTCCGGCCGGTGGGTCAAGGCGCGACGATGTTTGTCACGCGCCGAACCAGCCGGGGACGTCGAGGCGGAAGACGTCGGCCGGGACCATCCGGCGCAGGTCGTCCTCCATGGCCGCGACCCGGTCGGCGCCGAGGGTCGCCACCCAGCGGTCGCGTAGGGCGTCGAAGACGATCGCCGAGCGGCGCAGCCCGTCGTGGCCCCGGGCCGTCATCCGGACCAGCTTGCGCCGGGCGTCGGCCGGGTCGTCGGCGCGTTCCAGGTAGCCGAGGGCGACCAGGCGGTCGACGGTCTTGCCGGCCGCCTGTTTCGAGACGCCGAGGCGCTGGCCCAGGTCGGAGGCGGTGGTGCCGGCGGGGCCGACGGCCTGGAGCACGAAGCCGTGGGCCGGCCGCAGCTCGGTGTGCCCCTGCCGGGCCAGCTCGGCGTGCAGGTCGTCGATGAGCGTGCGGAAGCCGGCGAGCAGGAGCAGCGGGAGCACGAAGCCGGGGCGGTCAGGCGTTGCCATGTTCGACAACCTCGTTTACTATTTCGTCAACCACGTTGACTATCTTATGCGAGGGAACCCGTCATGTCCCGTCCGGTCTTCACCACCCACACCCCCGACACCGCGCCCGCGGCCGCCCGTCCCACCATGGTCGGCGTCCACCGCAAGCTCGGCCACCTGCCTGGCGCGGTGGCCCTGATGGCCGAGTCGCCCGAGCTGCTCAAGGGCTTCCTCACCGCCAGCGCCACCTTCGAGTCCACCGACCTCGACCCGGTCGCCCGGGAGGTGGTCGTGCTGACCGTGGCCACCCGCAACGAGTGCCACCTCTGCGTGGCCATGCACACCGCGACGCTCACCCGGCGCAGCGGGGCGCCCGAGCTGATCGAGGCGCTCCGGGCCGGCACCGCGCTGCCCGATCCGCGCCTGGAGGCGCTGCGCCGGTTCACCGTCGCCGTGCTCGACCACCGGGGCGACGTCCCCGACGACGAGCTGGATGCCTTCCTCACCGCCGGCTGGCAGCCGCGGCACGCGCTGGACGTGGTGCTCGGCGTCGGCACGTACACGATCTCGACCTTCGCCAACCGCCTCACCGACGCCCCGCTCGACCCGTCCCTGGCCGCGTACGCCTGGTCCCCGGCCGCCTGACCGGCGGCCTCAGCTTCGCAGGAACGGCAGCAGCAGCTCCGCCAGTTCGGCCGGCCGCTCCTCGAAGAGCCAGTGGCCACACCCCTCCACCACCTCGCCGGTGACCGTGTCGGCGTACCGGCGGACCTGCTCGGCCACCTGCTCACCGAGGCTGGCCCGGGCGCCGACGGCGAGTACCGGCATCGGCAGCTTCTGCGCCCGGTACGCCGCGTTGTCCGCCACGTCCTGACCGAACGCGCGGAAGTAGGCGAAGCTGGCCCAGAGGTGGGCCGGGTCCCGGAGGTGCCGGGCGTACTCCGCCGCCACCTCCGGGCCGATGCTGCCCTTGTTGACCATGATCGAGTCGGTGAACCGGTCCACCCAGAGCGGTTCCCGGCCGGTGACGAGTTGCTCGGGCAGACCGTTGGTCAGGTTGAAGAAGCCGAAGTTCCACACCGCCGGGCCGGCGGCGGTCAGGGCCGGGATCGCGAAGATGCTCTCGTCGGGGATCGGCGCCTCGGTGAGCACCAGCCGGGACACCCGGTCGGGATGGGCGGCGGCGTAGGCGTAGGCGACCATCGTGCCGAGGTCGTGGCCGACCAGGCGGATGTCCTCGACCAGTCCGAGCCCGGTCAGCAGCCCGTGCAGGTCGGCGGCGACGCTCTTCTTGTCGTACCCGGCGGTGGGAGCGTCGCTGTCGCCGAAGCCGCGCAGGTCGGGCGCGACCACCTCGAACGACTCGGCCAGTTCCGGCAGCAGGTGCCGCCACATCCGCCAGCACTGCGGATAGCCGTGCAGGAGCACCAGGGTGGGCCCGCTGCCCCCGCGGACGTGGTTGATCGTCACGTCACCGACCCGGGTCCGCTGCTCGGTGAACCCCGCCGGGACCCGTCCCTCGCCCATCGGCGCCCCCTCTCGTCCGGCAGCTCGACTACCCGGCGAGTGGAGGGCCATGCCGGGCCCGCCGAACCGGGGCCGGCCGCGCTCGTCCGACGCCATCGCTCAGCTCACACCACCCGGCTTGGACGCTGGGAAGACCGGTGCGGGAGACTGGCGGGCATGGCGGCTCGTGGCTTCCCGTACACCGATCTCAAGGATTTCCTCGCGGCCCTGGAGGCCGCGGGCGAGCTGCGGCGGGTGAGCGTCCCGGTCGACCCCTCGCTGGAGATCAGCGAGGTGGTCACGCGGACCGTCCGTGACGGCGGCCCGGCGCTGCTCTTCGAGCGGCCCACCCGGGGCGAGATGCCGGTGGCGATCAACCTGTTCGGCACCGAGAAGCGGATGGCCATGGCGCTGGGCGTCGACACGCTGGACGAGATCGGCGAGCGGATCGGCGCGATGATCAAGCCGGAGCTGCCCGTCGGCTGGTCCGGCATCCGCGAGGGCCTCGGCAAGGTCATGCAGCTCAAGTCGCTGCCGCCGCGGAAGGTCAAGACCGCCCCCTGCCAGCAGGTGGTCTACCGCGGTGACGACGTCGACCTGAACCGGCTGCCCGGCCTCCAGGTCTGGCCCGGCGACGGCGGGATCTTCCACAACTTCGGGCTGACCCACACCAAGCACCCGGAGACCGGCAAGCGCAACCTCGGCCTCTACCGGCTCCAGCAGCACGGCCGGAACACCCTCGGCATGCACTGGCAGATCCACAAGGACTCCACCGCCCACCACGCCGTCGCCGAGCGGCTCGGCCAGCGGCTCCCGGTCGCCATCGCGATCGGCTGCGACCCGGTCGTCTCGTACGCCGCCACCGCGCCGCTGCCCAGCGACATCGACGAGTACCTGTTCGCCGGCTTCCTGCGTGGCGAGCGGGTCGAGATGGTCGACTGCTTGACCGTGCCGCTGCAGGTGCCGGCGAACGCGCAGATCGTGCTGGAGGGCTACCTGGAGCCCGGCGAGCGGCTGCCCGAGGGCCCCTTCGGCGACCACACCGGCTTCTACACCCCGGTCGAGCCGTTCCCGGTGCTGCACGTCGAGACGATGACCATGCAGCGCGACCCGGTCTACCACTCGATCATCACCTCGAAGCCGCCGCAGGAGGACCACGGCCTCGGCAAGGCCACCGAGCGGATCTTCCTGCCGCTGCTCAAGCTGATGATCCCGGACATCGTCGACTACGACCTGCCGGCCGCCGGCGTCTTCCACAACTGCGCGATCGTCTCCATCCGCAAGCGCTACCCGAAGCACGCGCAGAAGGTGATGAACGCGATCTGGGGCGCGCACCTCATGTCGCTGACCAAGCTCATCGTGATCGTGGACGAGGACTGCGACGTGCACGACTACAACGAGGTCGCGTTCCGCGCCTTCGGCAACGTCGACTACGCCCGGGACCTGCTCGTCACCGAGGGCCCGGTGGACCATCTGGACCACGCCTCGTACCAGCAGTTCTGGGGCGGGAAGGCGGGCCTCGACGCGACCCGCAAGCTGCCCACCGAGGGCTACACCCGGGGTTGGCCCGAGGAGATGACCATGTCGCCCGAGGTGGTCTCGCTGGTCGACAAGCGCTGGAAGGAGTACGGCATCTGATGGCCACCGTCGCCGAGGTCCCCGTGGAGCGCCCGGGCCGGGTCAAGTCCTTCCTCAAGCTGGTCACGATCGAGCACTCGGTCTTCGCGCTGCCGTTCGCGTACCTGTCGGCGCTGACCGCCATGCAGGTCGACGGCGGGCGGGTGCGCTGGCTCGACCTGCTGCTGATCACCGTGGCGATGGTCGGCGCGCGGACATTCGCCATGGCCGCCAACCGGATCCTCGACCGGCGGATCGACGCGCGGAACCCGCGTACCGCCAACCGGGAGCTGGTGACCGGGGCGGTGAGCGTGCGGACGGCCTGGACCGGCGCGGCCGTCGCGCTGGTGGTCTTCCTGGCCGCCGCCGCCCTGCTCAACCCGCTCTGCCTGGCGCTCGCCCCGCTCGCCGTGGTGCCGCTGGTCGTCTACCCCTACGGCAAGCGGTTCACCGACTGGCCGCACGCCATCCTGGCGATCGCCCAGGCGGTCGGCCCGGTCGGCGCCTGGCTGGCCGTCACCGGCACCCTCGCCGGTTCCGGGCCGGCCTGGCTGCTCGGCGCGGCCGTCGGCCTCTGGATCGGCGGCTTCGACCTCATCTACGCCTGCCAGGACTCCGAAATCGACCGGGAGATCGGGGTGCACAGCGTTCCCGCCCGCTACGGCCGGCGTTTCGCGCTGCACGCCTCCACCGTCGCGCATGTGGTCACCTTCGCGCTGTTCATCTGGTTCGGCGCGCTGGTCGGCTTCGGCTGGCTCTGGTGGATCGGGCTCGCGTTCACCGCGGTCGCCTTCGGCTACCAGCACCTGGTGGTCAGCCCGACCGACCTGAGCAAGGTCAACCGGGCGTTCTTCACCGCCAACGGCTTCGTCGGCATCGCGCTGTTCGTCTTCGCCCTGCTGGACCTGGTGGTCCGCCTCGACCTGCGCCCCTGACGGGGCGTCACCCGGCCACGGGGTAGCGGGCGCTCTCCATCGTCCAGTCGATCGTGCCGCGGACCGCGTTGGCCAGCCCGTCGAGGTGGGCGGTGACCGCCTCGTCCAGCGCCGGCCCGAACGACGGCACCGCGGCGCGCAGCGCCACGAAGCGGGCCATCTCGGCGCGCCAGCGCTCGGCGACCACGTCCACCGCGGCCGGCACCGGCACGCCCTCCTCGGCGGCCACCGCCAGCACCAGGTTGTGGCCGCCGGCGCCGGCCCGGTCGCGCTCCAGCGAGGCCAGGTCGTTGTACCAGGACAGCAGGTCGTTGGCGAGGTCGGCGAGCCGGCGCAACGCGGGATGGTGGTAGACCGCGTCCGGCAGCGGCCGCCCGGCGGCGAACTCGATCAAGGGGTACGACACGTACGCGGCCGAGGTGGCCCGGCGCAGCTGCACGTACTCGGCGACGCCCGGCTGCCGCCCGGCGACGGTGGCGACCGCCTCCCGCCAGGCGCCGTCGAGGTGGTCGGCCACGGCGTCGGCGAAGCGCAACCGCCAGCGGGCCGGCATCCGGCGCCGCGGCTCCCGCCACGCCTGGACCAGCAGCCGGCGCAGCGGGCCGGAGAAGCCGGGATGGCGGGCCCGGGGACCCTCCCGGAGCAGGGCGAGCGCCCCGTCGCGCAGCGCCCGGATCTGCGCCGGAGCGAGCCGGTCCGGCCCCTCGCAGGCGTCGTCCACCAGAAAGAACCACGTGAACAGGGCGGCCAGTGCCCGCAGGTCGGGCTCGCTGGCCTCCGGGTAGAGGCGGCCGGCGTAGCGCGCGAAGCCGGCCCGGGCCAACCGCTCCCGCATGGCCGGATCCAGCGGCAGGCCGAGCCGGTCGAGCTGGCCGACGAGCCACTCCTGCACACCGTCGGCGTGCGGGGAGAGCCGGGGCGCGATCGGAAAGTCGGACCGCAACGCCCGCAGCACCGCCGCCGTCATCACCGATCCCTTCCATGGACGTGGATCGCCGAGGGAAGAATCCCACGTTCCCGGCACGCCCGCCGACCCGCCGGACAACGCCGCTGGTCGCGGACAAGCGGGACACTGCCGGGGTGGGCGCCCGGCCTCCGGGTCGACCAGGCAGTCTGGACGGCATGCGCGAACCATGGGTGGTCGGCGTCTCCGGCGCCTCCGGCACGCCGTACGCGGCCGCGGTCGTCCGCGGCCTGCTCGACGCCGGCCAGGCGGTGGACCTCATCGTCTCCCGGGCCGCCCGGCTGACCATCCTCGACGAGACCGGCCGGGCGTTCCGCGACGGTCACTGGGCCGAGGACCTGGCCGCCTGGCTGGGCCGCGATCTCGCCGACGCGGACCTACGGCACTGGCCGGCCGGTGACCTGGCCGCCGGCCCGAGCAGCGGCTCCTACCGGGTACGCGGCATGGCGGTCGTCCCCGCCAGCACGGCGGCCTGCGCCGGCATCGCCATCGGGCTGTCCAAGGACCTGTTGCAGCGCGCCGCCGAGGTGAACCTCAAGGAGCGGCGGCCCGTGGTGGTGGTCCCCCGGGAGACGCCGGTGACCCGCAGCCACCTGGAGCACCTCATCGCGCTGCACGACGCCGGCGCGGTGGTCCTGCCGGCGAGCCCCGGCTTCTACGGCGCCGGGGCGGCGGCCTCCGCCCAGCAACTTGTCGACTTCGTGGCCGGGAAGGTGCTGGACGCGCTCGGCGTGCCGCACACGCTGTTCCGCCGCTGGTCCGGGGAGCTGGCCGCCGCCCGCCGGGACGTGGACCCGGCATGACGGCGCGGATCGGGACGCGGACCGAGCCGGACCGCGCCCCGATCGGTGTCGCCTCAGTACATTCCGGCGTTCGCCGGCCCTGGGCCGGTCGAGGCGGTCGGACCCATGTTGCGTGCCTTGCCCATGTCCTCCGCCTCGTCCAGCATGCCCTCCCCCTCAAGCAGGGCCCGCACCTCGGATTCCCGAAACCGGCGATGCCCGCCTGGAGTCCGGATGCTGCCGATCCGGCCGGCCGCTGCCCATCTGGTGACGGTCTTCGGGTCAACCCGAAACAGCGCGGCGACCTCACCCGGTGTCAGCAGGCGATCTCCAGTGTCCACAGCCCCCTCCTCGCGTCGACGAAGCCCCCGGCTGAACACACTGCCCCCGGCCGGTGCGAGCCCAGAGCCGTCATGAGGGACGTATGGCAATTACAGCACCAGCGACCTGGCGTGTCCGCCAAACGCGAAAAACGCACACAGTGAGAAGTTAGTAAATGCTACCGGCGCAGAACCCCCGTGACGGCACGTTTGTGAATGGCAACGCGACGTCATGTTCAACTGATGCCCGGTGTCTGGCGTTACGCCCGAAAGGATAGGGTCACTGTCCGTGGACGCGATCGACCTGAGCCTCGTGGAGCTGTTGCGGGGCAACGCCCGACTGTCGTACGCCGAACTGGCCCGCCAGGTCGGCCTCTCCGCCCCGGCCGTGCATGAACGAGTCGGCAAGCTGGAGTCGAGCGGCGTCATCCGCGCGTACCGGGCCGAGGTGGAACCGGAGGCGATCGGGCTCGGCGTCACGGCGCTGATCGGCATCGTGGAAGACTCGACCGCGGACACCGACGACGTGCTGGAGGCGTTCCGGCAGATCCCGGAGATCGAGTCCTGCTATTTCATGGCCGGCGTCGAATCGTTCCTGCTGAAGGCCCGGGTGGGCACCATCGCCGAGCTGGAGCAGCTGATCGTCCGGCTGAACCGGACCGCCGGGGTGGCCTCCACCCGCACCGGCATCGCCCTGTCGACCAAGTGGGAGAACCGGCCCCAGCCGCTCGAATCCGCCGCCTCCTGACCGCTCGCTCTGGTCCCGGCCGCCCCGGGGGCGCTACCGTGCGCCGATGACGACTCCGGGGCGGGGCGCCGCCGTGGTGACCGGGGCGGCCGGCGGCCTCGGCCGGGCGATCGCCGCCGCGCTGCACGCCGACGGCTGGCGGGTGCTGCTCACCGATCTGGACGCCGACGTCGTGGCCACCGCGGCGGCACCCCTCGGTGGCTGGTCCCGCCCGCTCGACGTCCGCGACGAGGCGGCCTGCGCGACGGTGGCCGCCGAGGCGGCCGGTGCGCCGGGTGGGCTCGCGCTCTGGGTCAACAACGCCGGCATCCTGGCCACCGGGCCGTCCTGGACGCACGACGCGACGACCCGGCGGCGGCTCGTCGAGGTGAACGCGCTGGGCGCGATGAACGGCACCCACGCGGCCCTGACCGTGATGCGGGCGCAGGGCCACGGCCACGTGCTCAACGTCGTCTCGCTGGCCGGGCTGATCGCCGCACCCGGCGAGACCGTCTACGCGGCCAGCAAGCACGCCCTGCTGGCGTTCAGCCTCGGCACCCTCGCCGACCTGCGGATGGCCGGCGTCCGGGGCGTACACGTGTCGTGCCTCTGCCCGGACGGGATCTGGACGCCGATGCTGCACGACAAGCTCGACGACCCGGGGGCCCTGGCGTCCTTCACCGGGTCGCTGCTCACCCCGGAGCGGGTGGCCGCGCGGGCCGTGCGGCTGGCCCGGCGGCCCCGGCCGGTGGTCAGCCTGCCGCGCTGGCGCGGCGCCCAGGTGCGGCTCCTGGACGCCTTCCCCCGGCTCGCCCTGGCCCTCACCCCGGTGGTCCGGGCCGCCGGCCGGGCCGGCCAGCGCCGGCAGGCGCGCCGGGCGGGTCCCGAGGCGAGCGGGCCGCGCTTGTAACGTTGCCGGCGTGACTCATCTCGACCGGTGTGACGAGGCCAGCCGGAGCTGGGTGACCGAGGCCATCGCCACGGTCGAGGCGGACGCCAACCGCTCCGCCGACACCCACCTCCTGCCCTTCCCGCTGCCCCGGGAGTGGGGCATCGACCTCTATCTCAAGGACGAGTCGGTGCACCCGACCGGCTCGCTCAAGCACCGGCTGGCCCGGTCGCTCTTCCTGTACGGGCTCTGCAACGGCTGGATCGGCCCGGAGACCACCGTCGTCGAGGCGTCGTCCGGCTCGACCGCGGTCTCCGAGGCGTACTTCGCGCGGATGCTCGGGTTGCCGTTCATCGCGGTCATGCCCGCCACCACCTCGCCCGAGAAGATCGCCCAGATCGAGTTCCAGGGCGGCCGCTGCCACCTGGTGCGGGACCCGGCCAAGGTGGTCATCGAGGCGCGCTGGCTCGCCGAGGACAGCGGCGGGCACTACATGGACCAGTTCACCTACGCCGAGCGGGCCACCGACTGGCGGGGCAACAACAACATCGCCGAGTCGATCTACGCGCAGCTCGCCCTGGAACGGCACCCCGTGCCGGCCTGGATCGTGGTGGGCGCCGGCACCGGCGGCACGAGCGCGACCATCGGCCGGTACGCCCGCTACCGCCGGCTGCCCACGAAGCTCTGCGTGGTCGACCCGGAGAACTCCGCGTTCTACCCGGCGTGGCAGGCCGGCGACTGGTCGGTCCGCACCGACAAGGGCTCCCGGATCGAGGGCATCGGCCGGCCCTGCGTCGAGGCGTCCTTCCTGCCCAGCGTGGTGGACCGGATGATGCAGGTGCCGGACGCCGCGTCGCTGGCCGCCATGCGGGCCGGGTCGGCGGTGCTCGGCCGCCGGGTGGGCGGCTCCACCGGCACCAACCTGTGGGGCGCCTTCGCGCTGATCGCGGAGCTGCTGGCCGCCGGCCGGACCGGCTCGGTGGTCACCCTGATCTGCGACCCGGGCGACCGCTACGCGCACACCTACTACGACGACGGGTGGGTGGCCGCGCAGGGCCTCGACCTCGCCCCGCACCTGGCCACCATCGACCGTTTCCTGGCCACCGGGGCCTGGCCGGCCTGAGCCGTCAGCGCGGGTCGATCCGCTCCGCCAGCCCCGGGTAACGCACCACGTAACCCTCCTGGTCCACGTCCAGGTCGGCGGTGAAGGAGTCGCTGACGTAGCGGACCCGGCCCGGGCCGAGCGAGCTGTAGACCTGCTCGGCGGGAAGGACCGCCAGGCCGGGCAGCAGCACCCACGCGACGGTCACGGTGCGCGGCTGGTCGGCCGGGGCCCGACCCAGGTCGAGCCGGCGGACCGGCAGGGTGTTGGTCAGCGGTGAGCCGCCCAGGTCGACGTCGAGCGCCTCGTCCAGCCGGCCCGGGTCGTCGGTGCCCGGCAGCCCGGCCGGCGGATGCCCGGCCGCGCGCAACGCCGCGTCCAGGTCACCCTCCTCGCCGGTGCGCACCCGCCACCCGTCCCCGCCCCGTTCCAGGCGTACGCTCCGCGACCAGCCCGCGCCCTCCGCGGTGACCTCCAGCCGGTTGGTCGACCAGTCCGCGCCCACCGTGAGCTGGTAGCGGCAGGTGTACGGGATGGGGTCGACGGCCAGCGCCACGCCCTGCGCGGTCAGCCCCTGCCGGTCGTCGAGCACCACGTGCTCCGAGCCGGCGGTGTCGGTCCGGGTCCAGAACAGCGACTTCGGCATGGTCGGCATGAACCGGACGTTACGCGACCCGGCGGACACCGGCAGCGGATGCGCGAACGCCGCCGCCGAGCGGTGGCTCGACGGCGGCGTTCGCGTGGGTGTTGCGGAGTGGCTCCGGTCAGTGGGTGCGGGCCGGCGCACGGCCGCCGAAGCCGCGCCGGTCGTCGCGCGGCCGGTCCTCCCGGCCCCGGGCCTCCGGCCGGAAGCCGCCCCGGCGCTCGGCCGGGCGGAACTCGCCCCGCTCGCCGAAGCGCCGCTCGCCCTGCGGGCGGTCCTCGTAGCGGCGGCCGTGGTCGCCGTGGCCGCGCGCGCCGGTGGGCCGGTCGCCGTTGGTCCGAGCGCCGTCCCGGTCGCCGTAACCACCGCCGGTGGGTCGGTCGCCGTAGCCGCCGGTCGGCCGGTCGCCGTAGCGGCGCGCGCCGTCCCGGTCGCCGTAGCCGCCGCTGGGTCGGTCGCCGTAGGTGCGCCCGCCGGTGGGTCGGTCGTCGTGCCGCCGGTCGCCGCGCGCGTCCCGGTCGTAGCCGCGACCGGCGCCGGTCGGCCGGTGCTGGTCGCGCCCGGCCCGCTCGGCGAAGTGGCGGTCGCCCGAGGGCCGGCCGGAGCCGCGCTCGTCGCGGTCGCCGAAGCGCCGGTCGCCGCGCGCGTCCCGGTCGAATCCGCCCCGGTCGGCCTGGCGCCGCTCGCCGAAGCCCCGGTCGTCGCGGTCGAAGCGCCGCTCGCCGGAGGGCCGGTCGTAGCCGCGGCCGCCGGCCGGGCGGTCGTCGTGGCGGCGCTCGCCCCGGTCGAAGCCACGGCCGGTCGGCCGGTCACCGAAGCGCCGCTCGCCGCGCCCGTCCCGGTCGCCGAAGCGGCGCGGGCCGCCCCGGCGGGGTTCCGGCTCCTCGCGGACCGGCACGCCGCTGGGCTCGCGGGCGCCCGTCAGCTCGGCCAGCGCCGCATCACCGGCGCGGACCCGGGCTTCGGCCGGCTCGACGCCCGCCTTCTCCAGCATGGCGAGCGTGGTCCGGCGCTGCTTCGGCAGCACCAGCGTCGCCACCGCGCCGGACTCACCGGCCCGCGCGGTGCGACCCGCCCGGTGCAGGTAGTCCTTCGGGTCCTTGGGCGGGTCCACGTGCAGCACCAGCGTCACGCCGTCGACGTGGATGCCGCGGGCCGCCACGTCGGTGGCGACCAGCACGTTCATCCGTCCCTCGCGGAACTCGGCCAGGGTGCGGGTGCGCATCCGCTGGGTCTTGCCGCCGTGCAGGCCGCCGGCCCGCACGCCGA